>JAFTDR010000339.1 GCA_017454105.1 Desulfovibrionaceae bacterium | reverse complement strand
TTTTGAGTTGGAAGAGCAGATGGACTGTAGCTCACCTCTATGTAGTTAACTCGATGGGCGGGATTTTAAGATAAAATTTAAAAAAATGAAAATGACATTCAATTCCTAAAATGCCCTTGCTGAAATGTGTCATAAGGACAGACCGTACCCCTGTGAGTGGATACTGGGAAAACAGGAGCGTTCTTGTGTTTAGAGAGTATAAAGCTGAAGTCAGCAGAAGCAGCCAAGCACCGTCAGAGAATTTCGTCAGTCAGCTGAAAAAAGCGAACTCTCCTGTCTCCCTGTGAACTGATCAAAAGCTGCGGCTGTCAACCCTCCCCTCTCGGGGGACTTACACTCGATAAACGTAACAAACCCTAAAAACACAGACTGGAAAAGTTTCTTAGGAAGTCTGTGCGGATCTGAGCATGCCATCAAACTTTGAGCTTAAATATAGCGTACAGAGACGCGTGCTTACAAAAAATCGACACGTTCGCGCAGGCAAGAAGTTGCAGTACGACGAGAGATATACCGTCAAAAAGCAAAAAAATGATTATATTACGGTCAGAAAAAAATGACCACTTGGAGTTTACAATACCTGACTCCGCGATGACAACGTTTCGCAAAAACCTGAGTTTGTTTCTGGCTAGAGTATAGGATGTACTCAAAGCATTTTAGGCTATTTCTTGCTGAGGCTTTTGTCACAGTTCACAGAAAGCCGCATACGTGAGCGGTATACGAAGGACATCGCCTAGGGGCAAGGCCATATGCTGCGCAATCAAGACCCGCAGCACGCCAGCATGCGTGACAAAACACAGTCTTCCGCAAGGGTACATGTGTCGCCAATGGACATATGCGGATTGAACTCTCCGCAAAAGCATGCGGAAACTCTCCCCACCAGGAGGCACAAACGCTGCGAAATCGTATCCGCGCATGGCGTAACTTCCTGGCCAGCGCTTTTCAATATCCGCACGCCTAAGCCCCTCCCACGCGCCAAGCGACAGTTCCCGGAGCCTGGGATCCGCGTGTAAAGGGAGTGTTCGGCCAGTCGCCTCATACACACCACGCACAATGATCCGCGCGCTTTCCTGACAGCGTTGTAGGTCGGAACTGACAACGCAGACCAGATCGCAAACTCTGCGGACAAGATGCCGGCACACGTTACGCATTTGCGCTCGGCCACAATCGTTCAGAGAAATGTCCGCGCAGCCAATCATACGCCGGCCCTGATCGTCCAGGGCTCCGTGCCGTATAAGAAGAAGTCCTTGCCCCATTGTTCCATTGTCTCGTATACTGCAATCAGAAAAAAAATTACCACTTGAAGTTGAAATGCGAGACTTATTGCTGACTGCAGTTTGCAAAAATATCAGTTTGTTTCAGGTTTGAGTATAGGTCCAAGCTATACTCGGCGTCACAAAGATTCTTCCTCATGACACAGTAGTACAGGCTTCTCTAAGTTTGCGTGTACTTTTTGCGCAGAACTTTCCTTGGTTGAAGAGTTCCCCCACCCCATTTTTTCACACAGACTTAGAAAATTTAGTAGTAGTCCAGTGTGTGTCTACAATTGAGGTCGATCTTCTTTGTCTCTCGTGGGAAAATCAGTATGCGGCTGAGTATAACAACGCAAACCAGATCGTAAACTCTGCGGACAAGATGCCGGCACACGTCCTGCATTTGCGCTCAACCACGTTCACTCAGAGAAACATCCACGCAGCCAATCATACGCTGGCCCTGATCGTCTGATCGCTCAGGGCCCCGTGCCGTATACAAAGAAGTCCTTGTTCCATTGTCCCATTGTCTCGTATACTGCAATCAGGAAAAAAAGTACCACTTGGAATTGAAAATACCTGACTTTGTGCCAACTTTAGTTCACAAAAATGCCAGTTCGTTTCTAGCTTGAGTCTATTCCGCAAGAACACTTGAGGCAATGGCAGCCGGCTCACACCCTACTTCGCAGCGCAGGCGCCCTTCCAGCGCAAGTGCATTGCGCAAGCGCGCATCAATCGCAGCACAGGCGAGCTTGTCATGGGCAAAGAGTTCTCTCTTTTGCCCAAAACGCGTGGCAAGAGGGACAAAGTGAGCGCCATAGCAGTATTTGTCCGCCAAATAGACCAGTTCGCGCTCCGTACACTCTGCCTCTGCCGGCAAAACCAGATCGCGGTGATCCCGCACAATGCGGGCAAGCAAGGGCAAAGCAAGATTTTCGAGCAGGAGTCCTCCCTGCACCTCATGGTCTTTTTGTCCCTTGGCAATATCATGCACAAGCCCACCGGAATAGGCCAGCCACGGTGTCACGCAATTCCCCCGCTCGTGCAGAGCCTGAGCAAGGGCTTGGGCTACGCGCCCGACCGCATCCCCATGCGCTATCCCCTTTGCGGGAACCTGCATACTCCGCAAGAGTTCGCGCGCTTCATCAGGGTACAAAGCGCCCTGCCACGCACTGCTTTCGCGGATCGTGGCATAGTCTTCCGCTCTGTCCATATCGTGGAGAATAAAAGAATCTGGAACTGGAACAGCGCGCCGAACACGCGTTGTCAAAAGCGCTCGCAGCCCCCCAACTGGGGACAAAGCATCTGCGTATTCGCGTGTGAGCGCAAGGACAAGCGAGGGCATAAGGAGGACTGGATGGCCACCCAAAGACTCTCCAAACGTCGGCACAAAACAATCGGCTTCGCCCGCTGACTCGGTCTCGCTTGCCTGCAAAAGAGCGCGGATTGTAAGCGGTCTGACCAGGGGACAGTCAACTGGCTGAATAAAAACAGCCAGCTCCTCAAATCCAAAAACAGCCAGCCCAAGAAGTCCCGTCATAACGGAAGAAAACATGCCAGCGCTTGGATTGGGATTGCGCACAAAGGCTACGCCAATCCGCGCGCAGATTTCTTCCACACACTCTGCATGAAAGCCGCTCACAACCAAAAGAGTATCGATGCCGCAGGATTGATAGCTGCGCACAAGAGTTTCTAGGGCAGAACGGCCATCAGCCATGGGCAGCGCGGCTTTTGTCCTCGGAAGAGACGCAGCGACTTGCATGCGACGAGATTCGCCACCAGCTAAAAGAACAACAGCCTCTCGCATGCACTCTCCCCTCGTATGCTATACTGCGGTCAGGAAAAAATTGACATTTTTTGAGTCGAAGATCCTCAATAGAATTGCCAAATCTTTGCCGGAGTACACGCAAGATGAGACATACTCTTAAAAAGTGAAACTTTTTTTATGCCCAGAGTATAACCCAAGCAGCCAAAAATCTTCGGTCCCACACGTAAGTTTTCTTGTATACTGCGCCCAGAAAAATTCTCTCTTGTATTGCCAGGAAGGCCCACAGTACACAAAGGTATGAGCAGTTTATTTTCTGCCTTAGAATACGAAAGGCTGTCCTATTGTGCGTGGGAAAAGAGGTCGCAGAGAGATTCGTACAACATGAAACTTTTTTTTGCCTAGTGTCTAGGGATGCGCACACTGCATCTGCCGGACGAAGCGCCCTCTTCGTCTTACTGGACTATAGCTTCGCATTCTTTGTTTTGCAATACTTAAGAAAAGCCACACCCTGCAATCCCTGCGCCTCTACCGCAGCAGGCCACCTTTTGGCAGGATACGCCTGGTCACTCGGGCGCAACAGTCTCCCTGCGCCCGAGAGACCAGCAGGCCATTTTCCACCCGCACAGAGCACTCCCGCATAGCCCGAAGCTCCGTCTCCGACAGCTCTTCAATGCGCCCGAAAAGAGGACCCAGGCGCTGCAAGGGACTGCCGCAGCCGCACGGACCGGGCAGAAGTGCGGTCAGATCGCCTGTTTTGTAACGGATAAGCGGCATGGCCTCGCGGTGAAGCGTTGTGACCACAAGTTCGCCGATACGGCCGAAAGGCAGGACATGGCCATCGATACAATCAACTATTTCCACAAAAAAATCCAGGGCCCGGATATGCATGCCCGTATGCGCGTGGCATTCCACGGCAAAACCATAGCCCGTCTCCGTAAGCCCATAGTGATTGATCACAGAGACGCCAAAGCTCGCGCTCACCTGCGCGGCCAAGGCCGGATCCAGCCATTCCGCGCTTGAGAGTACCCCGGTCAGTCGCGGTATTGCCCCAACGCGCAGCAATTTGCGCAATTGTGATGGCATGGCGACAAGAACATCTGGGCCCAAATCTGTGAGCCACTTTTCGTACGCAACACCAGAGGGGGGCCAGAACACCCGGCAGCCAAGAGGAGAGAGGGCCTGTCGCAGCAAATCCGCGACCCCGTTAGGCCGGTCGCCCCCAGGCAGAAGCACAGCGAGCGTCTGTCCCGGTTGAAGAAGAACCTGCATCCCCCAGCGAAAAAAAGCTCGTGTCCGCGCCAAATCCCCTTCTGTGAATGCGAGACGCTTGGGCTCACCTGTTGTGCCGGAGGTGGACAGAGTGACCATCCGCGCAATGTCCCCCAAGGAGCAGCAGACAAAGGCCTCCCACTTGCGCAGATCCTGCGGGTGAGTCAGAGGCAGACGGGCGAGTTCCGCCCGGTTTCTGGGAGGCATCGGAAAATCCGCAAGCGCCCGCGCGTAAAACGCGCTCTTTTTTTTAGCCTGATAAAATGTAGCCGCCAATGCCTCCCATTGTGCTTGCTCCAGAGAGGATATGAGCTGCCCAGGCTTCGTTGCGCCAACAGACGAGGCAATCCAGGCGTCAAGCGCGCAGGCAAAGCGTCCTTCATCTCTTTGCATAGAGGATTCCATCACGTTTCTGGATACAGGCGTAGCCCACATTCCGCAGATTCTGCGGCACCTCTGTCATCTGTCTCCATCGCCGTCATATTGTGGAGACAAAACGGAAGAAGACGCCCATCGTCGCGAATCACATGGATGCAGCATCCGCGCACTCGGGCTATGTCGACACTTAAGGCGTCTTGAAAAGCCATGGCGGAAAGTGTGAAGCGCTGGGCGATCCCGGCACGGGCGAGAAAACGGTCAAAGGCCGCTGTGGACGATTGAGCGGCATTGGGATCAAAGAGATGCTCCCTCGCAACGCCCTTCCAGTGCATAGCCGTAAACCTGCGGCTCACAGCCGCCCCTTCGGCTGCAACGATTTGCTCTTCTGTGCAGCACCCCCCTTTTTGCGGAAGAACGGTCAAGCCGCCAGCCCCATTTCGGGTATACACGGCACTGAAAGAACACAAGGCATGCTCACAGCACGGCGGATGCACATCGCTTAGAGAAATAAGCTCTGGAGCCTGGCGCACCAAGGCCTCAATGACCTCCGGCAAGGTCATTCGCGGCGCACAGGCAAGAGGCCACGGATACCGGCCAAAAAAAGCGGCCGGCTGGATGTGCAATCCCCGGACACACGGTCCCGCACGCACGGCAAAGCGCAGCAAATCCCCAAGGCCGGAATCATTGACCCCCTTGACCACTGTCGCAACCAGAACAACGCCAAGTCCCGCGCGGGCACAGTCTTCCAATGCTTGCATTTTTTCACGAAGAAGCGGTCTTCCCCTAAGCGTCTCAAAGGCCGTCTCTGAAACACCGTCCCACTGCAGGTAGACCGAGTCCAGGCCGGCCTCCCGCAGGGTCTGCGCATACCCTTCCTCGGCGGCAAGCCGGAGGCCGTTGGTATTGAGCTGCAGCAGGCCAAAACCAAAGGTGGCAGCCAAACGCACAATTTCTGGAAGATCCTCCCGCACTGTCGGTTCCCCGCCGGAAATCTGGACATTGCACGGCCCAGAGAGCTTGCGCAGAACGGTCAGACGACGGGCTAAGTCTGTACTATCGGGATCCTTTTGTTCTGAATTTGCGCCTGCCTGCGCGTAGCAGACCGGGCAGTGGAGAGTACAGCGTTTTGTCACCTCAAGCAGGCCCGTGCAGGTATGCTGTCCGTGTTCTGGACAAAGACCGCAGTCAAAAGGACAGCCATTCTGCGCTTCAGTGACCGGGTGTTCTGGATAGGAGGGGATCTTGTCCCGCACCCACGCGCTGAAATCCACAAGGGTGTTCTGCCAGACAGGAACACTGAAGGTCCCATGATCTGGGCACTCTTTGCGCAGCAAGACAACGGTCCCTGTACACTCGTAGACCGCGTCAAGACGCCTAAGACAAACAGGACAAAGACTTTGCGTATGCCGCAGTATCACGAAGTCAATCCTTTCCCTGTGTAGTCCACTTGGTATTCCTCAAGCAGTGACAGAATTTTTTCCCAGCACAGGGCGAGGAGATCACCGCACAGGGCCGGATTTATCTCATTCTGCGAGACGCCAGCACTCCCAAGACCAAGGGCAATCTGTCCACAGCGAATGCCGCCATACTGTTCCACTTCGCTCTCAAACCACAGGGCGTAGTCCGCGAGCAGAGGATTCACAAGAGCATCACCTGATGCTCCCGCTGCAAGCGAGAGGGCCATGGCTCCTCCGGTCAAAAGTCCACAGGGGCCATCGGCAAAACCAATTCCATGACAGAGCCCCCGGGCCGCAAGGAGTGCATCGGGACTCTCCGTGTTCATTGTACAAAGCATAAGCTGAACAAGCAGCTGACTGCAGCAAAAGCCCTGCTGAATCCAGGGTACAAGGTCGAGTACTAAGGGATTCATCCGTCCTCCCTCTGAGCAATCCAGAGCATATAGCCGAACTTCCGAGATAGAAAGTGCCTCAACGTACAGGAGGCGGCACAGTGATCGGGAGAGGTGCCGCCATACCAGACAAGTCTCGCAGCCAGATCCCTCAGGGCGTACGTCGCGTCTTGTGCATAGAGCAGACGAAAACCGGCGCGGCTTATGATCGCCTGCCATTCAAAGCGCGGTCTTGCACCTGAGAGGCATCCGCCAGACGATCCGCCCTTCTGCTCGCAGGTCAAATCACTCACAACGCACACACCACGCGTCCGCAGTCGACGGGCAAAGGTCGTGAGACTCTCGAGAGGATCCGGCAGCAGGGAGAGAACGCACTCACAGAGGATCAGATCGGCACAGTTTTCACGAAGAGGGAGCGCGCGCACATCTGCGCAGACGCGCTGCGCTCTTTTTGGCAGCGTACGCAATGCGTCCGGTTCATAGCTCCTGTCAAAGCCAAGAGCCGAAAAACCGTACGAGGCGAGCAGAACAAGCGAGGCGCCGCTGCCGCAGCCCATATCAAGGGCAAGACCGTTCGGAACGAGCAGGCCAGCTGAGCGAAGCCAAGAGAGAGCTTCCTCAGTCAGTGCCGTGCCTCCAGGTCTCCAGGCGGCACCCGCTATGGCCCGGAAGTTTGGATCCCGCCACAAGGCAAACATAGCCCGCTTCACTTGTTCTCCAAAAGGGCTTCCACTTCCTGCATCTTCCCCTGCGCAAGCGATTTGGGAACAAGGGTGAAGCCGCAGCGGGGACAACGGGGGAGAATCACATCAAAGGCGCTGTTTAGATATGTGGCGGTCGCTTTGAGCTGCTCCAGGGGAACGTTGCAGCGGCCGCACATCCATTCGCCTTCATCGGCCTTAAACTGAGGTATCATACTCATGACGAGTCCAGTATTTTACAGGTTCATCTGACTTTTGCACGGATAGTATTGTACTCCGTACACGAAGAAAATATGTGTAGTGAACTAATTCTTTCAGATAGAGAGTACCGAACCGCTCACAGGGGCACGGTAGAATGCTCTTTGCAACTGGCTATCCTGATATCTCTAGAGCGACAGAGTACGATTTGCAGAGGTCTCAAACCAGCGTAGTACCACTAACCAGTGAGCGGATACTACCATTTTCTGTATCAACATGGAAAGGAGCTTTTATAAGCAGACAATCATCTGGAATCTGAACATTCATGTTTGATAATTCGTTTGCAGGGCGTGCATATATCCAACCTTCATGTTCTAGAATATCTTTTATTGTTATTGCCACCTTTGTCCTGGGTTTATTTTCTATCTTTTCAAAAATTTTCAACGCATTATTTTCTCGTTTCTCTTTCTTGTCGTACCATTCTTTATAAAGGACTCTTTCATATCCAAGAAATTTCAAACGTTGAGTTGTAAAAACTTCTATCGATTGTAAAAATATTTGCTGACCCAAATTTCCTAGCATCAAGGCGTCTTCCATGTCGTCTAATGAAAAATCGTTTCTAATGAAAAACTTTACAATGCGAAAATATCTGTCATCTGCTCTATGTCCGATAACAACGTCAGCTTCACTTATGTCAGGCAAAAATATTTCCATAAAGAGATGCATTCTTTCTTGATGTCTTGCCCGGCCATTGATACGTCGATTCTTATATAAAAGTGCCATCCAGTTTAAAACTGTATAGCATGCCTGATTTAAGTCTATAAACTTCAAGCCTTTTGTATCCAGATCATATATATTGAGATATCCATCCTGTTTTGGTTTTACTGCCCATTCACGGCCCATGTCAGCTATATTTGTAGTATAGAAACCATTTCCATAGTCACAATTTTCGTCCCCACCGTTAAATCGAGGTCTTGTGATAACTTCTGAAGACCCATGATACAGAAGCATTATATCTCTCCGTTAGCAAAAACTCGATCCAGTTCTTTCAAAAACCGGCTTTCATCTTCTTCATGGTATCTCCAGTAATAATCGTAAAAATATTTAACAGGCACCTTTTCAAGTATTTCATTAAATGTCCGATTAGAATGCCATTCATAAAGGGCAATCATATATCCAACCCAAAAATCTCTCGTACCACTTGTCGAGAACCCGGAGTTTTGTGGTAAAGGTCTGTTTCGTATATCGATATGCAAGACGTCTCTCTCAATTTCAGCACAGATCTCAGTCCCATCCTTACCCGCAATGTATGTCGTATACCCAAATTCTATGTATTCTGGAATATTTGATTTCAGAAATGCGTCAAGGAAAACTTCGGGATCATAATGCAAATAGTTCACGGCATAATCAAGCATCTCACCGAATTCTTCAGGAAAATACTCTGCATCGTACTCTGAATACGGGTGTGGTCTGCCATCTTTTCCGATTATATTGAAATCTTCACGCCTCATGACATCCCTCTTGTCCACTTTTTTCTTGAATTACGGGCTAACGGTAATAAGCTGATTTGAGAACTCTTCAAATCGTACTATTGTCGACAGGAACCGAATTTTGTAGTTAGAGAGATATCTGGCGTGCCCCCCAAAAACAGATCTTGATTGCCAAGCCCTCTCGAACTCGTTGACAATCAATTCTTAGAACTCAGGAATTTGCTGCAAATTGCTATGTGGTTAGGTTTTAATCATTTACTTTTTGAAAATAATTATTATATATCTTTTTAAATTATCTTAAATAATAAATCAAATACAACTAAAAATCTATTTTTGTTTCTATAGATAAACTGTCATTTATATTTAAAAAATATTGATATATCCTAGAACCTTGTACTAAAATTCAAAGATATTTATATAGTCAATATATTAAGACCTTCCCAATTTTTTGAACCTGACTCCTCTCCGCCCAACAGAAGGTGTCGCGACAGCATCCGTTACGTCCGCCCTCTAGAAAGAGTACGATGCGTATTCCGCAGGTTTCCAGAAAGTTACTTGGCTTTTTCCAGTGAGAGCATAGAGACCTCAGGCAGAATGTGGGACTTTCTCCTGACACCGAAATATTCAATTATACTCTAGCCAGAAATAAACTGACATTTTTTGGTATTTTGAACGCCAAGTGGCAATTGTTCCTCGTGTACGGATTACAATACTATCGGTCAATGCGAGTTGAAACTGAAATCCTCGCGATACAGAGCATCTTGGCTTATGTCAGATGAGCGACGTACGAAAAGGATGCGAGGAGAAGAACTGTACAGTGACAGAAAAGCCTGGTTTTGTGGTTCGAGAGCTTAAGCGATAGTATGCCAATTCGCACGCACGGAATTTATTTTCTGGCCGCAGTATAAATACAGGCCCCGCTCACGGGTGTGTTGTGAGATGCGCCTTGCATCACCTCGTCGTGCCACACCCACATGCGGTCTTGTCGACAATGATTAGCTGGAAAGGCTAGCCTGCACGAGCGAAGCTGCGCTGTTGACCCGTGAGCGGATACAAAATTGGGAAGGTCTTAATATATAAGTAATAATTTTTCATGAATAAAATGATTTTTAAAAGATTAATAAATAGCAATAAATTTATTATTTTGTATATTATCCAGTTAAAATATAAAAAAGCTTAAATAATTATGATCTGGTGTGCGGCCGAGTTTAGACTCGACCGCATGCAGATTTTCTAAGCAAGTTAGGGAGAAACGACCTCTATTGGTCGGTACAGAAAAAATTGCCCGATGTATGAGCTTCCAAAGAACAAGGGACTTCGTAGCAACTGTATGGCCACACATGCCCTTACCATTGACCTCTTTCGTCCTCTACACATGTACATGGGTAAACAGAGAGAAATAAAAAGCGGCATACGGCTTACAAAGATAAAGTACGGATGAGCTGATCCAAATGGCTTGTCCCATACGCTGAAACAGCACGACAAGGCCTGAATTTGGGCGTATGCGGGAGAATGCATACAGAATGGGAGACGCGAGTGTTCCAAGCTCAGACGGTCTTGCTCGTATCCGCTCACGGGTATTAGGTGAAATCGCGCCTTTCAGATGTTTTTATGCTCTTTCTCAGATGGTAAAAAGCAGATTTAGTTGACGCTGCTACGGTTCGAAGAGTTTTAAAACCCGCAGTACCGTTGACCCGTGAGCGGATACTCTTGCTCAACGTGACGCGGCCCAATTACGCTCCGGCATCTGGGTCAAAATCGAGATTTTCATTCACGCCGTAGAGCATGTAATGTTGAACCGGATTGAGATTCGCTTGCTGAAAGGCCTCGATCATGCCACTCATGGTCCAATTTCCAGAAGGATAGTCCCTGTGGAGTTCATCAAGTTTCGCTTCAAGATATGAGCTGGTAGAAAAGTCTTCGCTGGGATCAATGGATTCTTTGATGCCGTAGAGTCGGTAGTGATCCCACGTTGACAGATTGGCATCCTTAAAGGCTTGAGTGATAGATTCCACGGTCCAGCTTGTATCCGAGTCAACTTTCTGCAACTGCTCTTGTTTACTCTGAAAGTACGAGTCGCTGTCGAAATATTTGTTTGGACTGACATTTTCACGATTGCCATGGTCCAGAAAATGCTGATAGTAGCCTTTTGTGCCACTGTATCCGGCTTTATTGAAGGCTTCAAGCATGCTTTGCTCATTCCACCCGCTACCGAGCTGCTCAAGCTTGTTTTGCATGTACAGATCGGCGTCGAACCATGCTGGAACACCATCATCGGCACCATCATCGGCATCATCAGCATCATTATCGACGTCTGCGTCCTCTTCCGTATCAGAATCGTGATTCACGTCAGAAGAGTCGCTCTCGGACGTTCCGTCTAAGGCAACCTCGTTGACGAAAAGCGTATGGCCGTTTGTGATGACATTGGACGCAGTGCCTTCGAAAGATGTTATATATGTATCCTCATCAAGATACCATTTGCTTGTCTCATCGAGTGTGACATTGACTGTGCCGATATCCGTCGAAACTGTTGTGCCTTTCGCGTTGGTAATCGCTCCGCTGATGTTTCCTGAAAATGTTGAAGAATCGGCAATATTGAGTGTCAAAGTCGAGTCATCTCCGACGAGGATAGTTCCGTCAAGCGTCTGCCCACTCAAGTTCAGGGTTGCTTGATTGCTTGCTCCACTCCAACCATCATCGCACACTGACAAGACAATATTGTCACCGCTGTCTTTGATCGTGACACCATCCAAATTGATAACCGCATTGGTGTTGGTGACGTGAAAAACATGCCCCGATTTGTTGATGAGCGTGCCGCCTGTCATCGAAAACGATGCTGTTCCTTCCGATGAGTCGCCAGACATTGACTGATACAGAATAACAGCGTCAAGGAACTGCGCATTGCCATTTGTTTGGGTGTTGTTTGCTGTCAAGGTGCAGTTGGTCAAGGTGACGGAATTTTGTCCTTCGATGCAGACGCCTTCAGAAAGATTTGAGGTCAGTGTGGCATCTTCGACAGTTATTTCCGCCGTGGAATAGATCGCAGGCGATCCCAGTCCGTTTGAGATATACGTTCCATCGTGTACGGACACTGAGCCTCCGCCTCTGTCTGTCCGTATCGGAGCGGACGATTGGCCATCCGTTTCGACCGTCAGATTCTCAGCGACCATTGAACCGCCACCCGTCGTCATTATTCCGCCCGAGCCGCTTGCATAGGTTCTGATTTCCGTATCGGAAATATACACGGTCGTTCCGTCACCCGCAGCGTCGTTATTGCCCCCGTTGCCGCCATAGGAAAAGACAGCGTTCGCTCCGACACCATTTGTCGTTATTGTGCCGCCTTGGATCGAAACCGTTCCACCGTCCTTAACCAGGATGCCCGAGTTTATGCCGTAAAAGTTATACGAATCATCGGCATTGCTTGGTCCGCCACTTTTGGAGACGGTTGGATTAGTCAACGTGACATTTCCCGAGGCGGTAATGAGCAAGGCGCATTGGGCGTCCGTCGTAGAGTTGTACGTACCGTTATTAAATGTGCCCGCTTGCGTGATCGTTGTCGCGCCGGTCCATGTCACTTGCTG
>JAFTDR010000338.1 GCA_017454105.1 Desulfovibrionaceae bacterium | reverse complement strand
GATCTCTGCCTTTTCTTCGGATGTGATGGCCTAGGGCGATATGGAGTATTTCGTGCGCTATGGCCGCTTGCAGCGCCTTTTTTGGTGTCGCGGCCACAAAGGCGGGATTAAAGCCGAGCGTTCTCCCGTTGGTCCAGAGATCGAGGCATGAGGGATCGCAGGAAAGAGAGAGTCGAAGCGCCATGCTCCCGAAGAAGGGGTGTTCAAGGACAAGCGCTGTGCGTGCCTGCGCGATGAGACGTTCCTCATTTGTCTTTTTTGGCGTGGATGTCCTCGCATCGTCCATCAGAGAAGAACCTCGGCATTGTTTTCCGCCCAGCGTGAAAACGCCGGATGGCTGACAAGATTCTGGTTTGAAGCGACGGCATCGCGCATAAGGAGAACTGCGTATTCGGTTGGGAGTCTGTCCGCATAGGTCACAAGGGCATCCAGTGTCAATTCGGAGGCTGAAAGAGCGAGGGCCTCTGCGAGGGCATAGAGGGCTGCCGGTTCTTCTGGAACAGGGGCATTTTTCGGATCAGCAAGCACTGCCTCAACGCTTGGCAGCGTGTCCCAGATTTTGAGAAAACCGAGAAACTCGGCGCTAGCGAGCGGCCCGATTGTGCCCTCGAACAATTCCTTGCGGATGTCTTCATCCGGATTTGTCTCAAGGATACGGGAGAGAAATTCCCAGGATCTGGGCGAGGCAAATGCTTTGACTTTTGATTGCGGGTCAAAATTGTGCAGAAGTTTTGGCCGATATTTGAGAAAAGCGGTCACTTCGCGCCGTATGCCGGCTTTTTGTGCCCATTTGAGCCAGTCTTCAAGATCAACGTCGCAATCTATATGCACCATGCGGTTTGCGAGAGCAGTCGGCATATGGTGGGTCACTGAGCGATCGCGTTCTCTGTTGCCTGCTGCGATCACGCACCATCCGTCAGGTAGTTTGTATTCGCCGATTCTGCGGTCAAGAACAAGCTGATAGCAGGCCGCTTGGACAAGGGGCGGGGCGGCGTTTAGTTCGTCAAGGAAAAGAATCCCTGATGAGGATGTGTCCTCTGGCAGAAAAGACGGGGGACACCAGGCTGCGCGTTTTGTCTCTGTTATCCGTGGAAGCCCGCGTAGATCAACCGGATCGAGAAGAATCGCGCGAATATCGACAAGATCGAGCGCAAGCTCTTGTGCTGTCTCTGCGACAAGCTGGCTTTTTCCGACCCCAGGAGGGCCCCAAAGGAAGACAGGCTGTCGAATGGCTATAAGTGTCTTAAGGGCTCGCGTTGTCTGTGATGGTTTCATACATTCCCCTTGCGTCAAGCTGTGGAAAGTCCTGCCAGCCTTGCGCAATTTCTATTTCAGTGCGAATCCAAGAGAAAACTGTGTTTTCCGCTCAAGCTATGGGGCCGTTGCATTCTGCGTGTGGAGTATTTTGGTTCCATCGTGCTTTTTTATACGCACGACGCCAACGATCTTCGTTATCTCCTCTTGGTCGATAGCTGTCTTGTTGACCCACGCAGTAGAGCATGGCTTGAGCGAAAGCGTAGCGTACTCAAGGCAATCGGCCTTGCGTGATTTTTGGCACAAGTCGTTTATAAAAATGAATTTCAAAGTCAATATCTAGTATAAGCTTCTTTTTGTCAAGTGATTCTACACTTTTTATGTTTGTGGCCGTAAAACTTCTGAACTATATTGCGGTCAGAAAAAATT
>JAFTDR010000337.1 GCA_017454105.1 Desulfovibrionaceae bacterium | reverse complement strand
GTGGCGTCCGTCAAGGGTTCGCTTCGAAGCTCACGCGCCCTTGACTGTCCGACTTTCTGCGTAGGTCAAAAGGCGAAGCGATGCTGGCTCCGAGGAAGCGGAAAGCGTGAAGCAGATCTCACAATGAAACGACTCCGAAGGCGGCATTCGCCAAGGTCCATCAGCTACGCCGCGCGCGGCAAGGAGGCAAATCCGCGCAACGGGAGGACGCTGAAAACCTCGCAGCGCGCGAGTTGCGCCGCCCACGACTCATAACGAAGAACCAGAAAAAGCGGCAATACCGTTTGGGTACTGCCGCTTTTTCTTGCTTAGGGCACCTTTGGCTTTTTCGTTTTTTTATTGATAAGCTCAAGAAGCTTTGCTCGGACAAGGGCGTCTTTTTCCCGCGTGTCATCGTCCATGGTGTCCATAAATTCTTGCTTTTTCTGCTTGACCATGTCTTTGAGACGGTAGCAGGTGGTCCGAGGGACGCCTGTCTCGCGGCTTATCTGCAAAACGCTTTTGTCATTGTCCTCAAGAATGAGCTGCACAACGCGGTCGCGCTGCTCCTGCGTGACCGAGGAGGGCCTCCCGAAATGTTTGCCAGCAAGCCTTGCAGCCTGTTTCCCCTCCTCCTGCAGTTCCCTAAGAAGCGTGCGTTCCCAGATGGACAAAAGATCGAGTGTTGTTAAAATGGTGGAATTTGCGACAGGATTGCCTTTCGGCGAAACGGTGAGATTTTCCTGCAGAAAATGTACGGATACGCCTTTTGTCAAAAGTTCTGTGAGGAGGCTTAAGAGATCCTTAACGTTTCGGGCAATCCTGTCCAGACTCTGAACGTAGATCAGATCCCCTTCCTGCACTGTGTCGATAAGCCTCTTTCTTGCGGGCCGCACGTCGTCCTTAATCGAGCAGTTGTCGATGTATATGGCTTCTTTCGGTATATCGATATTGATCAGCTGATTGTCATTGA
Source organism: Desulfovibrionaceae bacterium (assembly GCA_017454105.1). Classification (GTDB taxonomy): domain Bacteria; phylum Desulfobacterota; class Desulfovibrionia; order Desulfovibrionales; family Desulfovibrionaceae; genus Desulfovibrio. Next base: position 13,742 of record JAFTDR010000337.1, on the reverse strand, counting down.
AGGGTAATGAGGGAGAATGGCGAATATATCCGTATTCCATAGCGCACCTTTTTTTCCATGCAGCCTTCGTGTCTCAATCTCAGTCGTGGCTCATACGCGAACCTCTGCCAAGAAGGGCAGAAGCCAACGGGCCAAGCTCAAAAAACCTGTGTGGTTAATATGGTAAAAAGTATGGAAATGTCAATACTTTGGGCTCATCTTCTCGTAGCATGCGGCGACTTTGGACGTCGTACCACCTTGTCTTTGAGCCCCACCCCCCAAGCTTTTTTATCTCAAATCGCGCGCTTGTTTTGTCGGTCGCATTCTGATTTTCTAAAAAAGCCTGGGCATAAGACGCGCTAATGATTCTTCCCGCGCCGGTCCACCGCGATCCACTTTGTTAGAAAACCAGTATGTGTTCGAGTATATCTTTGTGCCGCGGAAGATCAGCCTTGTTTGCCGAAAGACAAACGACTGCGTGCAACGAGCTGTCGATGCGATATCATTTGAGGAGAAGGCTTGAGTACTCAACAGAGGGAAAGTCAGGATGAGCGAGGGTTTTGCGAATTGTTTTCCTATCGCTTACGCTCCCAAGCCACAAAGAACCAGGCGAGCCTCTCGCTGTACAGTTCTCGAGGGCGTCATCGTATCTTTTTCGCACGGAGTACCTCAATAAGCCAAGATGCTCTGTATCGCGAGGATTGTAGCTGCAACGAGCAGGGATTGACTGCTCGTATTGTATACTCGAGCCAGAAATAAACTGACATTTTTTCGAACGGGAGTCAGCACTCAATTGTGGTATTTTTAACTTTAAGTGGCAACTTTTTTTCTGACCGCAGTATACTCCGCACAAGCGGATTTTTTTGATATACCCGTGCTGATTTTCCCTTTTCCCTGGAAGGCCACATGGAACCTCAATTGGCCAAGAGCTACCAGGCTCACTTCGTTGGGCGGTACGAATCATTGTTGCGCCGAGTGTACTTGCTAAAAAATATATACATACGTTGTCCTAAGATGTAAGAACACTGCGATTTTGTAGCTATATTTATGGAATTTTTTTTCTCCAAAGCGTATCCTGCCCAAACAAGGCTTTTTTTCGCTGGGCTGCGGTCCTTAAGAAAGCGCGTGCTGTGTGCGGCAAAACGCCGGGATACATGGGGCACTTTTTTTACTTGACTTTGAAATTAACTTTCATTTATAAACAGCATACGGACAACGTAAACAAAGGAGTTCACTATGTGTGCCACATTGATCGGCGGTATGGATCGTCTTCGCCCCCAGTACATTCAGGCGGCCAAGGAGAAGGGCTGGGAGCTTCGGTGCTTAAGCAAGAATGTCCGGGATTTTTCGGACAAAATAGGCAATCCCGACGCGATGATTGTTTTCACAAACAAGGTTTCGCACGAAGCGAAGCGCAAGGCCGTTGAACACGCGCGCTCCCGCAATATCCCCCTTCACCTGATTCATTCCTGCGGCGTCTCGTCACTGCGTGATTGTTTCTCGTCGTAGTATGATGCGCATAGTTTGTATCTGGAAGGAATGTGCTTGTGCGCAAAAATTACTGCGCGCGGCGACAATGGCCACGTACAAGTTACAAGGCCGCCTGATGACTCAAGGGCGTTCTTTAGGATGTCATTGTGCAGCCAATAGACGCTGCCCAATCGGATAGAGCGCGTACTTTGTGTTTCACCGAAGAAGGTTTTTTTAGCGTATGGCGATGTTTCTGTGAGAGCGTGGTTTTTGGCCACGCTTTTTTTGTATCGGTATCTTTCGCTTGTGGTACACTTGGCTCTGACACCCATTCGGGAAAATGTCAGTTTGTTCTAGGTTTGTGTACATATACTGCGGTCAGAAAAAAAAGTTGCCACTTGGCCTTGAAAATCCAAAGACTCGTGCTGACTTCTGTTCACAAAAATGTCAGTTTGTTTTTGGCCGCATACTGCTTTACCCACGCAAGCCAATTGGCCTTCGTCACGCCGGAAGAATCATTGAGACGCCTGAGAAACTGCGATATTTCCGCTGTGTACGAGGATAAAAATGGACGAGCGTATCCCACGCGAGTCTTTACCTGTCCGCATAATGCTTTTCCAGGGACAGTCAAAGCGACCTCTCGTTTGTGGGATTATTGTGCTGCCCCGAGTCGCTCATATACTGAGCCTCATTATGATTTTCCCCTGGGGGGACGATGTCAGAATGTCACATCATAGCGTTCTGCTGATAATCACTGTGCGGTCGAATATACGCCCAAGGCCAAAGGGAAAAATCTGAGCCCTCTCGTGCAGAAAGTATCGAAGAGGCTTTGTGTCTGTGTATCTCAAAGAATTGAGTTCCATTGTGGAGCCTATACTGCGGGCAGAAAAAAAGTTGCAACAATCTTAGCTACGAATCCTCCTGTTTCGGAAACTCTTTATGTCTTACAGCGTCATTTTTTTTCTGGCTTCGAGTATACGTATCTGCCTCGTCGTTCAACTAAGCGTTAAGCCGTACGCACGATATGTTAAATATACTCGACTGTGGTTTTTCGCGCGGAAGCCAAGAGGATACGCTCTCTTGGCCGTCACGGGAAGAATCATTGTGCAGTTTCTGGTCTCTCTTGCTAGGCTCCTTTCCTGCATACTGCGGTCAAATATACTCGAAACCCCGAAGGGAGTGCGCGATTCGGACGTTTACGAGGACGAAGGCGGTAGATCGTATCCCACGTGAGAACACTCAAGTAAGATAAAAAATGTGGACATGATTTGTCTGAGATTTAAGATAAATGCACATTCATAGCTAAACGGTGGCAACTTTTTTCCCGATCGCAGTACAAGGGCTCAGATGATTTTGCGCACAGTCTTTTTGGGTCGAGCAAGCACCCACAGAATGGTTCTCCGCAGCCATCGTCTGGGAAGAGTCCGTGTGGCGTCGAAAGTCAATAGGGTGACACAAAAAAGCGTATGGGGCCTGGAACTTTTTTACGGGAACATTGCCGAGCGTCACAATAATTTTTCCCATGCCGACCAATCGAGGTCGCATCCTTTGGCCGCACAGGGAAAACTCTTGCCGGTTGAGCCAATGCTTCTGCCAGAAAAAAAATCTCCTCTCCTTGCGATGGATACAATCTTCCGTTTCAATGTTGGAGGGATGTTCAGCAGGGGAAGATCGTTTCCGTCGCACGTATACGTAGACTGCGTCAGAAAAAAACTTGGCACATGGACTGAGAAAAAAGATGCGTGAGTGCGTACGTTCGCAAAAATGGCATTTTGACTCTGGCTCAAGGAGACAAGCAGATCCGTACCTTGAGAAGGAAAGAGTGTGCTAGCCGCAACAGGGGGGGCTCTTGCGAAAAGGGAAGCGAATGCAGAGCCGGAGCCGTTTTTTGGCGATCCTTTGTTTTTCGTCCTGTACTTGGGCAGCACAATGATTCTTTTTGCGCGCGGGTGTCGCTTGCGCTTCTCTCCATTGGCCTTGTGTGTTTGCTTGCGGTACGCTGTTTTTCGATGTATAGACGGAGTACTCCTAAACACCGATTGTATGCGAGCCATATCCTGTATAGAGCAGCGTGCGGCTTTAGTGTACTCCGCATGGTGCGGATGGCTACGTCCTGACAGCGCGGAAAACTTTTCTTTTAAGAAAGCTAAAGCTTGTCGTACGGCTGCCGATTTCTTTGGTTGGAGGGAACTTTTGCCCACCACTTTTTTGCTCAGATGGCAGATGATCGAGAATTGTGCTGCGGAATCTTAGGGCCTTTTCAGCCGTCACCTGAAATCTTTTTCGTCACAGGATAGGCTGTTTGGGGGATTTATGGAATCGCAGACCGTATTGTGAGCGGTCGCGATGAATACGAGGATACATTGCAATGAAAAAATTTTTTTTGCTTTTCGTGTGCCTTGCCTTTCTCGCAGGGCTGCCGGGTCAGGCAATGGCCCGGATTGCCTTTGTCGTCAAACTTGAGGACAATGGCACAATTGCCGTAGCGAACTGGCCAAACGCAACCAAGGAGGATGCCCACGTCCGGATGTACGGCGTGACCTTGCCAACTCTGAAACAGCCCTTTGGAAAAGAGGCGCGCAACTTTCTTTTGAAATTTTTGAAGACAGGGACGAAGATTGAGGTGTCGCCTGTCGGCGATGCCCGTGATGAAGAGGGATTCGAGGAAGTTCTTGTGCAAGTTGACGGGCATTCCTTAAACTACGCTCTCGTTGACCGGGGACTCGCTTGGGTTAACCGCCGCACATGCAAAAGCTCCTACTGCCGCCGCTGGTACATAGTCGAGCATAACGCAGTTCTTGGGCTTAAAGGTGTCTGGAGTCTTCAAAAGGAAACGCCTCCCTGGCAGTGGTCACGGTAGACGAGGGGGATGACAATGGCTGACGCTGCGCTCGATGCGCTTCTTACGGACTGGACAGTTGATCCAAACGGAGCAAAGAACGCCTTTCTTGCATTCAGAGATCATCTGCGTAAACCTGCCATAAGCTTTTCTGTTAAGGCGCGTCCTGGCATAAGCTACTCGCTGAGGGCCAAGCATGCAAAGCAGACAGGTCGGGAACTTTTTGTCCTCATCGATGTTATCGATGACGATCCTGATAACCGCTGGCTTTCAGTCTGCTTTTACGCGGATATGGTGACAGATCCTGATTCCTTGGCCGACTATGTGCCCATGGGACTTATGGGAGAAGATGCCTGTTGCTTTTCTCTTGATTCCCCAGACGCTTCGCTTACGCAATATATTATGGAGAGACTGGACGAAGCTCTCTTGAATGCGGGGCGTGCATAACCTTGGCTTGTGGGAGAGCGGCGTATATTGTAAGAGCACTGTGCAAGCGTCTTAAGTCGCCGGTCGACAGAAATCGCTGTGTCTGTATACTCAGCTGCATAAAGATTTTCTCCCCCCTTCGGGAGAGGGGCCGGTCAAATGCACTGTCAGATAGAGATGCTGAGAAAGTTTTTACGCGGCCGAGTATGCGTCATAGGCTAAGCCGTAACTCCCACGTACCTACTGTGCTTAGTATCTGTACAAAGCTAAGCTTTTTGCATTTTGCAGATACAAAAACGATCTGTAGACAGTTGCACTCGCATCACCCGCAGGTTGCGCTTGGCTTTCGGAAACTTTCGAGCGCCCCTATGTGGTCGTATAATCTGAAATGGCTCACGAAGCATGTTTTGTGCGATTTGAGCCTTTTTGGCTAGCAAGACTTCCGTCTTGCGTGCGTTTTAACCCAACAAGCGTATGCTCTGTTTCTGTTGTCGAAACTGCCTGGCAGGTTCGACAACAATGTCAAGTTCCTTACGCTTCTGAAAGAATACACACAGAATTTGCGAGGGCCTCATGCCTTGCAGTTTGGCTCATTCTCGTTGACTGCGCATTCGTCTTTAACCTAAACTTGCGTAAGCGGCCGCGTATACTCCGACTAGACAAAAAAACTACGTACACTCTCAAGCGTAGGGGGATTTTGAGTTCTTAAGCCGCTCCGCACGCCGGAAAAAAAGTGACGTATATGGGACTGCCAAACTGCTTGCAATGGTATAACGGTTTGCGGGAAGAATCATTGTTGCGCCGAGTCTATTTCTGCAAGATTTTTTCCGCGTGTACGGATTGGCATCGCGTACGCTCTTAAGCCACTAAGAATCAGTCCAGCCTTGCTTTCTTTTCACGCGGAGCTACTGACTATATGAGGCTTTCTTCGCAGTGAACGATAGTATTGTAATCCGCACACGAGGGATTTTTTGTGGGTAAACAAGCTATGGGGTAAGCTCTTTTTGCTGGTTCCTTCTCTGCTTGGCCTCCCTATTTTTTACGCGTATACTGCGCTTAGAAAAAAAGTTGCCACTTTGAGCTGACTCCCGTTTGCCAATGTCAGTGTCTCTCCTTCGGGATGTGAGCTGTTTATCAAAGAAAAAAGAGCCGTATCGAACGGCTCGTACTTCGATCGGCGGTATGGGGACGCTCTCGTATTGGCTCACCAACGCGGAACTATGCTTAGGGTGGAAAAAAAATTGCCTCTTTTGAGTTGAAAATACCAGGCTTGAGTGCTGACTCCCGTTTGCAACAACATCAGTTTGTTTTTGGCTTGTGTATACTACTCATGTGTACGTTCGGACATCGCAGAGACTCGCCTTGTTAGACGCCTGTTGGTAAAGCCGATCGCACAAATGAAGCGCAGCATGTACCAAGACCCAGTCGGTTGTGCAATAAACGGGCGAGCGCGAGAGTCACCCACGAAACCCTCTTTGTACGAAGGAAAACAGAAGGAGGCAGCGTTTTCTCCCCGAAAGCTAAGCTTTTTGCATTTTGCAGACAACGATAGAGTGTTGCACTCGTATCACCCAGGTTGCGCTTGGCTTTCGGCGAAAGACGAGTGCCTTGTGATCCTGTGGTCGTATAGTCTGAAATGGCTCACGAAGTTTTTTTCGTGCGATTTGAGCTTTTTTTGCTAGCAAGACTCCGTCTTGCGCGTGTTTCAACCGTACCAGCGTATGCTGTGTTTCTGTTGTCTTAACTGACTGGCAGTTTCGACAACAATGTCAAGATACTTTTTTACAGTTCCTTAGGCAGCGGAGTTTCCACGCTGAAGATTGTATGAATGAACAAACTGATGTATGTGTTGCTTTGGATTTTGAGACCTCGGGACGTGAAAGCTACGCAGCCTGTTCTATAGGTCTTGTGCGTATTGAGGGGATGCGTCTTTGCGAGCCGTTCTACACTGTCCTTCGTCCCCCATCGCCTATGATGCTCTTCACCGAAATACACGGCCTTACATGGAATGACGTCAGAAACGGTCCCGTTTTTGCGGAGGCCTGGGACTCCATAGCCAAGTATTGCGAGGGCGCATCGTTTTTTGTTGCGCACAATGCACCGTTTGATCGACGGATACTCAGAGCGTGCTTGGCATACGCCGGTTTGCCACCCAACCCGATCCCTTTTTTGTGTACATTGAAAGGATCGCGCAGAGCTCTTCCCAGGCTTGCGTCGCATTCTCTTGATTCGCTTTGCAACTATTTTTCTCTTCCTCTTCTTCATCACCATGCCGGATCAGACGCGCTTGCCTGCGGAATGATTTATGTGCGGCTCTGCTCAATGGGAATACAGCAGGACACAATGCGAGTGAAAGGTTAAAAGAACTCCGCATGTGTTCGAAAAAAGTTTCTTTTGAATAAGAAGAGAGAGTGCTTTTCACGAGGAAAACTAGGAATGAAGAGGATAATTTTGCGAGCCTGTACTATATTTCCCTTTTGCAGGCGTGGGGCTCTTTGGTCAGAAGAGCGTGCGTCTTGGTTTTGCACTGTCACCATACACGGCAAGTTCTGTGAGGCCGTTTCTTTTCGTGAACTCTGGATTGTTAAAAAATAGGTTGTACAACTTCGAGATGGAAACTTGGGGCAGCCAGACCTGATAAGCCAGGTACGCTCTGGCTAGTCCAAACGTATCGAGCCATTTGTAGCTTAAGGCAATTCGGTACTTCACCAGTCTGCAGTTTTACCGTTACTGCGTGCAACAATATACCAATTATGAGATAGAATTGCGAGATACGCCAGTCTCTGCTTGCAATGCTGTAAGACCGCTAACCACCTAAAAAATGCGTGTTTGGTCCTCTAACAATTTTTTGGACATGTTCACGCCAAAATCTATAAAGAGTTCAAAAAAGTGACCGCTCACGGGTGTACGGTCGTATGCATCTTGCTACCGACTCTTCAGGTATCTCTCCATCGTATGCATCTTTGCCGACAAAGAGACGTATTGAAGTGTAATGCCGTGAAGCGAGACACCCATAGTTCCGCTGACCCGTGAGCAGATACGAAAAAAGGTGTATCTTCCTTATTAAAAGATAAAAATTATGATACTGATGGAGAGGGCTGGTGGAATGGTAAAACTGGAGATAGAAATGGTGTACGGAGAATTATTTTTAAGTTATGGAAAGATAATGAATTTAAAAAATTAAAAAAACAGTTGACAATAGATATACCTAGTGTAGTTATATCTGTGCCATCAACAACTGGCAAAAATATGATCGCGAAGAGTTAGGAATAAAAATAGCAAATCAAATTAAAGTGAAATTTTTTTGGTAGTTATTTTTATATACCAGAAAATGAAGTTCAAATGAAGCATATAACCAGTGAATAAAAGTTTTTAAATGTATCCGCTCACAGAGTAACAGTACTATGCAGGCTTCGTAGCCCTTCCAGCTATGTCCTTGCCGACAAAGTCCGCATTCTACCTTGGGTACGGTACGATGGATATTCTGTTTTTTTTTGAACAGCGTCTCTCGCGGAATTGTATACTTGTACCGGCGAAAAAGAACAGATCTTCCGGTGAAACTGTACAGTCATTCTGGCGAACCTTGAACAAATGCTCTGGAAAGATTGCACAGGAGCTATGGTGAAAATGGACAGTGGGTCTGGTCAGACTGTGCAGCGTGAAGTTACCTCGCCACATAAGTTTTCCCTATGCGGCCAAAAGAGAGCGACCTCGAAAATCGGCTCGAGAAAAAATCATTGCGACGCCGAGTATAATAGTAGTTGAAGCCGTGAGGGTTTTAAGCATAGGCATTTATTCTTTAGCCATTTTTTTACTGATTGAAAATTATGAAACGAACAATATTCTCTGCATTGCAGTCATGGAAAAAATTTCCCTATAGAAAACCTCTTCTTCTTGTTGGAGCACGTCAAACAGGAAAAAGTTGGATATTAAAAGAATTTGGTCAAAAGGAATTTGAATATTGCATAGTGATAGATTTTGAAGAGGATTCTGAAGAAGCTAGAAAAATCAACTCAGTTATTTCTTCAGACGGTTTACATGCATCTAAGATCCTCGAGGCGGCCGGTCTCGATGGTACGTTGAGGCGCCCAGATAATACTTTGGTGATATTTGATGAAATTCAGCGCAATCCAAGAATGTTTACCTGTTTAAAGTATATCAGTGAAAAAAGACCTGATGTATACGTGGCTTCATCAGGATCATTAATGGGGTTAGCTCTGAAAAGTGGTACGAGGGCACCGGTTGGATGTGTAGATGTTGAATACATGTTTCCCATGACATTCTACGAATTCCTTGAAGCGGCAAATGAAACAGAGGCTCTCTTTATACTGCGTAATGGATTGTGGGAAAGATACGAGAAGATCTCAAAGGTACTTGAATATCGATTACGCCAGTATATAGCAGTTGGCGGGATGCCCAAACCTCTTTCGATTTTTTTGGAAACAAATGATCTACGTTATGCACGAAAAGAACAAAATAATATACTTTCAATTTATGAACAGGATTTTAATGTTCATTTAGAAGACGTTGAATTGACTGAAAAAATTCGTTATGCTTGGCGAGTTGCCTGCACTTTATCTGGAGAGCGAAATGAGAGTGGAATTTTTTTAAAAAAATACCAAATAAGCGAGCAGATGATTTTTATGTTGCCGTTCAATGGCTCGAAGATTTTGGCTTAATTCATATTTGCCCGCGTTGCCTGGAACCTAGTGGAAGTTTGGCAGGAAATATTGATTTCAAACGGAGCAACTCATTTAAGGTTTTTCCTCTTGACATAGGATTACGGATGGCAAAATGCGGTTATGAGCCTGATTTCTCTATCCAGGATACAGTGAATAATTCATTGTGGGGTAAAATTATTGAGCAATTTGTCCATCAGCAATTATATATTGACTCAAAAGAGCGTGTGGGAGTGCAGCCAGCTTATTATTCGTGGCAATATCATGGAAAATCATATGAAATAGATTTTATGATTGCAAATAAATTTGATACGATTCCAGTAGAGGTTAAGTCATCTTCACATTTTGAGAATAAAAGTTTAGAACAATTTAAGAAACAATTTTTTCCCAAAAAAATTGTACGAATTTCGCCTAGGAATCCGGGCATTGTTCCTCCTGTATGGTCTCTTCCCCTTCCTGCCACACAGTCCGTTATAGACTTTGTCAATACAGATCCCTGCGCATACAGTTAGTAATGGTCCTTTTGTGGAGAAAAAAAAAGGTCAATTACCCCTTCCCATAAAGGGATGGAGTTTGGTTTAACCACAGGCTCAGATGATTAGCGTTTATAGATTAGCCGCCGTGCAAGCAATGGCTCCTAAGAGTTGACGGATCTGCCATTCGTTTAGCTGCAAATTTTACTCGTGTACGGATTACAATAATATCGGTCAATCAGTGCGAGTTAAAGCTGAAATTCTCGCGATACAAAGCATCTTGGCTTATGTCAGTAGCTCCGTGTGAAAAGGAAGCAAGAGAACCCTAGAAAACTGTAAAGCGAGTGAAACGCCTGATTATTTGCGGGTCGATAGCTTGAGCGATAGCATGCAATCCGTGCACGCGGAAAGATTTTTGTAACAGCTGGCTACAGATGAGTTTGGGAAACTGTATCCGCTCACGGGTGTATAGCGGGATGCGCCTTGCATCCTGCAAGGTCGTCCTCATCCACGGTAGAATGCGGTCTTGTCGACAATGACATAGCTGGAAAGGCTACAAAGCCTGCATACGAGCGAAGCTGTGCTGTTGACCCGTGTGTGGTATCACTATTCATTCTACAAACGAAAATAAGGCCATACTCGCAGACACACCAATGGTTCGCACATCATTTTTTTGTTGATTGTTGAAATATACTACTAATAAGACATATATATAGTCCAAAATATTTTTCTCTTGTCCTAAGATGCTATTTCTCCTAGTGATTTTAGAAAATTATTTTGGATGGTAGCATAGAATAACGACTCTGACGGGGTGTGGAATGAATTTTATTTGCAATGATGTCGTCTTGGGCTCTTCAATGGAAAATACCCCGGCATTTCAGTTCGCCGCTTCACTGCGACAACGCGATATCCTCGCGCGAATGGTTGAATACAGGGAAAACGCGAGTTTGAAAACTGGAATTCTGTACGGGCTGCGTAGGACTGGGAAAAGCGTCCTTCTTCGTCAGTGGCTGCTCGGTCTCCCGTATGAAGAGCGTGCCAAAGCCGCCTATCTGACGATAGAGAGTGAAGGATTTGCGGATATCAAAAATGATCTGAACACTTTGCGGAATAATGGGTACAAGTACATCGTCCTTGATGAAATCACGGCCTGCGAGGATTTTATAGAAAGCTGCAAGTCCCTCGCGAATAACTACACCGCCTCTGGAATGAAAATCTTTATCGCCGGTACGGACTCGCTGTCATTATGGTTGGCTCTATCTGGCGGACTGTTCGACAGAGACTGTACTCTGCATACGACTCACGTCCCTTTTGCCGAGTGGACAAAACTTAAGGGAGCAATGTCGCTGGACGAATACATCCGTTTCGGCGGGCTCCTGCATCTTGACCCGACCGAAGGGGAGTGCAGACACAGCGCGCCGTTGCCCTGGACGACCGATGCGATGCGCAGGTATTTTACTTCGTCTATCTCCGATAATATCCTCAACACACTGAGGAATTTCAAGGACGGTGAGAATGCCGGGCTTCTCGGTTCTCTCTTGGACGAAATAGACATGGATGCAGCGGTGTATGGGCTTTTCGGCAGCTTGACCCGACGGGAATTTCTTAACTACATTGAAGAAATAGTGGCGGTAGAGGAGAAATATCTCATTTCAGCACTGAAATCTCTTCTCTTGGCCGATTCGCACACATATGATGAAAAACTCATGTTCCGCAACTTCAAACTGCCTGACGTCTCCCGAACGGCGTCCGTTTTCAAAGGGAAGGATGATGAGCTGTACAAAGTGCTGAAGCATCTTTCAAAGAGCCTACGAGGGAATGCCGAGACGATGCTTTGCGTGAAGAACGCTATTGGCAGGTACGTTACCGCCGCGCAGTTTTTGGATATCGTTGAGTACCTTAGGAAGCTTGAAGTGTTAGCCATGAGACCTGCTATAGCCTTCCCCCCCGTTGGGGCTTCTGTTGCCGACTATGTGCGCTATAACGCGATAAACAGGGAGCTACACACGCAGAACCTGGTTTCCCAGCCTGGCCTACGCTATGCTCAGGCTGATATCATGAGGAAGCTCATTGAAGACGACGCCGGCTTCCGTTCGATTAAGGATGAAAGAAAAAAGAAGTTGATCGTGCAAAAGTTTCAAGAAGGCGTGTACGGGATGATGCAGGAGGATATAGCCATCTACGAGACTATGCAGCAATGTAAACTGTTTGGGGGAATGAGTCTGGGTGACAATACGTGGGAAACGTACAATTCTCTGCCAATCAAGGCGTATAAAGCTGAATTTCCCGACGTAGTATATGAAGGTAGAGATAAGGAAATCGACCTCGTCATCGAGGATGTACGTGATGGCTCAACACTGTATCTCATCGAGATCAAGCACAGTACGGAAAGGGAAGAAAATCAAAGCAAGTGGCTTAAAGACAAAGATGTCTCCGCCCGAATCTGCAGAACAGACGGCGATATTCGTTGCAGAGCAGTCCTGTACAACGGCGAGCCATACACTGATGGCGCGATCCGCTATGTGAATATCGAAGACTACTTGAATACGCTCCAGTACGAAGGGCTGGAAAATGTTTTGCGCATGCTCTGCGACGGGAAGCGCAGCTAGGGAACAAAGTGGCTAAACGAGGGCTGTTATGGAATTGATTTTGCAGTTCCTCTTCCCTGAAAGTTTACGAGAGTACATGTAAGGGGCTTCCGAAGGGGATTGATTTGCAACGGAATTTGTACCCAGCAATATTTGTGTTCCGATTGTACAGATTGATTGCAAGAGGGAGGAGGTTTGCATGGCTGAGAAGCCAAGTACTCTCGGGGTAGGGCTCATTACAATCAACTTTTCGAATTGTAATAGTGTAAAGAGTACTGCATTTTTTTAGGTATCCGCTTACAGTTCAACGGAACTATGCGGGTCTCGCTTCACGTCGAGCCTTCAATGCGTATCTTTGTCGGCAAAGATGCATTCTTCCGATGAAGAGGCATCTAAAGAGTCGGTAGCAAGATGCGCTGCACCGTACACCCGCGAGCGGATACTTTTTTAGCTATATATCAGTCTCGAATTCTTGCTTACAATCAAGTATCTTCGTTCAAAGGTTATGATAGTCTGCTGGTTTTTCAGCTCTTCCAAACGAATCATTGCCGACAAAGATTGTTGAAGCTCCTCTGCAATTTGTGAGATATTGTGTCGCCTAAAGGGTGCATCGAAAATAGCCAAATACGCTGAGACACCGCTGTACATCCGTGAGCGGAAACTATCAAACAAGAGTGGTGGGGAAAACCGTTTACAATCAACTCCTCGAATTCTAAAAAACAAAACATGTCATCTGAACGTAAGCAAAGTCTCGCTTACAGGTGTATGCAGAATGCACCTTGTATCTTTCTCTGTGTCACTACCGATCAATTGAGGGCAAGCGTCTTTGACTGTCGTTTTAAAACCATAATGCTGCCCAAGTCTACAACAGCGTATTTCGCTCATAGTAGTGTGCGGTTTTGAGAGTGATATTGATTGATAAGCAACGAAACCCGCATAGTGCCGACAATACGTGAGCTCATAGCAAAAATAAACAGAAAAAAAGAAATTATGTGTCAAAGAAAATAATGATATGACACGTATGTTTTTTGTCCTAAGCGCGAATCTTTGCCATAGTTTCTCCAATAAATCCAACTTGTGTTTAGCCGGATCTCTGGTTTTAAATTTGGTAATGGTTGTGTTCCACAACCAGTCAGCCAATGCCATGCGAAATTCTTCGTAATGCTCGCCCTTTAAGCGGATTTTCGCCTTGCGTACCTCGTCCTGAATCTCTTCTAGGGTTTTGCATTGCTCAAACCTAAAGAGAAGCGCACTGAGATTCTTCTCATCCGCTAGGGATTCCTTGGCT
>JAFTDR010000336.1 GCA_017454105.1 Desulfovibrionaceae bacterium | reverse complement strand
CTGTAGCAGTATTTCTCCGCCAGCGAGCCGAAGTTGGCAAGGTCGGGAAAATCTTTATCAAGAAAACGAAAATTCGATCTCACAAAAATGCTCCTCACTGCTTTACAAAAACGCCACCGAAGAAAGCATATAACACTACACATTATATTATAGCACACAATCCCCCTTTTGGAAAGAGTTTTCCTTTATGATTTGCCCAACAAAAGCCTGCATTTTGGGTGTGCGTATAGGATCTGAATTCAAAAAATGGCGGAAATGGAGAATGATGTCCGCGAAATATGCAAAACACATCGCTTTCCTCAGCGATCATTTCTTGAATTTGCCTCGCACAGAGGACAAATTCTTAAAAAAGGGCGCAATAACCCCTTATGCGGCACATGATTTTTTTTTGAACAATCTTATTATATTTCTGGTACTTAACCAGATTGTATGAAAGCAGTGTTGCCCAGATCCAGTTCTTGAGCCGATCCAGCCCAAAAACAGGCAAATGGTCTATATTGTATTTTCGGGCGCAATTGTACTCTGCGAGGGTGAGATATACGACCAGTCGGGTAATCATACGGGCTGGCGTGGGATGAGCAATGAGCATAAAAACCAGTGAAGAGTATTCGTGCGTTTTTGCAACTTTTTGCGCCGAAACGACACCAGTAAAACGAAGTAGTAAGGAGTGCCTCTCACGGGAGGCCAGTCCGCGTCAAGGGTACGCTCAGGAAACAATTTTTGGGCTCGCGGGAGACGCCCAAAAATTCTTCCCTTCGCCGCTGACGCGCCCTTGACCCGAACTGCTCGGAGTGGATCGCCGTCTTTGGCGACGGGCGAGCGGGGCTGGTAAGGGTAAGGTTGTCAGCCCGTCGCCAAATCCAGCTTACCACTCCGAGAGTGCAAATCGTGTCGTGGCTCAGGGCTCACAGGATTGGTAAGTCAAGAGAGCGACCGGCAAGCTTGGCGCATGAAGCGAGAAGATAAGTCTGAACCGAATGACGGGTAAAAGAGTTCAGGCGGTTGCGGAAGCCTCTGTAGACAACTGATAGAGATGATACATTGGCTCACGATCAGACATTCTTGTCAGAGCGGCCTTCCTGCGCTTCTGCTCTCCTGCCTTCCTATACTCCCGCATGTATTCGCGGCGTTTCACCCGCAGTTCTCCATCCAGGCGGATACGATCATTCACCGGAATCACGATGTTGGAACACTTGAGGTAAATCAGAGATGCCATATTGTTGAAATTCCAGAAGCCTCTGGCCATCTTGATGAGACTCTTGATGGTGGTGTTCGTCGACTCACTTCTGGCGCTATTGGCTCCAAAACGGATAGAATTTAGTAAATTTTGCATTTGTCTGGCAATCTTTTGAGCCAGTTCGCGCAGTTTAGGCCAAACGCTTTCCGAACACTCTTTGATCCACTCATCCAGGAGCGCGGCAGCGCTGTCAGCGTCCTTTGTGTGAAGCACCACACGCAGCTTCTCTTTCATCTGATATGCCTGAGCCAGGTCAGGGTCAGAATGCTCTATCATTTGTATCGTATTCTCCTGAGTGGCAGTACGATTCTCCGGGCTGTGCGCAAGAGCGTATTTTGCGCCTTTCACCACCTTGCTCAATTCCTCAGCTTTCTCGATTTCCTCAAGGGAAATCTGCCCATCTATCTCGATTCCTTCCTGAAGCTGCTTCTGCTGTTCCTCATAAGCCTTCTTGAGCGCCCGATAAGCCGCTCTCGCCTTGGATGCAGCAGTTTTGCGCACGTCGTCCAGCGCTTCGTTTGCCCATTGCGTGACATGAAACGGGTCAACACAACGTGTTGCGTTGGGAAAATACTTTTCTACGCATGTGTCGATCCACCTTGCGCCGTCTCCGGCGACAACCTCGATTTGTGCGCGTTCCTGCTCGGTCAATTGCTCACAGAACGCTCCGAACACCTCGGTTCCATGTTGGTCGTGAACCCATACGACCTGATATTTGTCCAAATCATACACAACTGTCATGTACTTGTGACCCGTCTTGTAACTTGTCTCGTCAACGCAGATGCGTTTCAGACCCCGCAGACGCTGCTTGACGTCCGGTTCTGCACGATGCCATGCTGCCGCGATGCAATTTCCAACAGTACGCCAGTTGATTCCGACAGCCAGGACTATGTCCTGCCTTGTCATCCTCCCCGCCAGCCACGCAACCATGTCGTTAAAGTCAGGGGTGAAGCGTGTATTCCCATCAGCCCAGGGAATGTATTCATTTCGTGTCCCATGATCAGGGCACGTGATCATTTGCGGCCTATAGCTCAGCCAAACCCGGCACCCCATCAGATCTTTTGCTCTCCAGCGGGAAGATACTGTATGATAATATCCATTTTTGGGACACTTTTTCATACATATCGGGCATCTATTCTGTAGACGCTTGATGGGACGCATATCAAAGACGAGTGTATCCTCTTCCCATTCTTCTCCGCCCAGCATGAATCCTTCCCGCAAATTTTGCACAGAATTGATATGGCAGCTCTTGAAATATGCCGCGTGTTTGAGTATACTGGGACTGAGAGTCATCGTACTTTCCTCCTTGGTGTATTCGACACATACCATTGTAGAGGAAACACGGTGACTCTTCAACTATGTTAAAAAGCTTTTTTCAAACTTTCGCCTTGGGGAAGTATCGATGCTGACCCTCGCAAGGTACAATTGACTCAAAAAAACGCCGTTGCATTTTAATGGATCTTGCTCCAGCAAAAATCGCTCCAAACGCTTCAAATCCGTTTGTCCAAAGTCTAAGGTCATCCAGGCGGAAAAACGGTGCTACCAGACGTTACTTCTGCGATTCGGACGAATAGAACAGGCTTTACGCCAGGCGCACTTCCGTTGAGCGCTCCGTCGGAGTGTTCAAGTCCGTCCTCGGCGGAGAGTTTATCTGCGTTTGCCTTGCTATGCCCTATCTTTCCCGTCACTGTTACTCACGGGCTTTCGCAATCGCTTCAGAGTAGAGAGCAGTACGGAAAGCATTAAAACGGGTGGAAGGAAAAATGCGCAGGAAAGAGTAATTGTTTTTGCTGAATCCCGATTCATATTTTTTCCCCCTTTTGAAACATCGTGTCCTACATCTGCAATTCCTATAAGCACGGTGGCAACCCACAAATAGTCAATCCCTGAGCTGAAACCATACATCCGAATACACGTTCCAAGCAGTATGGAAGGCTATTCCAATCGCGTGGATAATAAGGAGGAAACTCGGACGCCTGAAAATTTCGACGTTTGAGTGGGACAAGCAGTTTGGGTCGAACAGCAAATATCGAGCCTGCCACAAATTCCCATGTTCTGATACGCATACCGCATTCTAGCATCACTGCCTCGACTCTTTCTAAACTGATATCTTGGGCAATTTGGTCTGCCCCGCATAAGAGCACCTCTTGCGCACATACCATCCCCACATGAGGGTGCCGCTCCACAATACGTAAAATACATTGTATACGCTCCGGAGATCCCAAGAGCGCCTGAAACATATAATCCCGCCATTTTGTTCCACTCAAATCCACACCGTTTCTTGAAAAATCAATTGGTATGTCTTTTTTACTGTGCAATTTAAAAATAACATCATAGGAAAGCAAATCTATCTCTTTAAGGAAGCGCAAATAAGGGTAAATATCAAATCCGACATTTTCGCAAATTATAGCTTTTGCATTTGGATACTTTTTTCTGATAACTGGTAAATAAGCCTTATTCTCGCGTGGCATGGTAATGAACAAATCGTATCTGATTTCCTTAAAATTATCTAAATAAGCAGAAATCTCCCTAAACATTTCTACATAATAAAGATGGACACAAACTGCCACTGATATATGTCCGTCTCTCATACTGGCTTTCCTCCAAGACTATAATATATCTTTTTTAAAAAGTTCCACAAAGTAGCTGGCATGTGCTTTTTTAAGTATGTCTTTAAAGCTCCTTTTACGCCAACATCCTGCACAACTGTCACGTATTGTACTTCTCCGGTAATCTGATCAATAACTGCACGTGTTGCTCTTTGGTTTGACTCTCTGTAAAGATACGCTAAATTTGTAATATGAACTTGTGCATCCTCTGCCGTTGATATCCAACCAGTTAAATAACCCGCATCTTGTACAAAAAAGGGATAGGCTCTTTCAATAACATGAATCAGGGATCCATCAAGCGGCAATGGTTCTTCTGGGAAATCCTCATATTCCCAATCCATATCCAATAGACGCTTCATACACGCAGTACGAAACCAAAACATTGCTCCCATTGGAGCAATAGGCGGCACATCAGGAGATATAGGTAAGTCTATCCCTGCACG
>JAFTDR010000335.1 GCA_017454105.1 Desulfovibrionaceae bacterium | reverse complement strand
TTCCGCACATAGTGCCATGAAATGGGTATCTGAAATTTCTGATTCATTTTGCGGAATGCATTCTTCTGCTTTAGTCGCATCGCCTTCCGTAAGCATCACTAGCAATGGCAAATAGTTCCTGCCCCATACTTTTTTGACATAGTTAACAATGTTAGAGGACTTAATGCTTGCCATATCATCATCGGCTGTCGCCGTTTCTGCACTGAGCAGCGTATGCAATGTGCAAACAACGCCTTCAATGCTCTGAGCAATCTTTGCTCTTCTTACCATAAGCGGTGTCTCTGATTCCTCAGAAGTACTTACTGCACCTGTAGACGATACATAGGCCTTTGTGACAGCCTGAAGGATCTTAAGAAGATACTCATCTCCTTCATCGGGAAAGACAGGGTCAAGATCTGCCAGACTCCTCTGCAAAAAACCTTTGCCGAAGACTATGCCTCTGATGTCGAGTGACATGCCCTGCTGAAATATGGTGCGCGCAAGCTCACCTTTCTCCACAAGCCCTTCCTGAAGATCTGAGAGATCGCGACTCTCACCATCATAGCTCTGAAGGCCAAAGACCGCCAGATCGACGTTCTCCTTGAGAGAAAATGCCTTGAGTGCTCTTTCGATGAAGTCTCCATCAACTTCGTCACTGCCCTTGAGAAAGGTGATTGCGCTACCTTTGCACTCTTTGAGCGCAAGGCTCATGCTCTGCAGCAGGCAGATCCTTTTTAACCCGTGCCAGAGACGCACATTGGGATAGAGGTCTGCAAGCTCTTCAAGTCGGTCTCTTGTCTCGCTGTCTTTTGCGCTGTTCAGCACAAGACATTCGATGGAGGCCGCATCCTCTTCCACTAGGGATTCCAGAAGGCTCAGTGATCCACCCTGGGGTATGGTGACGACAAACGAGAGCTTTGGCTCATGCTCGTAGTTTTCTGCTGCCCCGGCATATTCCTCAAAGGCCATATCAAGGGCATCGATGATTTCTACTTTGGGCAGATCACTGCGTTTGGCATAGTGTGTCAGACACTTTCTGCATAGATGGGAGACGATGCCGGGAATCTGTTTTAGACTTGCGAGGACTTCAGCCGTCAGAACCTCATCTATGTTTCCAGCTACATCCGCCTCATGCACAACGCTTGTGAAATCAGCTTCGGCCTCTTGGAACAGTCGTTTTCTGTACGCGTTGAACGCCTGGCTGTCGGCTATTCCTTGGGCCGCGCAGAAATCTGAAATTCTCCCCATGCTTTTGGTGAAGGCTTCAAAGCGCTCTTCTGCTGTGGATTCCTCTTCTAGCTCATCCCGCAGAGCAGGGGCAACGAGATCCCCCTTGAGGCAGGTAATCGTGTTCGCAAAATGGAGTAGGGGAAGGTTGAAGAGGTTGTCTTCGATCTCTCCCGGAAGATCCTGGAATGCAACCGCACAGTCACGAATCAGGCTTGCCCGGTAGATCTTGTTGCCTACGCCCTTGTGGTTGAGCTCACCGTTCAAAAAACGTGTGAATACTTCCTTGCCATCAACGATATTGGCTTCCGGCAAAGCATTATCGAAAAGAACGAGGTCGCTCTTATCCTTTTCCAGAGCCTGAACAGCCCCGGCCAAAGCACCCTTTGTTATCTGCTCTCCCGGTCGTACAAAGCAGACATATTCCCCCTGGGCCATGTCGAGCCCAGCGTCATAGGCTCTGGTCAGGCTCAACTCCTCGTCAAATCTGTAGGATCTCACATGCCAGGGATTCTTACGCACAAGCGCGTCCACGCTCTCGTTCATGGTGGAGCTGTCCTGCACAAGAATCACTTCATAGCGCGGCAAGCGTTCTGCCTCGATGCTCGCAATGGTCCCGGCCAGAGCTTCCTCGTCATCTCGCGCCTTCAGAATGACGGAGACCAGGGGATTTCCATCCAGCGTTCTCAATGGCAAAGGCTGGCAGCGCTTGCGCGGGGTTACTGGCCTGGCGTAGCAGACGGTCTGCATGCCATGCTGTCCCAAAAAAATGCTGTAGTTTGAGAGTCCTGTGCTCAGTTCTTGCAGAATATCCAGCCACGCGGGTGCTGCGGGCAGAACGAGTTCCAGCGACGGCCTGTACCAGGCAATCTTAGGGAAGATCCTTGCGACATCCTTGGCTGCGACGTTTTCCATGCGCAGCCTGCACTGTGAGGGGCTATTCTCGTCATAGGGAATGTCGGCACACTCAGGATGGCAAAATTTAGCGTACTCAGAGCTGGCAAGGTACGCACTCACGCCAAAGAGCTGCGCCTTGACCCTGCGCAAAAAGACTTCCCGGCTTGCGTCATCCGCCAGGGCCTCATAGATAGAAAGAAGAGTTTCTTTCTTCTCCCTCCAAAGCTCAGGGTGGCTTGTCAGCTTTCTCTGATACTGCGATACGGGAGCCAGTCTCTTGAGCTTGCCCCGCAACTTTTGCTCACAACCCGTATCAGTTCTCAAGGGATGCCGTACCGGCCCGCCTTCAATCTCGTAGGCAAGCGCCCGTTTGGCAAATGCCTGCAGCCACTCTGCTGCTTCCTGCTCTGTAGCAAAGGCTTTGGCAACGGGCAGATCGTCCCGGAGTGTTCCTGCAGATAAAATGGTTGGCGCAAAGGGCTTGTCGTCTGCAACAAGCCCCAGCGTGCAGGCGCCGTCTGCCGCCACCTGGACAGCATTCACCCCGGCACAGCGTACGCCCTGGCCATGCGCAGCAGCGAAAGTGTCATCATGAAAAGCGACCGCTGCTGTTGCTGCGCATCCGGCATGTGCCCCCGCAGCCTTTGCCTCGTCGCTGCCAGGCACAATTGTCCAGGCGGGGAATTGGGGTTCAAGGCTCTTGTGCACATTGGCAAACTGTGCGAGCCAGGGAGCCTCGCCCCCCATGGGGAAGGCTGCGCGCAAACCAAACGTGAGAACACGTTGAAACTGCGTCAATTTATCGTAAAAAAGCCTGGTCTTGGCATCGTATTCAGGCACCCAGTTGACGATCACCTGACACAACTGCTTTTGATCAACAACAAAGCCCACAAAGGTGAGAAGCTTTTCAAGCTCCATGTACTTCAAATGCACCGCAAAGCGCACGCACAGCCTCTCAGGCGCTATGCTGTGCAGAAGGCCCTTGTAGTACTTGAGTTGCCTGATCCCGTTGGTCTCAAGGATCATGCGCACATTGCGGCCGCTTGTGGAAAGATAGTGCACAAGTTCGGCAAAATGCGGGTGGATGGTGGGCTCGCCCCCATAGAGGTGGAAGACGTATTCCGGGCGGTTTAAGGAGAGAAGCCGGTAGGCGGTTTCTAAAAGCGACTCGCGGTCGAAGCGTTCGTTGATGACAGAATCAGGCTCATGGCTGTAGGGGCAGTCGTGGTTCAGGCCATCCAGAAGATGCCAGTTGACATAGAGGCTATCTTGCGATGCGAAGGTTTCTGTGTCCATAAACGTTTTTGGGTTACGTTCAGCAATACAGAGATGGCCGTTTTACGCTCCACGCCCCGTGGCAGTTCCCCTTGATTTATAAAATTTTATAGTTGAGATATCTTGTTTGTCAATCAGCGACATCGACTGAGGGCGGGTCAGGCAAAGAGTAATACAATCTATTCTGGCGGCAGGGCATGCCGTGTCAGCCTGGAGCGGAGAGGGAACAAGCGACCGCGATGAAGCAAGGTAATCCTCTCCGCCGGTCTTCCCACAACAGGCGCATGCGGTCAGTCCTCTATGAGCGCGTGCTCCGCAAAGCGCGCCCTGCCTTTCTGCACGTCCCGCACAATCTCCTCAAGATGGCGGATATTGGCCTCGGACCAGAACGGGTCGGCGGAGACCTCGAAGGGTATTCTCCGCTCGCGCCCCACCTTCTTCGCGAAGATGGTGAACGCCGCACTCATCGAGAGCCCCATGTCGGCGCAGGCCTTCTCCATGCTCTTCTTGACGTCCGCGTCCAGCTTGAAATTCACGTTCACCGTCTGTGACATGCGTGCCTCCCCGTGTCGTCTGTCGGCTTTATGGTAGTAAATTTAAAGAAAAATACAAGTATATTTCATTATATTTGCTTGGCCAGCTGCTTGGCGGGAGGGGATGGGTTTTTTGTAGTTGTGAACTTGCCCCCCCACCGTGCCCAATTCCATTTACGGGCGGCATTGCCTTGCGCTTGAAGAGAGGGGGATGGCGTTACGCTAAGGGCGTGAAATGGTCGGAGGAATTATCCAGAATGGTCACATGGTCAGTGAGTTGATGGCTCTGGACAGATTGCTCAGGCCGCGGCGAAAGCGACGGATAACATCGTGAGCAGGCACAAAGTCCCGTGCGATCTTCTGGCAGCCATCATCACGCGACTTCCGTTCCACACTTGCTACAATATGGACTACTTTTCTGGCGGGCTTCGCTACTTTTCCTGGCACAGCTTGCGGACTTCCTCGGCGGACAGGCCTGTCGCCTCGACGATTTGTTCCATGCCAAGACCGAGCTTCTGAAGCCTGATGGCAACCTTGCGATTTGCCTGGGCCTCACCCTCGGCACGTCCCTCGGCATGCCCCTCGGCACGTCCCTCGGCACGTCCCTCAGCACGCCAGCTGTTCTTTTCCTTTTCGATATACTCCTGAATTTCCATGGCGAGAGACATATAGACTCCCCTCTCTTCGCTGTTTTCCTTGAACGATTTCACCGCGCCGGCGAGTTCAGCGGCGAAGCCGCCGGCAGCAGTATTCGTGTTCACATAGCCGAGAAAGCCCCGCACATCCTCCGATTCCTCGCCGAGAGTCCCCTTGGCGTTGAGGAAAATCCGCACGGCCCTGTCGGGAAGGGCCAGCTCCGTCCGCTCATCGCAGCGGTTGCGGAACGTATACCGGCGTAGCCCCAGATTGAAGGGGTCGAAGGCGCAGACGAAGATTATGTACGATTCACGGAGGCTGCTGTACGCCTGCCCTTTTTCGAGCAGGCCCTGGTCAATCATGGCCTGATAATACCGCGTCCGCAGGAACAGCTGGTCATCCGCCATGTCGGCGGCCTGCATCTCTATGTCGTAAACCCTGCCGCAGTCGTCCTCGGCGTACACGTCAAGACGCACGCTTTTGGCCTTGTAGTCTGATTCAAGACCCAGCTCGGTCTGGACAATGTCCATCTTTGCGATTGTGATGCCGAGAACCCGCTCCAGTAGGCGCCGGCACAAGTCCTCGTTCAAGCTCAGCACCTTCTTGAACAAGTAGTTGTCCCGGATGGTCAGCTCGTCCCACGGCTTCATTCTTTGCATAGCTATATTGTATGCGAAACATATTGCGAGGGCAAGGAACACCGTCGCCGCGGCCCATTTCGTCAAAGTAGTTGAGGGGCACGCCCTTTTTCAGTTCCTGCTCAAGAATAAGGGGCTGAAATGCAATGGCGGTCTTCACAAATTCTTCATTGTGTAACATGATATACCCCAACACAGAGTGCGGCGTCTGACTGCGAGATGTTACGAAGGGGCTCTTGGCTTGGAGGGTTTGTTCCTCGACGGCAGGGAAAGGATGTAGGAGAAATGCTAACCTACAAAAAACGCACGGTCAATTTTTGCTGAACATGGAACGCACCATCGCCATTGTCGCCCCCTCAGCCGTGCCCTTCCAGATAGGCGGGGCGGAGAAGTTCTGGCTGGGCCTGCACCGGGCCCTCGCCAGCTACTCCGGCTGTGCGGTGGAACTGATCAAGCTGCCCTGCCCGGAATCTACCTTCCCCGAGGTGGTGCAATCGTACAAGACCTTCAGCGGGCTGGACCTTGCCCACTTTGACATGGTGATCAGCAGCAAGTACCCGGCCTGGATGGTGCCGCACCATAACCACGTGGTCTACCTGCAGCATACCCTGCGCGAGAGGGCAGGCACCGCCGGTCGGACGCACAACGGCGGTGTCTGCCCGGTATCAGTGCGTACAGGGAATGGCCTGCGCCGTAGGGCTACCGCACATTCAGGGGAAGACAGTGAAATGGCGTGTGCGGAGCGGGTCTAAAAAAAGACAGGCCAATTGGCAATTGCGGGAGTGCATGATGATTGCGGCAAGAGTGACACAAACGGCTACAGGCAAAGCCATAGTGCAGTATGGCTCTGCTGTCAGCCGCGCAGGTAGGAAAGTATGGCAAAGATAAGTGTGGTCTGGGCCACAAGGCAGCCTATGAGCCATTTCACCATTTTGTTTTCTGTGGCTGTGGCACGCATTTCGATTTTGGCGTCCTGCTGTTCAAGGAGCTTTCTGACGGTGTCAAAACCTGAAGTCATTCGTTGCTCTAAAACATCTATGCGTGTGTTGGTCTTGGCGATGTCTTCCTTGACAGCTGCAATGTTCTCCTTGAGCTCGGTTCTGACGGCTGCAATGTTCTCCTTGAGCTCGGCTTTTGTTTCGAGCACATCCGTCTTGGTGGCGAAATCCCGTGCATCAAGCATCTGGCTGAAAGCTTCACGTTGTGCGGTGGCCAGGGCTTCGGCCTGCATTCTATCCATCCCCGCGTCCTGCATGGTCTTGCTGAAGGCGAGGGTGTCGAAGGTGAGGATAGCCATAGGTGATCTTCTTATTTTAAGAAATACGCAATCTTGCCAGATTTTT
>JAFTDR010000334.1 GCA_017454105.1 Desulfovibrionaceae bacterium | reverse complement strand
TACCCCTGCACTATGCCTCATAAGCGGTTTCTGTGCGTGGATTCAAGAGACTACTAGTAGCTTCTTTCAGCTTTCATCCTCGCGGAGAAAACCTTGCTCTTCGCTTTATCCTTGCCCCGAGCGGGCCGGATTGTTGGTGTACTCCATTGGAACGATAGACATGCCAAGCACACTAAAAAAGGGCCTCCGAAGAAGCCCTTTGAGAAATTGAGTTTTTTACGGGTTCCATAGCTAATGAGACACATAGCTATGGTTGCCACTATCGCAAATAGAATTCCAGAATTGATTTTCCCACAAAGGCTTTATTCTCGGTCGTATAATGGTTTTTCCTCGCAAGCCAAAGGAGAGCGATCTCAACCGGCCTGCCGAGTATACCATCTGCAAAATTCTGAGAACTGATCGTCGGAAATGAGCGTGCGCCGAGCTCATCCGCACAACACTCATCCTGTCAAAACGCCTTGTCCGTCTCGATCGCCGTGCAATATGCGCCCTATCTCATTAAAGAGATTGAACCAGAATTTGTCGGCGTCTTTGCTGCGAGCAGAAAGACAGATTGTCCGTCGTAAAAGGATAGCGCAGGTACATAAGCACCCGGCAAATGCGAAAGAAAAACAACCGCGATTCCGCAAAAGCGCTAGCCTATCGGATACAATCGGGCAGAATTCGCCTAGTTTTTTTTAATGAAAGTGTCCGAAGGTACTCAATTTCGCCGCGTACTCGTTGAACATTGCCAAACACTCACGGTGTGCGCCTCAATTCGCGCTTTTTGAGCCCGAAGCAAGTGGCGGGTCGTGTCTTAAGTGTATCGCCTAGCTTGAAAACCCATATCAAATGTGCGATTTGGTGGGTCGAGTCACAGACCATTCTTTAGCGCTGAAGGGTATGACGAAAGTATCCGCTCACGGGTCAGCGACACTACGCGGATTTTGTAGTTCTTCAAACGTACTATTGTTGACAAACACCACATTCTGCCGCTCGTGAGATGCCTGGAGAGTAGGCTAAAAGGCGCATTTCGTCGTACACCCGTTAGCGGATACTGACGAAAAAACAAAAGGCCTAGCAGTTCTGCCAGGCCTTTTCTATGGAGCGGAGAGAGAGATATGCACGAAGCGCGCTTTTAGGACAGTTTAAAAACCTTTAAATCGTTCTCGACATCCGTGATTCCAGCTATACCAAAATGCTCGACAAGGTAGGAAGCGACAGTCTTGGAGAGGAATGCCGGAAGCGTTGGTCCCAAATGAATATTTTTAACACCTAAGAAAAGCAGGGCAAGAAGAACAATCACTGCTTTCTGTTCGTACCAGGCAATATTGTAGACAATCGGCAGCTCATTGACATCCTTGCAGCCAAATGCGTCCTTAAGAGCCAGAGCTATGCGGACAAGAGAATAGGAATCGTTGCACTGACCGGCATCAAGAACTCTTGGGATATCGCCGATCTTTCCAAGATCAAGTTTAATGTATTTGTACTTTGCACAGCCGGCAGTCAAAATAACAGTGTCTTGTGGCAATTTCTTAGCAAAGTCTTCATAGTACGCCCGGCTCTTATGGCGGCCGTCGCAGCCTGCCATGACAACAAAACGCTTGATAGCACCGCTTTTCACCGCTGCAATCACCGTGTCGGCAAGCGCCAGAACCTGATGATGCGCGAAGCCGCCGACAAGTGTCCCCGATTCCAGCGACTTAGGCGGAGGACATGTTTTGGCAAGCGCAATCAAGGAGGAAAAATCCTTTGAGCCATCCGCCTGCTCATCAATGTGCTGGCAACCTTCCACATAGACTGGACCGGTCGTGAACAGACGTTCCTTGTAGCTCGCCTTCGGGGGGACAACGCAGTTTGTCGTCATAAGAATCGGCCCGTTAAAACTCTCAAACTCGTCTTTCTGCTTCCACCAGGCATTGCCGTAGTTGCCAGCAAGCGCTGAATGGGCCGCGAGCTTCGGATAATAATGGGCTGCGAGCATTTCGCCATGGGTGTAGATATCAACACCGCTTCCTTCCGCCTGCTCAAGCAACATTTCCAGGTCTTTCAAATCATGCCCAGAAATGAGAATGCCTGGACGCGTGCCAACACCAAGGGACACACTTGTTATACAGGGGTTCCCATAGGTTTCTGTGTTCGCGCGGTCCAAAAGAGCCATAATGGTCACACCGTGTTGGCCGGTCGCCATCGAGAGCGCGATCAAATCCTCGACGCTTTTTGAGTCGTCAAGCAAAGCGGCCAATGTCTCTTGCGTAAACGCGTCGACAGCGTCATCATAATAGCCAAGCACATTGGCGTGCTTGCTGTATGCCGCCAAACCTTTGAGTCCGTAGGTAATCAGTTCCCTAAGAGAACGCACATCCTCGTTGACTGTGGCCAATACCCCACACTTGCTTGCGCAAGCAAGCATTTCATCATGGTCTTTCGGCGCGCACAAAGCCGCGTCGGGCAAGGTTTTCCCTGCGCAGCGGGAGCGCAGAGAGGCTGAAAGAGCGACAGTCTCCTCTATGCGCTTTTCAAGCATAGCGGAATCAAAGTTGGCATTGGTGATCGTTGTGAAGAGATTTTCGGTTACGAAGAAATTTGTCGCCCTGTCAATCTCCACTTTTTCTTGGCGAAGGGCCGTCGTTATCGCAGAAAGCCCCTTGGTCACATAGATTAGGACATCCTGAAGGGCCGCCACCTCGGCTGTTTTTCCGCAGACACCCTGCTTTGTGCAGCCTGTTCCTTGCGCTGTCTCCTGACACTGATAACAGAACATTTATGCCTCCTAATCAATCGTTTCGAAAATCACATAGTGCCAACATACAGAAATAATGCAGTGAGAAAACTCACCAGCGCTTAAAAATCACCCAGGAAGCAAGGACAATGAGGGCAAAACCAAGGACATGGTTCCATCGAACACTCTCGTTTAGCCAAAACGTAGAAAAAGCTATGAAGACTGAAAGCGAGATCACTTCCTGTATGGTTTTGAGTTCCACGGCTGAAAAATAACCATAGCCGATACGGTTTGCCGGCACCTGAAGCAGGTATTCAAAAAAAGCGAGACCCCAGCTTGAAAGAATGACAATCGCAAGAGACAAACCCTTCCAGCGAAGATGGCCGTACCACGCAAAAGTCATAAAAATATTTGAACACAAAAGGAGACCGATCGTCTGCATCGGCACTGGAATAAGCATACAACCTCCAGCAAAACAAAAAAACCCGGGGAGAAACTAGTTCTCGCCACGGGTTTGCCTTTTTCCCCACGCGTTTTCACGTCTATTCACAGAAAACTTATCCCTGATGTTGTCCCTCTCCGGCTGACATGTTCCCATCCCCCATAGATTCCGAGGGAGAGACGTTTGCTCCGCCTTCTGGCTGAGCAAACTTAGATTCCTCATACCCACTGTTATTTCCGTTCTGATTAGAGGCTTGTGTCGCATTCTGTTGCTGATAGGAGGATGCGTCAAACTCATGCCCCTCGCTCTGTGCTGCAAAGGAATTTTCATTATACCCTTCTCGTGCCATATCGGAGCGACGCTCAAGAAATGTGACGCGCATTGCCCGTATCACTGTCGCCGAGCGCTCCTGGCCCTGCTGATCCTGCCATTTACGCGTCTGCAAACTTCCTTCAACGTAGACAAGGCTGCCCTTTCGTAAATACCGTACACAATTCTCCGCCTGGCGCTGGAAAACGGAAACACGATGCCACTCTGTTACCTCATTCTTATTGCCTTCGCGGTCTATATATGTCTCACCGGTTGCGACGCTCAACGTAGTCATGGGAACTCCGCTCTGCGTGTATCGAAGTTCGGGATCCCGCCCTAACCGGCCAATAATCATAGCTTTGTTCAACATAAGGACTCTCTTGATATAAAACTCTCGTATTCTGTACCATCGTCTAAATTTTTAAAAGCCTTGCGGCAAAAACAGCACGCTGTCTTGCAGCAGGTCACACCTATCTCTGAACTGTCAATCACAAACGACCGCGCTCAGTCTCAAAGGGGTATCATGTCTCCCGCACCGGCTCACTCACGGCTTCTTTGCGAGTATGCGCCGCCGCGATAGATCAACATCTTTGCGAGGGAAAAAAAGCTTGCTACGCCTCCTACTTATATATACTCCCGCGAAAAAAAGCAAGATTGCCTGCAAATTTTCCGCCTGTAGCTACCTGAAATCCCAATCGGCAGTGCGGAACTCTTGTGCCAATTTTTTTATGGCCTATACTCGCATATACTCGGTATACTGCGGTCAGAAAAAAAGTTGCCACTTGAAGTTGAAAATAGCAGACTCGGTGCGGACTCCCATTCGCAACAATGTCAGTTTGTTTCTGGCTTGAGTATATCAAAGGCGCGTACACCAAGGCCCAAAAGGCGCGAGGATAGTCGGCGTACCCTCTCTGGAAGTTTCTTGCCTTTCCTGCTCCCGACTCTCGTATTGATTCCCTGTCAGCCTGCTAAGTAAAGAGAGAGCCTTTATGGCGGCAGAATGTGCAAGCGAAAACCAAGCTCCCCTCATTCTTGGGTGAAATAGGAAGCCCTAGCTCACAATCCCCCAACGAGAGAAGGGGCGCCTGTAGCCAATGCACAAACTTCCTTCCCAAAAAGTCTGACAGTGCTGTGTCCTATCGCAAACCGAGCCGACTGCTCACAAATGCCTTCGCGCACAGCGGCTCCTTGCTTGCATACTCGAGCAAAAAAAAGTTACGCTAGAGGTTTAACAATAAGGGGCCTCGTACGAGTGGGGACTGTATGCCGCCTAGGAGATCTCCGCATTCTCGAGAGCATGCCTCTGATTCTGAGCCAAGGTCCTGGTATGTACATCATGCGGCTGTTCTCATATTGTGGTATACTGCGGTCAGAAAAAAAGTTGCCACTTGGAGTTGACAAGACGAGACTCGAATGCTCACTTCCTTGCGCAAAAATGTCAGTTTGTTTCTGGCTTGAGTATATTTGCTTGAGAGAGACCCGTTCTCCTGCTGATATACTCGGCACCACAAGGATCTTCCCCTGCCGATTCCTTTGGCCTGCGAGGGAAAACCTTTATGCGACCGAGTATACCAGTTCTCCAAAGGAGCCGTGAGGGAGCCGTGGCGAACGACGTTATTTTTGCGTTGAACGGCTCCCCTCTTAAGCCAGGTAGTCTTGCGCCCAAGAACACCGGGCGGGTTCCTGCAGAAACAATTCACAGAAGTCGTCACCCAAGAGCCAACCACATTTCGCAAAGCAACTGCACCATGATTCTTCCTGTAGAGTCCTAGCTTCCGCGCGGAAAACCATTCTGCTGTCGAATAGAGTTCTGTATATACCCGCCGCATACTGATTGTATCCGCTCACGGGTCAACAGTACTATGCGGTGTTTGTACATCTTCCAATAGAGTCATTGTCAAATAATCCGCATTCTTCCGTTGGAGAGAGAGCTTGAGAGTCAGCTAAAGGGCGCATTTCACTATCCCCCCCGTGGGCGGATACTACTGATTTTCCCTTTTCCCCAGAAAGCCATACGCTTCACTTCGTTGCGCTGTACGAATCATTGTGACGCCCAAGTATAGCTCCACGGAAGTGTAGCTCCACGGAAAAGAGCCGTATTCACTCTGAGTATCCTGCTCAAAAAAGCCTTTGCAGCAAAACAAATCGGTTTGAGCCACAATCGACGTACAAAACGAAAACTCCCCCATTGGGCTTTTGTCTCCCAGGCTCACGTGTAGTTGCTGGGTGCGATACAGGATACTGAGCCCCTCGTGTCCAGAGTACAAAGTTTCGCTCACACTGGACCGACAAAGAACAGAGTCATCAAGGTTCAAGCATGCACGATCGATTGCTGACTTTGTCCTCTCGAGCGTATACTGGTTTTCCAAACGGCATCCAGAGGGAACAAGGGCAATTGGCCGGCACTCGTTCGGTTGAGCGCATTCTGCAATACTTCACAGTGTGCAAGGCGCTTGGCTCTTTTTGGTCTTGGGTAGATTCAGCATACCACCCTGATCCGCACACGCGGAACAATTCGTACGCTACCCGTATACCCTCTTGCAGGGTTCGTAAGATTTTTGGTTCTTCGTTATGAGTCGTGGGCGGCGCAACTCGCGCGCCGCGAGGTTTTCGGCGTCCTCCCGTTTGCGCGGATTTGCCTTCTCGCCGCGCGCGGCGTAACCGATGAACCTTGGCGAATGCCGCCTTCGGAGTCATTTCTTTGTGAGACTGCCTCACCTTGAAGCTTCCTCGGAGCCAGCATCGCTTCGCCTTTTGACCTTCGCAGAAAGGCGGGCAGTCAAGGGCGCGAGAGCTTCGCAGCGTACCCTTGACGGACGCCGCTGCAAGGTAGAAAAAGGCGTTAGATGCGGCTTGAGGAAGCTTCGCAGGTTTCGCAGAGCAGTTTTTTCTGCTGAGGCACCGAAGCGCAACAAAAGTGAGATGCCCAAGAGGGAGCGGAGACGACGGGGAATGTCGCTGCCTGCCCGTACATTGCTTACCCACGAAACCTATCGAAGATCCAGATTTTTTAAAAAAGTGTCCTTTCGCACTCACGCAAAGGCGCAGTGGCCAGTGCTCTCGCCAAAAGCGGTCGATTCATTTGCAATCCGCAAAACTGCACCAAAGGGTGTATACTCAGCCTCATAAAGATTTTCCCCTAGGTGGACGATGTCAGAATGTCACTCGAAGCGTTCTGCGGAAAATCAATGTGCGGTCGAGTATATCGAGTGCCTATATACGCCTATGACGGAAACGATCTTCCGCTTTCGTCCTCACCAATGGCGAGACTTCCTCCGAGGTGG
>JAFTDR010000333.1 GCA_017454105.1 Desulfovibrionaceae bacterium | reverse complement strand
CCCCCTTGTGTCGCAGGAGAGTGTCACATCTCAAGCTCATTAAAAAAGGCCTAACTTCCTTCGCAGCCTGTATATCTCCTGGCTGGTACTATTAATCTCTTTGTCTAACAATTCAAGTTTCTTGTCCTGCTCTTTCTCCACTATTTGTTGCTGCGCCATTTTTTCATCTTGTTTTTTTATCTTACGTGTGTAGCTCTTTGCGATTCTGATTGCTTTAGCATCCTTTTACTGTAGAGCTATCTCTATTTCATCTAGCTGTTCGTTATATTTATTATACATTTCATCACTGGTAAATTGATCCCTAGTTAAGCGATCAGTTGTGTATTTGATTTTTTCTAATGTAGCCATGAAGACCTCCTAAGCCTTTTTTAACTCAAATTCCCGGCACTGCGGTTCTCTACAGAGACGAAAAGACTGATTTATGCGGATTTTCAAATCCTACAGGGCAATTTATAGCTAAACAAATTTGTTTAACTACAAAGGTGTATTGTGATCGGGAGGGGTGAAGAGCACTACGACATACTCGTCGTCAAATGATTCTTCCCGTGCTGGCCAATCGAGGTTGCTTCCTTTGGCCGCTTTGGGAAAACTAGTATAGGCCGGTATAGTACTTCGGTTGAGAAGAAAGTTGCCAGCCATACGCTACGAAACCGCATTGTTCTGGAATTTCAGTTCAGCATGTACACTTTTTTTCCGGCGACTTGTTTCGCGTCACCAGCGGAACTCATCCTCCGATGTCGCAAGGAGAGCGTGGCAGGGGGGAAATTGCGTTCCATGTCGGAAGAAAGATACGGGTCAGACGACAAAAAATCCAGTCAAGCGTCTTGCGGCGTGGGTAGAAAGGGCTAAGCTCGCTCCCTCGCTGCTCACCTTGCGCCTTCTTTCTCTGCTTGGGATGAGAAACCGCCCGCCGTCTTCAACCTGGCAGCGGGCGGTATGGACGTTCCGCTCTAGCACATACTTTTCTCACGCAGTGCAGAGTACGATTCAGGTTGATTGCAAGAGACTGGATGAGTGTATGGCAGAGAGGCCAGCTATACTCCAGCCAGAAACAAACTGAGCTTTTTGCGAGCGGGATCAGCACGTATTTCTCGTATTTTCAATTCCATGTGGCAATTTTTTTTCTGGCCGCGCTCCCTCTGTGCGGGGTGCTCATTGCAATCAACTTCTCGCATTGTACTACAAAGATGGAGGGGACACTCCTAACGCTAGTTCTGCGTAAAAGAGAGACACGAATTTGGGTGAGCCAGTTCTTCTTTTGGACGATGCTCGCTTCTTTGGAAACTTCAAGGTGAGGCAGATTGTCCAGAGAAGTCCCAGCGTTTGTGGCAGATAAAAAGGAGGGGACTTTGCTAAAATGGGAGAGCGTACGATACCTCACGGCGCGTAGTTCTGTGAGCCAAAAGCCGAGCTGCTCTTCCGATTCTATAGGTTGATTGCAGGAGATAGTGGAGAAGCCAGATACTCTCACATCTGCAATCAACTTCTCGAATTGCATCGTACTTCACTTGTGCGTACACGGCCAGAGTCTTCCTCTCTCCGCTTATCACGATCGCAGCGCTCATCATGCTGTGTTCCACAATACCGTACCGCAACGAGTGCGGGCTGCATTGCAACTATTCTGACGCCAAGTATCTTGCTGTGGATGCCCAGGCCTTTTTGGAACTCGAAACCCACGCTACTGTGTAGCCTCTAGCCTTTGTGTCGGTTCACTTTCTGCGCGCACTTGATGCAAGACGCGCTGTAATGTTTTCCAAAATTTGGCGGGCGCATCCTGTGACAAGCTCGCCTTCAGCTTCTACAAGACCGGCATATGTCCCTGCCTGCACTTCTTTTTCGTCCGAATAGATGCCGTCACAGACGATTTTTGTGTTGTCATTGGCAACAAGTGACCATTGGGCCGTAAGGTGTGCTGTGCCGTTTTTTGTTCCCTCAAGGCGTAACACATCAATGAACAGGGCATAGGTGCCGTTTGCCTCTGTTGACAGCGGAAGGACAGTTATTCCTTGCTCAAGGAGCGGTTCTAAGAGAACAGTGTGTACGCTGCGGCGTATGCCGTCTCCGAGTGGTTCAGCCCAGACATTTAACGAATCGACTGTGATCGCCACACTGTTGGGTTCACGAAGAATAACGGAATCCCGTTCAAGGTACTGCGGAATGGCAACGCGGGCTATGCGGAGCGTTGTTTTGGGAAGTTGTGTTGCGGACACAGCGTGTCCTTCTGCCTTGAAGGCATAATATGTCGTTGGTTGACTCCGCCCACATGCGGCTAGGAGCAAGACAAGCAGAGAAAAAGAAATGATGCGAAGCATTAGCGGCGTCCTTGTTTGCCCTTGAGAAGAGCCTCGGGGTTGCGGTTGAGCATTTCGGCCAGATTATGAAGCGATCGGGCCGCCTCGGCCGATTCCTTAAATAAGCGACGCAAATCCTGCATGGCGGGCGATCCTGGAGCAAACATCTGTTCCGTTGTTGCCGAGATGCGTTTCATGCGCTCGGTTGTCCGCGAGAGGTTTTCAAGTGTCTGTTCGAGGGAAGTGAGAAGTCTTGGAACGTTTGCTACGAGCGTGTCTGTGAGTGTGTTTGTGTTCTTGAGTGTTGCGGCAAGCGAGGCGCGCATAGGACTGTTTAAATTTGCATCGATATGGTTGAACGTTGTGCGCATGCTGTCGAAGGCCTGACGAAGCGAGGCTATGCCTTCCTTTAATTCATTGCCGTCCCCAAGAGCATTGGCAAGACTTGTGAGTATGTTGGTCACAGAATGGGCCATTTGCTGGATCGGCACTTCCGCAAGGGATTTCTGCAGCGTGTCAATCGGTGAGGGAACTGTTGGGATCTCGTTTTGCGCGGATTCCATCTTGAAGGTTTGCTTCGCGTTTGTATGGTAGTCCAGTTCTATGCGATACTGACCTGTCACAAGACTTTGCATTTGCAGTCTTGCGCACAGCCCGTTTTTCACCATATGTTTGATGATGCGTTCCTGCACAGATCCAGAAAGTTTCTGGCCGGTCATGCGTACAATGCTGCTTTCGTTCAATTGAATGTACACCGGAATAGTTATGGCAGAGGATCGTCGGTCGAAGACCAGGCTAATTCTGGTGACACTTCCCAAGGGAACGCCTCTGAAGACGACGGGCGCCCCAACGTGCAGACCACTCACGGAGCCTTCAAAGTAGAGGACATATTCTGATTTTTTCTGGAAGAAACTTTCGCTACTCAGATAGATAAGGGCGAGAACAAAAAGTATGATGCCACCTAGTGTGAACCCTCCGATGGCAATTTTGGTGCGAGCAGAAGCCATATGTGCCTGGGCACTGACAGCAAGATGCGTGACAGGAGGCCCTCCTCCTTCTTGTTTGGATATTAGTTGGTTTCCTGCGCCTTGCCTCTGGTCAGGAAGTTGCGGGCTGACAGTGCCGTTTGCGGATCATCCTTTAGGATGCGCGGATCACCGTTTGCTTGAATTGTCCGCGTTTGATTGTCAAGAAAAATGATGCGGGTTGCGATGGAGAAAATACTGTCGAGTTCATGTGAGACAATCATGAACGTCGTCTGCAGTGTGTCCGCAAGTTCAAGAATTAAGTCGTCTAAGTGTTTGGAGCTCACTGGATCAAGACCTGCCGAGGGCTCGTCAAGAAAAAGTATTTTGGGGTCAAGCGCAAGAGCCCTTGCCAAGCCTGCCCGCTTGCGCATACCGCCGCTTATTTCCGAAGGATAGTAGTCTTCGAAGCCCGCAAGACCGGTCAGGGCAAGTTTGAGAGAGCAGAGTTCTCGTATGTCTTCTTCGCCGAGTTTGGTGTACTGCTGCAGAGGAAGAGCAACATTTTCTGCAAGTGTCATGGAACTCCAAAGAGCCCCGCTTTGGAAGAGAATGCCGGTTTTTTTCTTGATTTCAAGTCGTTTTTCGGGATCGCTCGCATAGAAGTCACTGTCTCCGTAGAGGACTGAGCCGCTATTTGGGGGCTTAAGACCCATGAGGACCTTGAGCAATGTGCTTTTGCCGCAGCCAGATCCACCGGTTATAAAAAAAATGTCGTTTGCCTGGACGGAAAAGGATATGCCCTTCATAAGGACGAAGGAGCCATAACTTACAACGAGATCACGTACGGATAAGACAGTATCAGCCATCGTTCGCCCTAGTTTTTCCTCAAATTTTTTCGACGTGGATACCCGTGAGCGCGACTTTTTCGCAAATATGTCCGTTACCAGCGAGAGCATCGGCAGACGAGCGAGAGCCTCCCTCGAGATTGTGCACACAAACAAAACTTCGAGCGCTCATCTTTCGCCTTGAAGCCTCTTGGCAAAAAAGAGAGCTTTCTTAAGACAGTGTGCTTGGGGGACAATGCTCTCGTATTGCTCTGGAACAAAGCCGATATCCGCAAGAAAAAAAGCTTTGCAAAGGATTGTGCGGCCCAAGTGCGCGGCAAACGTATTGTCATAGTGTATGCGTGTGGGCACAAAGACCAGCTTTGCCTTGTAGAATCCAGTCAGGAGTGTTTGCCTTGAGCGCTCTTGCGTATTTCTTTTTCTCAGGCCTCATGTATATTTGGCTTGCAAGCATTGCCAAGCTCAAAAGAAGACTGCATACGCTTGTGGCTGTACAAAGAATGGCGTATCAAAAAAGTTTTTTTGCATATTTGTCGGATCTCAAGAGGGTAGCCTTTGTTTTTACATCCTATTCGCAGATATAAACTTGCCTCTTGCGAGTTGAAAAGAGCAGACTCGAGTGCTGACGTACGCTCGCAAAAATATCAGTTTGTTTCTGGCTTACGTATACAATGCGTCGCTAAATGTGCAAGACATTGCAGATGACGGTTATGATTGCCGTCATAACGATAATGCCGACAATTGAGTGGACGACTGCCGTTGTTGTGGCTTGGCCGACGGCTTGGGCGCTTCGGCCACAGCGTATCCCCTGGTAGCAGCCGGCAATTGCGATGACAAAGCCGAACATGATTGCGTAGACAAGTCCGATTATGCCGTGCGAATAGGAGACCATGGACGTTGTCGCGTGGATGTATTCGAGAGGTGTGATATTGAGCATGGCTACGCCAACCAAAAAACCGCCGAGCATGCCCATGCAGTCAGCGTAGACGGTGAGCAGAGGAACCATGATGACAAGGGCCAGGATGCGCGGGAGAACGAGAAATTCCACAGGGGATATGCCAAGTGTTGTTAAGGCATCAATTTCTTCGTTGACCTGCATTGTGCCGAGCATTGCGGCATAGGAGGCACCGACCCGGCCGGACATGACAATGCCGACCATAATGGCGCCCATGACGCGGAGCATGCCTATGCCGACAAGACCGGCCACATAGATTTGCGCCCCAAACTGTGTGAGCTGGACTGCACCGACAAAGGCCAGAATAAGACCAAAAAGAGTACTGGTTATAGCGATGATCGGCAATGCCTGCACGCTGCATTCATGGAGGGCCTGGAGAAAATCCTTTTGCCGCATTGTTGCTTTGCCGATTAGGCATTTGCCAAGAGAAATGAGGATTTCCCCGATGAATTCCAGGAAATTCGCGAGTGCGGGCACAGAGGCGAGAACGCGAGAACCGATTTGGGCCAGGAAGCCTTCACTCTCTTTTTTTCTTTCAGAGCCCTCCTGTCGTTTGACGGCGAAGGAGAGTTTGATAAGACGGGTCAGGCCACTTTCGAGTTCATTGTGTACGACGAGTTTGCGCGTCTCAGCCGTTTGCACTATGCGAACAAGAAAGACGAGAAGACTCGAGTCCCAAGTGTGCAGGTCTTTTTGCCTAAGCCGAATTTCTTGGATGCTGGGGGATTCGAGAAGGGCAAAGGTGTTTGCCCGCGCGTCGGGTGACGAGTCTGTGAACGACCAGTTGCCGCCGACTTCTATGAGAAGCGAGCCCGCGCTTTGTTCGGTGTGAATTATTTTGAGCGTGTTCATCAAAGTTTTTCGACGTGGCCAGGTTTTTAAGCCGGGAACGTCACCTCCCTTGTCTTTCCAGTATTGATACGAATTCAAGCTGATAGTTTGCTTGGCAAACTGGATTCCTACGTTCTGCCGCTTGCCTCTGTATACTGCGGTTAGAAAAAAATTGACATTCAGGATTGCAGTCCTATTTGGCCTATGGACACGCAAAGGCATACTCTTAAAAAAGTACAATTTTTTTTCTGACCAGAGTGTATACTTTGGCCAGAAACAGACTGACATTTTTGCGAACTGGAGTCCGCTCTATTCAACTCTACGGGGCAAGTTTTTTTCTGACCGATCAAGGTGCCGTTCTTGGTTGAGCGGCATGCGCGCAGCACAGGTTTTTGCTGCATTTGGCTGACTCAGATCGCAAGACATACTTTTTGGAGCAATGGTCCAAGAACTGCGGCATGATACGTACGCCAGAAACAAACTGCTATTTTTGCGAGCATACGTCAGCATGTGTGGCAAGTTTTTTTCTGACCGTAGTAATGACTTCCTTGCTTTGCCGTCTTCTCTCGTCAATATGGCTGGGAGCAAACCGAGTTCTGGCTCTCTTAAGATGTGAGGGGCATGGGGCGATTGTCTCAACTACGCCTTGTCGTATGGGCGCAAAGGACGGCAGGATTTTCCCATTTTTTACGTTAAGGGGTTTT
>JAFTDR010000332.1 GCA_017454105.1 Desulfovibrionaceae bacterium | reverse complement strand
CTGATAGTTGTTCTGTGAAGCGAGGAGTGTGTCGCAGTGACTCCAAAGTATACGGTGAGGGCATTAAGAACTTCTCCTGTTGAAGTCTGTGTGCCGGAGGATCTCGCGTAGTGGGCCCAAAGTAGTTCCTGGCCCATTTGATTTTTCAGTCGTTTTTTTGCTTGCTACTGAAATTCTCTTAAGGTAGGAAAAACCGAAAAAAAGCAGATACCGCTACAACGCTGGTAGCCGCGATCACGCCAATCTTAAGCACTAAGTTTAACTCTAATTTATCTAAGCGGACATTTATGTCGTTCTGGCCAGCCTCTAGTTTATCTAATCGAGTCTCCACTGCATCAAGACGAACACACATTTTATCAAGACCAGCGACCATTTTATCAAGAAGAACCCACATTTTATCGAGGCGAGCGTCCATTTTATCAAGAGGAGCGTCTGTGTGCTGTGCTAGGGAGTCAATTCTTTCTTTGATGGCGTTAAATTGTACGCATGCTTCTCCCTGCTAAGTATGCGAGTTTCAAGAATTCTGCTGAGTACTCTCGCTTGGGTTTCAGCTTGTTCTTGCGAAAAGCCGCCAGACGCAAGCTCTTTCGCAAAAGAAAGTGAGTCGTAGAAGATTGCTTGTGACATTCGTGCCAACCTCCTGGTTACAAATGAGTTGATTGTATGGCGCGCGTTGGCCATTATGAAAAATTGCCTTAGTCGGCCTGCCCCCTTTTTTTGCGCTATCCGCTCACGGCAACGGTACTATACGAGTTTTAAACCTCTTCGAACTGACAACGTCAATAAAGTCGCATTCTACCGTCTGAAAGTCGCATTGCACTGTATCCCTGTGAAAGAATACTTCATTTTTAACTAAACGTCAAGATATGTTTTCCAGATCCGAAATTCTTTTGAAGAGTGATATGGTGAATATCAAAAATAATATTTATTTATATTATTGAAACAGTCCACCAGTTTTAACAAAAATGTCAAGATACTTTTTTACAGTTCCCTACACTGAGCAGGGAATAGAAAGAATTCTGTCGATGGGAAGAAACCCCAATTCAAAGATACTCGCGACGGGTGAAATCTTCTTTCCATCCTTGGAGGAAGTATGATGTTCTGCCGTTGACAAGGACGCGCGAGTATAGACTGCGCGTTGTCACGGATTTAGGTCGCAAGAGGGAGGAAGTGTATGCGGAGAAAATTTGGAGAGGGCGACTTCGTCGCCTACGACGGAGACGAATTACGAATGCGCATCGTACGTTCGTCGAAACTCCCGCGCAGGGATGCTTTTCCAGCGATCATGCCGTGGCTTATACCCGGCCGCATAAAGATTTTCCCTCGCAGGTCACAGGAGAGCGACCTCAAAAAATCGGCAAGGGAAGAATCATTGTGGCGCCGAGTATAGTTCCGACGAGCCGAAAATTATATTTTTGACCGGGCTTCGCCGCACCGGGAAGACAACCGTGATGGAGCAGGCGATTTCCGAGCTTGCAGAAGATGCTTTTAACGATACCGTCTTTCTTCAGGCATACGACACACGTCGTTATGACATTCTCGACATACTCGATGTTATGGATACTTTGTACGAAGAAGGCAAACGTATTTTTTTCCTTGACGAGGTAACATTCGCAGAGAACTTTCCTGCTGGGTGCATGCGTATTGCCGATGACTTTGCGAGGGGTGGGTGCCGCGTGTGCGTCACGGGAACGCATTCTCTCTCCATCTGGCTTGCCAAAAATATGTACATGCAAGGACGGTATGAAGAAGTCAAGACAACTGTCATTCCGTTTGCGGAATGGAGTCGACTGTTGTTCCCTGGAGAACTCCCCGACAGCGATGAGTATCTGCGCCGAGGAGGCGTTCTTGACCTCTATGGTATTTCCACTCGCACTGCTCTTGCTTGCGCGTCGTCTCCCGATGATATTTCGACTCGCGCAGGCGCCTCATTCTACATTCATTCCGCAGTCGCACTGAACATTCAGAATTCTATAGCGAAACATAAGCGCGGAGAACTCTTCGGTGACCTGCAAGCCCTGTATGACGAGGGAGCCCTGACAGATGCAATAGCTCGCATCGTACAGCATCAAGGACATCAGGCGACACTTTCCGTTCTTAACGGCGCATTCGCTTCCGATGATGCGTACGCGATTCGATTGGGTACGTGCAGAACGGCTCTTTCAAAATCCTTATCTGGATTGTGGCAAGAAGTCGAAAAAAGGATA
Organism: Desulfovibrionaceae bacterium; assembly: GCA_017454105.1. GTDB lineage: Bacteria > Desulfobacterota > Desulfovibrionia > Desulfovibrionales > Desulfovibrionaceae > Desulfovibrio. Next base: position 4,387 of record JAFTDR010000332.1, on the reverse strand, counting down.
GCCCGAGAAATCGGCATTGATAACGAGCGCAGAAGAATTACCGCTAGAGAGGCAAAAGCTATAATCGAGTGGCTTAAGGATATCGACTTTTTTGAAGATGCGCCGGATGTCGTTTTGTCGATAGACGGCTCATCATACAGCAGTCCTCGCACGATATTAGCGCAGCCTGCGCTTCGTACGGAACAAATGCTTCAGGCAGCAGGTACGTTCCTCACCTTTCTTCGTGAGGAAGGACTTGAATATGATGAAAGGAGAATCGAAAAACTCATTGAAAATGCCGTATTCGGCCACATGCAGGAAGATGTCGTCCTTTCTGAATTAAAACGAAGTCTTCCTGGGACTCAAATTTTCGGGTTGAAGCTCAAGGACGGAAATCGACAAATAGCCGAATATGATGTAGCTGTAGCAGCCCCAAATGGCGTGGCCTTGCTGGAAATCAAGCATAGTGATACCTACAGGACAAACCATTCAGAATATACTGCGGGCAGAAATAAAGTTGCAAACAGTCTGGCCGCGAAGTCCTTGTGCCCTAACCGCATACATTTGGAAGAGTCACTTTTTTTCTGACTTGAGTATATCTTCGCAATACGGATGCCTTGAAGCGCGTAGAACACAAGTACGGTCCGATATTGTCCCGAACAGTACTCTATCGGGGAGATTCAATGGAGAGTGATGGCATCAAATGGATGAGATTGTCTGAATTTCTCACTGACCGCGAGGGAATAGCGGAAAAGCTCGGAATCCATGAAACACGGTGACCGTTATGACCTCTCGAAATCACTTAATGAATCTGGTGCACTCCGAAGACACACGAGCATTCGTACAGAGAAAGGTGGGTGCTGTGTACTGCGGATTGGCAACACAAACTGTATATCTAAATTCTAAAGAAAAGGACGCAAGCTTCTCTGCATCAAAACCGTTTGAAGTAAACCTTCTTGCTGTTGCTATACGAGCATTTTTTTCCGCGTTATTGTATGCTTTAAGACATTTCCTGTTTTTAAAAAAGTTTCTTTGTTGGGTTTCGGAGGTGACTTGACTTCGCACTGTAAGATTCTTGGCGGTCTCCCATTCTCACGGAGTATCCTTTCGCCTGTGCTGTAACGACGGATCTTTACGAATGCCGCTTTCGGAGTCGTTTCATTGTGCAATCTGCTTCGCGCGTTTTCGCTTCCAAGGGAGCCTATCGCATTGCCTTCCTATCGAAGCAGAAAGGCGAACAGTCAAGTGCACATGTCGGGAGAACCGATGTGGGTCAATATATTCTGCCGACTATACTCAGTGTCACAATGATGTTTCCCACGCCGAACCACTGAGGCAGTCTTCTTTGACTGTCGAGAGAAAACCAGTATACGGCCGGGTTAACAGTTCACTGTCGTTATCGCCCGAAGATGTATCCTCAGAAACTTTTCCGTGTGTACGGAGTCAATAATATCGTTCAATCACGTACAGTGGATTCTGGGCTTCTCTGTGTGCCCAGGTCAGTCAGCGGCGTGCGAAAAGAAAGGCCATAGGCAACGAAAAGCGCGATAGATATGCCTGGTTCTTTGCGATGCCCGAACTTGACCGATAGCATGCTAAAACGTACACGCGGAAACTTTTGCATCCGCTCACGGTGTTTACATGGCAGCATACTGGTTTTCCACAGCGAGCCAAGGAGAGCGATCGCAAGTACTTGGCCAGGGAGAATCTTTGTGACGCCGAGTATACTGTAGAATACGCTTAACGTCTACTCTCCCGTATCTCTCCAAAGCCAGAATACAGTCTCTACCGACCATGGTGCGATTTGAAAAGCTATGAAACAAGCATAGTACCGTTAACCCGTGAGCGGATACTAAATATCAATAGAAATATTTTTAGATGATAGAATTTTATCTATTGCATATTCTGTGCCATTATCTAAATATTTTAGCCATTTTTCAAAATTTTCATAATAAATATAGTCATATGTTTTGTCGTATTCACCACCATATAAAACAATTTTATTACAAATTTTTCCAACCTCGGACTCAAATTTTTCATTGAATAACTTGTTTCTAAAAGCCTTTAGTTGGGAATCATCCTTTGTGTGTGTATGCTTAATTTCAATCACTGTACAGTTATTTGTACTAGGATCACGTAAAACCATGTCATATTCAACTCCAGGTACATCAGAACTGTCAACTCGATATTTAAAAACTTGTAAGTTATCTGAAGCATATAAAGTATCTAACATAACAGCATCTTCAAGCATAGCCCCGATCGCAGCTGACATTATACGATCAGTAGAAAGAACTTTATCTCGCTGGGCAGCCTTCTGAAACTGCGGATTCTCTACGACAGCTTGAAGTAGCGCATGCGCTTGAGCGTAGCGAAGCCCAGGTTGACTTGACAAACGTTTTACAGGTAAGTTCGGAAGATCTATTAGAGATTTTCTAGGTGCTTCAACTATAACTTCTAAATTTTTCAAATATTCCTCAATCTCCTTAACATGTCGATCTTCTAGTTTTACAATAGATTCTTCAGGATTAATAATATTTAAATCTCTACGTAATTTTTCAATTATAGGACCAATATTGAGCTGTTTTAGCAATTTTGAACGGCGCTCTGGATCCCTTGATCGTGCCAAACTATCACGCGCGATAGAAAAATCACGTGAGCGAAATACAGATGCAAGTACATCAAGGCCAAAATCATGATTATTATCCTGAACAACACGTTGAATTGCACTTATTAACTCTCCAGTACGCAAAAGATTTCGTAAACCACCGAAAGAATCTTCATAACCTTCATGTCGTAATGTATTTTGGATATTCATGCCAATAGCAGTAGCCACATATCTACCAGCGGCATCTGCATTTGCGAAACCTTCATTTTTTCCCTCTATTTCAGGCATCCATGTTTTATCAAAAATACCACTAAAACGAAGATAATCATCAATTTTATTTTTATTTGAAACTCTGACCCATTCCCTGTATGGCATATGAGTTGTTCTTACAGAGCGTATGCGATCAAAAAGTTCATTTTGAGAACTTCTATTTAATTTTAAAGAATCTGTTCCTGTTAAAACAATTTTTACACGATCTAATCTAGCATTAACATCAGCATACATAGATGCGTTATATATAAAATCTTCAGCTCGAGTTACCTCATCAATAAAAACATATTTATATCCTTGCCTAGACATTTTCTCGATAGTATCAACAATATCTTGAGTCATATCATTGTTATACACAAAAATATTTAGCGCTTTTTTTCTTTCTTCCTCAGACAGTTCATTCATAGCCTGATACATTAATGTCGTTTTTCCTGTACGTCGTAGCCCTGAAATTCCCATTACATCAACGTAATCATCATCCTGTAAATATTTTAAAATGTCTTTCAAACAATCACGACAATGAAATTTCTTTACACGGTTAAGTTCTGATTCTATCTGGCAAGAAGATCTAAGTAACATAAAAAATTAAACCTCTTTATTTAGAAATATATCGTAAAAGCTAATCTAGGGGTATCCGCTCACAGATCAACAGTTCTATGCAGGCTTTGTAGCCCTTCCAGCTATGTCATTATCGACTAAGCCCGCATTCTACCGTGTTTGTGGTGAAACGAGGTAGGATGTACGCCCCCGCTAACCCGTGAGCGGATACCATTTGCGGATGCCGCAGAAAACCAAGTCTCATACATTGTGGTGGCCCGACCAGGCCGGGACAGGAAGCGCTTACATGAAGTTCTCTTGTCCCAGGTGGAGAGCATCCGCTCACTGGTCAACGGTTCTAGCGGGCTTTGTACCTCTTCAAATTGCGCATTGCCAGCAAAGACTGCATTTGACTATCGAAGAGATGGCCCAAAGGCGGCTGAAAGACGCTTTCCCCGTCCCCCTGTGAGCGGATACGGTGGAGAATATCTAGCTCATCATTTCATAGTGTGGGGGGAATTGTTGCTCCCCTTCATGAACAGCTAGGACAAAGATAGAAGCTTAGGCAACGCGTACACACAGAGCGTGCCATTACATATATGCACAGTTTTTTTGATACTCTTCATTGGAGCTACTCTCGCAGTGGCACTTCGTATTGGTAAAGACCTGTAAAATCGTAAGTTGAGCATTTCCCGCAGAAATCTACCCACAGAAGCCTCCTTGAGAACGGGTAAGATACCTCCTCCCGGCAAATAGATTTTTTCCGCGTGTACGGAGTACAATAATATCGTTCAATCCCTGCGAGTTGAAGCCGAAATCCTCGCGATACAGAGCATCTTGGCTTATGTCAGAAGCGACGAACAAAAAGGATGCGAGGAGTCCAGAAGAACTGTAAAGCTACAGAAAAGCCTGGTTCTTTGTGGATCGAGAGCTTGAGCGATAGTATGCCAATCCGTACATGAGGGATTTTTTCCAGCGTCTGAGCTGGGGGGCATG
>JAFTDR010000331.1 GCA_017454105.1 Desulfovibrionaceae bacterium | reverse complement strand
TTGAACATGAAACCACCACCTTGGATTTGATGTCAGTTTCATTATAAAAAAATCGAGTCCCATAAATGGTACTCTGAGCCCTGAGCGCCGAAAATTTTTCAACGAAATTTTTCAAAAATCCGCGCCTAACGGACACATTTCTGCCTCACTGTTCGTTTTGTGCTGCTTTGCAATACTTACCTTTTTTCGAAATCTCCGCATAATAATAGTAGAGGGATGAATCCCAACCGCATTTCACACATAATCGACAAGCCCGAAGATTGATTCAACCACGAATCGACCTTCGGGCGTTTTGCGTTTAAGGATCATCCTGCAAAAACACAGAAATCCAATATATTGATAACTGCCCCCACTTTTTTCAAAGACCTGCTAACAAAAGTCAAGCCCTAAAATGAGTTTTTTGCGTGAGGCTAAAAGGGTATAGCAAACCAAGCCGTAGAGCGCTTTGTTTTTGAAGCGACGGCTGGCCTTGTGTTGTGGAAGAGGATTAGGTGTAGTCGAGTTCGTCCAAATAAGCCTTGACGGTTGCGTAGTAACGGCGAAGGAATTTGTTGGCTGTGGCCATCATGTAAACCTTATAAGGCTTTCCCTCGGCCCGTTTCTTGTCCATGTATTGGTAAATTGGCTCGTCGAGCGGTGACTTCTGAAGAATCACAGACATAACTAGGAAAAGAGTTCTGCGGAGTTTAGCAGAACCGCGCTTTGAGATGCTGCGGCTGCGAATGTCTATCGTTCCAGACTGGTACGGAGGAGCGTCAATGCCCGCAAAAGCGACTAGCGCGGATTTGGAGTGAAAGCGGCGCACATCGCCGATCTCCGCTATGAGCTGCGGCCCGAGAGAGGGCCCAACACCGTACATCTGCATAACGACGGGATACTCCGGCAAAGTGGAAGCCAAGTCCTGCATCTGCTTCTTCAAGGCAGCCAACGCAGTAGAAGAAGCCTGTAGCTGGGCAACAGCTTGTTGGATCATGAGCTTGGTACTGTCGCATTTCGGCATGATGCAGATATGTCCGCAGGCGGATACGTAGACCTCAAAAGCCTTGTCCTTGCTAAAGTTGTAGCCGTGCTTGCGGCACCATTTCTCATAGCTCTTGGTAAAGGCTTTTACGCTCATGCCACAAACGCACTCGCAGTGCCAGAATTGCGCGACAAAATCTACCCATTTTTCGCTGCCATCAGCTCTTGGCGGGCTGGAAAAGAGCTTATTTGCGTCAGGAAAGGTAACGTCGAGCAGAGCGATAAGGTTGTTCTTCTGCATGGTCCGCATCTTGCTGAACTGCTCATACTGGCGGTAACAGGTTTTCAACATGAGCCTGGTGTCTCCAGCAGGAAGATACCGAGGCAGGGAGAGCCAATGATCCAAGGCATAGTTTGCCAACTTGAGGGCATCCTTTTTGTCCGTCTTGGCTCTGCGCAAGGAGTTGTTCCCGTAGCCATGCACCAACATTGCATTGACTGCTGAGACATAAATACCGGCCTCATGGAGCGCGACAGCGACCGGCGCGTGGTAATAACCCGTATGCTCCATGACCACACGCGTTTCACCTGGCAAGGATTTGATCTTCTTCACAAGTTCGGTCAAATCCTTGTCGGTGTGAGACACCTCGAAG
>JAFTDR010000330.1 GCA_017454105.1 Desulfovibrionaceae bacterium | reverse complement strand
CGTTTTAGAGGAAGAAAATATGGGCCGGTGGGTTGTGCGGAGGGGGGAGGGCGTTTGTGTGCACAGGGGGGCATACGCGGTAAGACTTCGTAACAAAGGAGTGTCTATGCGACTTGTATCGTGGAATGTGAACGGTATCCGCGCTGTCTCAGGAAAGCCTGACTGGCGCTGGTTTGTGGACTCAACAGCCGATATCATCGCCCTGCAGGAGACAAAGGCGAGAGTTGAGCAATTGCCGGATGCGCTTGCCCATCCTGCAGGCTGGCACGCCTATTTCTGCTCAAGCACTGTCAAGAAGGGCTATTCTGGTGTCGCCGTTTTTTCAAGGAGTAAGCCTTTGTCTATCGACTATGAATTGCCTGAACCCGAGTATGCGGGCGAGGGCCGTCTTCTGCATCTTGAACTCGCCGACATCCATTTCCTAAACGGCTATTTTCCAAATGGCGGCAGTGAAATTCTCGATGACACAGGGAAGCCCACAGGGCGCTTCACCCGGCTTGAATACAAAATGGGCTTTTATTCGGCTTTTTTCCGCTATATAGCAAAACTTCGAAAGACAAAGCCAGTGGTTGTCTGCGGGGACTTCAATATAGCGCACAAAGCAATTGATTTGGCAAGACCCAAACAAAACGAGGGCAGCACGGGCTATCTCAAAGAGGAGCGGGCTCTTCTGGACTCCATGGTTCAGGCAGGCTATCTGGACACGTTTCGTATGATACACGGCGAGGAAAAAGACGCCTATACGTGGTGGTCGTATAAGACAAGAGCCAGGGCCAAGAACATCGGCTGGCGCATTGATTATTTTTTTGCCTCAGAGGAGCTTCGCGAGAGCATACGTGACGCGTGGATTGAGGCGGATGTCTTGGGATCGGATCACTGTCCGGTCGGTCTCCTTCTTACGTAGGGGGGGTAAGGATCCACGATTTTTGTGGATCCTTCTTTTCGGGCTTAGCTGCGCCTAAGCACAACAACGACCATTGGCGGGATATACAGGCGTATGTCGCCAAGCCAGGGATCCTTGCAGGGAACGGTGAAGTGTTCGACTTTGGAGAGACAGGAGAGATTGGCGTGCCCCGCATAGGCTAGCTCATCTGAACAGAGGATCTCCGTGTATTTTCCAGGGCTTACGGCAAAGCAGAGATCGGAGAAAGCCTGCGTTTCGTTGAAATTGAAGACAAAGAGGAGGGAGCCCCGCTCAAAAGCGAGCAGGCGTTTTTCCTCGTGGATAAAGCGGAAGAGTGGGGTCTCTTTGAAGTCCTGCTCGCTTTGGGCGACAAGGTTCATCTGCGCTTTGTCCCAAGCGGCAAGACAGGCGTATTTGAGCTTTTTATCGTCTGCGAGCCGCCACTGTCTGTGGGCATGCTCCTCCGCGTCGAGCCATTCGGGATGGCCGAATTCGTTGCCCATGAAGTTTAAGTAGCCCTTGTCTGCTGTCGCAAGGGTGATTAAACGCATAAGCCGGTAGAAGGCGAGACCGCGCGAGACTTTCCAGGTCTCTGTTGAGAGAAGCATCATCTTGTACATATCGTCGCCAAGCAGTCGCCAGATCATGGCGTCGTGGCCGTTTATGCACTGGTCATGGCATTCCACATAGCTTATTGTGTGATCATAGGGCCTGTGGTTGTTCATTTCATACCACATGCTCCCAAGATCCTGGGGCTTTTTGATAAATTTTTCCCAATAATCGGGTATGCCCATGGCAAAACGGGCGTCGAAACCAAGGCCTCCTTTGTCCGGAGTACAGGTTAGGCCCGGCATGCCGGAGAATTCCTCGGCAATGCTTAAAGCCTTTGGGCGGATTTCGTGGATTAGGCGGTTTGCGAGTGAGAGATAGACCTCACCCCAGGCATTGGTGCGCGGCTGTCCGTCCTTGCCGTAGAAGCAGCGGCCAGTGTGCGAGAAATCGTCGTTCACACCGAAATCCGTATAGAGCATATTGCCGACAGCATCGAAACGGAAGCCATCGACGCGGTATTCCTCAAGCCAGTAGCGGAGGTTTGAGAGGAGAAAACGTCGCGTCATCTCGCATTCAAAATCAAAGGTCGGTGTGCCCCACTGATTGGTTTTCTCAAGGAAGAAATAGCGCGTGCCGTCGTACTGGAAGAGGCCCTGCTCAGTGTTTGCGCAGGCATGGGCGTGGGGGATATCGAGAATGACAGAGAGGCCAAGGGCGTGGGCGCGGTCGATCAGTGCCTTAAGATCGTTTGGTGTGCCAAAGCGCGAGCAGGGCGCAAAATAGCTGCTCACCTGGTAGCCGAAGGAGCGGTAGAGGGGATGCTCTGGGATGCCCATAAGCTGCACGCAGGTGTATCCGGCCTCGCGGATCTTTGGCAGAATCTCGCGTGTAAAATATTTGTAGCTGCCTGTGGATTCCCCGATATGTTCTGTGTCCGCCTGGGCCATGCCGACATGCGCTTCATAGATACGCAGAAAGGACGGCGGATCGGGATTTTTTTCCTTAAAGACATAGGGGACCTGAGGATTATAGATGCGCGCACACCATTGCGTTGGGATTTCTTTGTTTTGCTCGACCCAGGTCGCAAAGGCCGGAACGCGTTTTAAGGCAGTTGGAATGCCTTCGGCATTGACAACTTCGTAGTCTTTCGGCTCAACGCGCAATTCCACATACATGCCGTGGGGGAGGGCATTTATCGGGAGAACAAGTTCGAAAAGACCGTTTTCTTTGCGCGTGAAACGCTGACGTGCGTGACGCTGGAAATGGTATTTTTCCGTAGTAAGCCAGACAGTGTCCGCGCCGGGCATATATTCCCGCCAGACCCAGAGTTTTTTGCCGTCGCGCTCTTCGCAGTGCAGGCCGAGATCGCAGTGCAGGGAGGCGTAGGCGTAGAGTGAGGGATATTGGCTTAGAATGCGCCTGTATTCTTCATCGAAGCGTCTGCCGCGCTCCCGCAGAAAGGGTTCGTAGGCGGAGAGATCGGGATCTTCGAGGGGATGATTTGGCTTTGACATCACATCTCCTTATACTCCGGCCAGAAACAAGGTGACATTTTTGTGAACGCAAGTCAGCTCCACGGAGCAAGTTTTTTTCTGGCCGCAGAATACCATGTCGGGATCCGCTTGCGGGATCCAAAAAAGCCCTGGAAAACCATTCTTTTTTCCTATGCTAAATAGGGACGCTTGGCAAGGGGGATTGTCTTCTTGTGTCTTTTCGTATATTTTACTATACTTTGCATATCGGGCCTATGCCGCCTACCCCAAAGCGTACACAGTGCAATACGTATCCGACACGTATGGGCTCTGGGACATAAAAAACATTCTGGTTTTACCAAATTCAATAAGGAGGGCGCGATCGCAGCGTGTCTTTCGGGACCAATCGCGCAAATGTTTAATGAACGAAGAACAGCAGATGGTTCAGGACGATCAGGAAGATTTTGCAGCACTTTTTGAACAGCAGGAGATTGGGGCGCGCAAGCAGCTTCAGCCCGGTCAGAAAGTGTCTGGTACCGTGATCGATATTTCGGGCGACAATGTCTTTGTCGATATCGGCATCAAGGTGGACGGTATCATGGACCGCAAGGACATTTTGAATGCCGAAGGCCAGGAAGAGGTCAAAAAAGGCGACACAGTTGAGGCCTGGGTTGTCAGGGTGACGCCGCAGGAGGTGCATATCTCCCGCTCGATGGGCGGATCAGGCCTTGCGGCTTTAGAAGACGCCTGCGCGAGCGCCATTCCTGTTGACGGCACAGTGACCGGGACCTGCAAGGGCGGCTACACTGTCAATGTCTTAGGCAAACGCGCTTTCTGCCCAGGAAGCCAGATGGAGGCCTTGGGCGAGGGTGAGGATATAGCCGGCCGGACCATGCAGTTTATTGTCCTGCGCGTCGAAAACCGCGGCCGCAATATTATCATTTCCCGCAGGGCATTGATTGACCGCGAGCGATCCGAGAACCTGCAGAAAGTTCTGGCGACCCTTACCGAGGGTTCTGTGGTCCAGGGCAAGGTCACTCGTCTTACAGCCTACGGAGCCTTTGTCGAGCTTGCGCCGGGAGTCGAGGGTCTTGTCCATATCTCGGAACTTTCCTGGTCGCGCGTCTCTAAGCCTGAAGAGGCCGTGAATGTCGGCGATACTGTGACAGTCAAGGTTCTGGGCATTGAGAAGACCGATAAGGCCACACGCATCTCCCTCTCCCGCAAGCAGGCCGAGCAGGATCCCTGGAATTCGGTGTCCGATGTTGTGCAGCAGGGAGCCGTTTTGACAGGCCGCGTTGTCCGCCTCATGCCTTTCGGCGCCTTTGTCGAGATTGCGCCCGGCATCGAGGGCATGGTGCATGTCTCGGAGATGGCTTGGGGCAGGCGTGTGAACAAGCCCGAAGAGGTCGTCTCCCCTGGCGACACCGTGACCGTCAAGGTCCTCGATGTTGTCGCTGAATCACGCAGGATCGCCTTGAGCATCCGCGAGGCGCAGGCCGACCCTTGGGCCACTGTGGGCGAGCAGTTCGCAGTCGGAGCGACTGTTGAGGGCACAGTCGAAAGCCAGAGTTCCTTTGGCATCTTTGTTGTCCTCTCTGCCGGGATTACCGGTCTTCTGCCCATGCAGGTCATCCGCAATATCAAGAAGCAGGATGAGTTCACCAAGCTTCCGGCAGGATCGCCGATCACTGTTGTGATCCAGCGCATTGACACAGCCGCGCGCAAGATAAGCCTTGTTGTGCCGGGATATCAGGAAAACCGCGAGAAGAACGCGCACCGCGAGCCAAGAGAGAAGAGAGACGGTGGAGAGAGCGGCGATTGGAAGAGACATTCCAATGTCGGATCCGTTGGCATGAATAGTTTGGCTCAAGCTTTTGAGAAGGCGCTCAAATCCAAAAAAGGCTAGCTCAAGAAGGGTTTACAGTACATTTCTTTGCTGCAAACTTTTGCGGCAGAGTGTTGCACTCGTATCACCCGTAGGTTGCGCTTGGCTTTTCCTGCGGGGATGAGGTCGTATAGTCTGAAATGGCTCACGAAGTTTTTTTCGTGCGATTTGAGCCTTTCGGCTAGCAAAACTACGTTTTGCGTGCGTTTCAACTGTACCAGTGTATGCTGAGTTATTAAAAATCACGTTTAATTCTATTGTCGAAACTGCCTGGCAGTTTCGACAATACTGACGGTAGCCAGGAGAACTATGCGGTCCGTACAGCGTATTTTTTTTCTGTTGATTGTCTGTGTTTTCTGTCTCTCAGTGAACGCTTTCGCTGAGCCTCTTGATTTCAGCAATCTCGCCGAGCGATGCGGACCGGCGGTTGTCAATATCGGCACAGAGCGGAAATCGGTCACATCGGGTCCCGAGGATTTTTTCGGCGAGATGTTCCGCAATCTCCCCCCAGGTTTTGAGCGTTTCTTCGGTTTCGATGGTGGCCAGCAGCCGAGAAGGCGTCCGCAGTCACGCAGCCAGAAATCGCTCGGCAGCGGTTTTCTGATCTCTCAAGACGGCTATATTGTCACAAACTACCACGTTGTTGCAGACGCAAGCAGCATCTCCGTGACCCTTGACAATGGCAAGGGCAAGGGGGAGACGATAGTCGCTCAACTCATCGGCGCTGACGAGGAGACCGATCTCGCTCTGCTTAAGATTGCGGCAAAACGCACGCTTCCCTATCTTGAGTTCGGCAATTCCGACACGCTTCGGGTCGGCGAGTGGCTTCTCGCTATCGGCAATCCCTTTGGTCTGGATCACACAGTGACAGCCGGCATTCTTTCGGCCAAGGGCCGCGACATCAAGTCCGGTCCCTTTGACAATTTCCTGCAGACAGACGCCTCGATCAATCCTGGCAATAGCGGTGGTCCTCTTCTCAATATGCAGGGCAAGGTCGTCGGTATCAATACCGCGATTATTGCGAGCGGGCAGGGCATAGGCTTTGCCATACCGGCTTCAATGGCTTCGCGGATCATCTCTGATATCCGCGAGGGGCGGAAAGTGAGCCGCGGCTGGCTTGGCGTGCAGATTCAGGAAATTGATGAGAACTTAGCCAAGGCCATTGGGTTAACCGAGGCGCGCGGCGCTCTTGTCGGCCAGGTTATGCCTGGTGAGCCTGCAGAAAAAGCGGGCATGCGCGATGGCGATGTGATTGTGAGTGTGGACGGCAAGGCTATCGAGGACACCTCGGATCTTCTGCGCACCATTGCCGGAAGGGCGCCTGGAGAAACCGTGACACTGACAGTCTGGCGGGGCGGAAAGACACTGCAGATACGCGTTGTCCTAGGGCAGCGCGTAAGCCAGTCAGCCCACGCGGACACAAAGCGCGGGAATACACAGGGGAGCGTTGAGCGCTTAGGCCTCTCGCTTCGTCCTGTGACCCAAGCGGAGCGCAGGGAACACAATGTCGCCCAGGGCGAAGGCTTGATGATTCTCGCCGTTTCGGAGGGATCGCCGGCTGAAGAGGCCGATTTGCGGCGGGGCGATATTGTCCTGCAGGCGAATATGCGCAGTGTGGGCGATGTGCAGACTCTGACCCGCATTGTCCAAGAGGAAGGTTTGCCGCGCGGCGTCCTGGCTCTTAAGATTCGCAGGGGCGGGAGTACGTTTTTCCGAACTCTGCAGCTGAAATAATAGGTGACAGGTCTGGTAGAGCCGGAAAGATTCCTCTTTCCGGCTTTCTTGTATACAGTGAGGTTTTCCTATGTCGGTTGTTCATAGTGACGCTGGGCACTTGCCCGCACCTGAAAAGCTTGTCTCTCTGCCCAAGCTTATGAGTGCCTACTATACGGAATTTCCGGACACGGATAATCCCGAACAGCTCGTGAGCTTTGGCACATCGGGCCACAGAGGCAGTTCCTTTCTTCGCACATTTAATGACGAGCATGTCTACGCAATCACGCAGGCGGTCTGCGACTACCGGAAAGAACACGGCATTGACGGGCCGCTCTATATAGGGGGGGACACCCATGCCCTCTCTGAAGCGGCTTTTCGCACAGCCCTTGAGGTCCTGGTGGCCAACGAGGTCGAGGTGCGGGTTTCCGCGAAGGGAGCTTTCACAACAACTCCTGCGATCTCACACGCAATTCTCTCCTGGAATGCCGGAAAAGACAGGGGCTTAGCCGACGGCATTGTGATCACCCCATCGCACAATCCGCCGCAGGACGGGGGTTTTAAGTACAATCCCCCGCACGGCGGTCCAGCGGACACAGACGTCACAAGCTGGATTGAGCAGAAAGCCAACAGCTATTTGCGGGCTGGAAACCGCGGCGTCAAGATGAAGAATCTGACAGAGGCGCGGGCCTCCAAATATATTCAAGAACACGATTTTATCGCGCAGTATTGCGGGGATCTGCCCAAGGTCGTGGATATGGAGGCGATCAAGGCGAGCGGTCTTCATCTTGGCGTGGACCCGCTTGGTGGAGCGAGCCTGGCCTTTTTTGAGGATATCGCCGAGCGCTACAAGCTGAATCTGACCATTGTGAACCGCGTGGTCGATCCGACTTTCCGTTTTGTCCCCTGCGATAAAGACGGCAAGATCCGCATGGACTGCTCTTCGCCCTATGCGATGAGTGGGCTCCTCACAATGAAGGATTCCTTTGATCTCTCCTTTGCCTGTGATCCCGACTCGGACCGCCACGGTATAGTGACGCGGGATGGGCTCATGAATCCAAACCACTACCTCTCAGTTGTTGCCTGGTATCTTTTCCGCACACGCACTGGCTGGCCAGAAGGCTGCGGCATAGGGAAGACCCTTGTGACCACAGGGCTCATCGATAAAGTCGGGGCCATGCTCAAGCGTCCTGTTGTCGAGGTGCCGGTTGGCTTCAAATGGTTTGTGCCCTTTATGCGCGAGGGGCGCTGCGGCATGGGCTGTGAGGAGAGCGCCGGGGCGAGCTTCCTCTGCTTCGACGGATCCCCCTGGAGTACCGATAAAGACGGACCGCTTCTCTGCCTTCTTGCAGCCGAGATGATGGCCAAAGAGGGCAAATCGCCGTCTGCGATGTACAAGAATCTGACCGCAGACCTTGGATCCCCGCTCTACCAGCGCCTGGACGCGCCTGCGGACAGCGAGACGCGCAAAATTCTGAAATCCCTCTCCAAGGACTCTGTCCGCATGACCACCCTTGGCGGATCGCCAATTCTGCGTGTCGAGACCCACGCAAGCGGCAATGGGGCTGCGATCGGAGGCGTGAAAGTTGCGACAAAGGACGGCTGGTTCGCTGTGCGTCCCTCAGGAACTGAGCCTATCTGCAAGCTCTACACCGAATCCTTTGCTGGCGAGGACAAATTGAAGGCTCTGCAAAAAGACGCGCTTAGCTTCATGGAGAGTCTCCTTAAGTGATCGCAAGGTATCTGTTTTGAAAAGACGCGGCCTTGACCCAAATGAGGTCAGGGCCGTTTCCGCGCGTTTCTTTTTTTTGACTTGCCAAAGAAGGGAAAACGGCGTACCGCCACAACTGTCCTTTGCGCAGCGAAGCGCATTTTGTTCAACAGGAATCTCCTTCGCGCCGGATCGCAACAAGCCATGAGTACACTCACTTTTTTCCGCTCTCCTCGATCCTTCATAGCCCGCCTTGTGTGCGCCCTCTCTCTGCTGCTTGTTTTTCCCACTTCTCAGGATTCGTTTCTTTTTTCAAAGCCAGTGTATGCGGCCCAGAAGAAAAAGGCTGCGAAACACTCTGTACAGAAGAAAAAGATCAGGCAGGAGCAAGTGAAAAAAAAGCGCAGCCTAGGGAGCCGGTATCGCGCGGTGATCGAGGAGGCGCTCAATGACTTTCGGAAAAGAAGAGCTGAGCGCATGGAAAAAAAAATGGATGAGCAGGAAAAAACAGGCGCGCTTCCCCCGGCTACGAAGGCTCTGCCGAAATTGAGAACACTTGTGACCTCACTCTACGGCGAGCGCCGCTCCCTTGGGCCGGACTCGTTTTATTTCCACAGCGGCCTGGATATACGCGCGCATCTTGGCTGGAGCATTGTGGCCTTTCGGGATGGGCTTGTCACAAAGTCTGGCAGAAACGGGAATGCCGGCATAATGGTTGAGATCGATCATGAGAATGGCCTGTCCTCTCTCTATGCCCACATGCGCCGGGCGACAGTTGCCGAGGGAGAGCGTGTTGTTGCAGGTGAAAAAATAGGCGAGGTCGGCTGTACGGGCCGAACGACTGGGGCTCATCTCCATATCGCCATACGCAAAAACGGCCAGACCGTGGATCCCCTGCGCTATCTGAAACGGGCGGAAGATGTGCTGCGCCCACGCGATGACGAGATTACTGATGTCATAGCCCCCCAGCAGTGCAACGGCCACTTCTCGCCCTATACCCCAGCTGCCGCCAACCGCAGAGTACGGGGGCCAATTGTGCGGGGTCGGCACGGAAAACCTGTGCGCATCGATTTGAACGCGCTGCGTAACTATAGACCCCCAGAAATTCCCCAGTGGAGGAGCCGGCAGCGCTGACAGTTTTTTTAGGGCGCTCTTGCCCATAACCTTTTTTTTGTGTATTTTGCCATGAAACATTTATGGTCGCCTTGGCGTATTTCCTATATTCTGGGGCCAAAACCCGATACCTGTGTTTTTTGTCTGCCGGAAAGCGTGGATGAGGATGAAGAGCGGCTTGTTTTAAAACGTGCGCGCACAGCCTTTGTCATCATGAATAAATACCCGTATTCGAATGGGCATATCATGGTGTGCCCCTATCGACATGTCATGCAGCTTGCGGACGTGCCGATCGAGGAACTCCATGAAATTATAGGTCTCATCCAGGACTGCTCCTGTATTTTGCAGAAGCATTTTCACTGCGAGGGGATCAATGTCGGTTTAAACCAGGGACAGGCAGCTGGTGCGGGGATACGGGAACATCTTCACTTCCATCTTGTTCCCCGCTGGAACGGGGATTCGTCTTTCATGGCTGTTTTTGACGAAGTGAGGACTATTCCCGAACATCTTTCAAGCACCTATAAGGCGCTTCGTCCGTATTTTCAGTGACCCTGCGGTTGTGCTTTTTCCCGGAGGTTTTCATGCGTTATCTCAAGGTTTTAATTCTGGCCTGTTTTATATTTTTAGCCATTGTCTTTTTCTTTCAGAACCAGGCCGTTCTCGCGACAAAGGTTGAACTCAGTCTCGACCTTTTCTTTATTCCGCAGGTGAAGTCTCTCCCCCTGCCTTTTTATTTTCTTATGGGCTGTGCCTTCTTGGTCGGCGTCCTTTTGGCCATCTTCATGCTGGTCTGGGATCGCCTCCTTTTGTCCGCGCGCATTATGAAGGACAAGTGGCAGATTAAGTCTTTGTCGACAAAGCTTGCCCGCGCGGAAAGTCTCCTGCAGAACAGACCGCGCTACGGATTTTTCGATTTCCTGCGCAAGATTTTCACTGTTGAGGAGCGTGTGCCCGCAGCCCAGCAGAGTACGGCGCTTGCGCCTGCTGGACAGGCTGTTGAAAACGCAAACCAGGCCCAAAACGCCGCGGCTTTGTCCAAAGAGGCGGCTCAAAGTGCGGCATCCAGTTCGGCAGCGCCCAATCAGACAGTCCGGCAGCCGGCATAGTGTTTTCGCCTTATATCAGGGCCCTGATATAAGGCGTTTTTTTTTGAACGCAGTGGGAATTTGCATGCCAAACGAGCAGGAAAAATTGACCCCGATGGTTGAGCAGTATCGGCGCATCAAGGCCGACTATCCTGACGCCCTGCTTTTTTACCGCATGGGCGATTTTTACGAACTTTTTTTCTCTGATGCCGAGATTGCCTCAAGGGAACTGCAAATAGCTCTGACCAGCAGGAATCGGTCTCATGGCAACGATATGCCGATGTGCGGGGTGCCTTGGCATGCCGCAAAGACGTACATAGCCCAGCTTATAGAAAAGGGCTATGTTGTCGCAATCTGCGAGCAAACTGAGGATCCAAAGAACAGGCAGGGCAAGGGGCTGGTTGCGCGGGCCGTGACGCGGGTGATTACGCCAGGCACCGTACTCGATAGCGAGAATCTTGAGGCCGGGAAGAGCAATTATCTCGGCGCACTTCTTGCCGAGGAGTCGTACGCCTTTGTCTGGGCGGACATTTCAACTGGGCACTGGAGTGGGGCAGAGTTTGCGCGGGAGGAGGACGCCTGGAGTTGGGTTGGGAAGATGGGTCCAAGGGAACTTATTCTCTCAAAGAATCTCGCTCTGCCAAAAAGTTTTCCCTACACGCTGCGCACAGTGACCGTGAAGGATTCCCTCTCAAAAGATCGGGTTTCCGAGATTCTCTTGAGAGCCCAGCATGTGCCGGATCTCGACTGTCTGGGACTTGCGAAAAGGCCGCTTTTAGCCGAGTGCTGCGCGCAGCTTGTGCGCTATCTTGAAGAGACGCAGCAATGTCCCATTGACCAACTGGATTCTTTTGTCCCTCTCTCCTTAAGTCGCCGCATGCTTCTTGACGACACAACAGAGCGCAATCTGGAACTCTTCTCAAGTCCTGGCGGAAACCGTGCGACCCTGCGCTCAGTTTTAAAAACAACAGTGACGCCCATGGGCGGACGCCTTCTTGAGGATATGCTCCACCACCCCTGGCACGACAAGGAGATGATTGTCCGCACCCAGGCTCTGGTCCGTTTTTTTCTGGAAGACGACGAGGAGCGCAAGCGTTTCCGCGATGCGCTTTCAGCTGTTCTTGACCTTGAGCGCCTAATCCAGCGCGTCTCCCTAAACCGCGCAAGCCCCAGGGATTTTTTGGCCCTTGCCTCCTCTCTCTCGGCCCTGCCTCGAATCAAGGCTCTGCTTGAGACGTATTGTTCGACACGGGACAATCCTGACATAGCGGAGATTGTCGCGCACTGGGATTCGCTCGAAGATGTGGAGGCGCTTCTTGCGCGGGCTATTGTCCCTGAGCCGCCTGTTTTGCTCACTGAAGGGGGACTGTTTCAGCACGGCTACAATCAGGAACTCGATTCCCTGCTCGATATGGTTGAGCATGGCGAGCAGAAGCTCACAAGTCTTCTTGAGAGCGAGCGGGAGAAGAGCGGGATAGCCAAGCTTAAGCTCGGCTACAATCGCGTTTTCGGCTATTACTACGAGCTTTCGCGCGCTGTTTCGGCCGAAATCCCCGAGCATTTCGTGCGCAGGCAAAGCTTGGCCAATGCCGAGCGCTTCACGACCCCTGAATTGAAAACGCTTGAGGAGGCCCTGCTCACAGCCGCAGATTCACGGAAAAGTCTTGAATACACGCTCTTTTTGGATCTCAGAAAACAGGTTGCCAAAGAGCGCGAGCGCTTTTTATCTGTCGCAGACCACATAGCCCACTTAGACTATTGGCAGGCTCTCGCCCAGGCCGGGCGCGCCTATCAGTGGGTTTTGCCGGAAATAAGCGAGGATCTGGAGATTGTTATTGAAGAGGGCCGGCATCCTGTGCTTGAGCAGATCTGCGGGCGGACGAATTTCGTGGCGAACGATCTGAAGCTTGGGTGTGGGCGGAGTTTTTGCCTCTTAACCGGCCCAAACATGGCCGGCAAATCGACAGTCTTGCGCCAAACAGCCCAGATCGTCATTCTCGCGCAGATGGGCGCCCCTATCCCGGCAAAGTCCGCGCGCATCGGTCTTGTGGACAAGGTCTTCTCGCGTGTCGGAGCCTCTGACAATCTCTCACGCGGTGAAAGCACCTTTATGGTTGAGATGCGCGAGACTGCGCGCATATTGCGCCAGGCGACACGCGAGAGTCTTGTCATCTTAGATGAGATTGGCCGGGGGACAAGCACCTACGATGGGGTTGCGCTCGCCTGGGCCATTGTGGAATACAGTGTCAGGCGCAATGAGGGGCGGATGCGCACGCTCTTTGCAACGCATTATCATGAATTGACTGAGCTTGAAGGCCGCATCCCTGAGGTCTTCACCATGAATGTCGCTATCCGCGAGTATAAAAATGACATTGTTTTTCTGCATAGGCTCCTTCCTGGGCCAAGCGACAGAAGCTATGGGGTCGAGGTCGCGCGTTTAGCCGGGATCCCCCAGTCTGTTGTGCAGAGAGCCCGGGAACTGCTCGGGCGGCTTGAGGCTGGGAGGCGGAGCATGCAGGAGGTGGTGCATACGGCAGCCCAGGAACTCTTGCCTGGCCTTGAAAATCGCAAGCCGAAAAAGGAAAGTCCGCCCGCGCACCCAATCCTTGCGGAACTCGCAGCGCTTGATCCTGAGACCATTCGTCCCGTGGATGCCTTAGGCATCCTCTCCCGCTGGAAAGAGCGGTATCTCAAAGGCTAAACGGAGGCGCAGCCATGCAGGAATTCCCCTTTTCGGCCATACAGTATATAGCGGAGAAGCGGATCGCGGAGGCGATGGACAAGGGTGAGTTTGACAATCTCCCAGGCCGCGGCAAACCGCTCGAAATCGAGGATTTAAGCGCTGTGCCTGAAGATCTGCGCATGGCCTATAAGATTCTGAAAAACGCGGGCTGCCTCACCCCAGAACTTGAGGAGCGAAAAACTATCACAAGTACCCTGGAACTGCTTGAAGGCTTAACTGACGAGCGCGAGCGGCTTTGCGGTATGCAGAAACTGCGCCTTTTAATTGAGAGAAGCCGCGCGCGCTACAAGCGCGACATCCGCCTTGAGCAGGATGATCCCTACTACGCCGATGTGATCGCTCGTCTTACGCGCATTGCAGAGCGCAAGTGAAGACTTCGCTTAGAAAGAACTTTCTTCTATTGACGCAATTTTTTACTTACTATACAAGGTAGGTAGGAAATAATTTTTTTAGGCTACGCTTTTTTAAGAAAAAATGTGTTGCGCTCTGCAACTGTGGATACATGTACCAGGAGCCGCGGCGACAAACCTTCACGCCGCCATTTGAGGAGGATGCATGGTAAGTCAAGGCTTGCTTTCCGATTTCGAGCAGATGCTCGGAAAGGAAAATGTCTTTTCATCTGAGGCTGATCTCCAAAGTTATTCCTACGATTCAGCTGTTCTGCAGCCGGTCGTGCCGGCCCTTGTTGTCCGTCCGACGACAACTGAGCAATTGGGGCAATGCGTCAAAAAATTGTACGATAACGGCATTCCAATGACTGTGCGCGGCGCAGGAACCAATCTGAGCGGCGGGACAATACCGGACAAGAGTGAGACTGTGGTCATTCTGACCAATGGGCTCACGCGCATTCTGGAAATTAATCCCTACGATCTCTACGCCGTTGTCGAGCCGGGTGTTGTTACAGCGACATTCGCGCAGGAAGTGGCGAAACACAAACTGTTTTATCCCCCAGATCCTGGGTCCCAGGCAGTTTCGACAATAGGCGGCAATATTGCCGAGAACGCCGGAGGGCTTCGGGGCTTAAAATATGGCGTGACGAAAGATTACGTCATGGGGGTCGAGTTTTTCGACGCGACAGGCGAAGTTGTCAAGACCGGATCGCGCACAGTGAAGTGCGTGACAGGCTACAATCTGGCGGGTATGCTTGTGCAGTCCGAGGGTACCCTTGGGGTGATCTCGCAGGCTGTTTTGAAACTCATTCCGCCGCCAAAGGCCTCCCGCGCGCTTATGGCCGTATTCGCGGACATGCAGGACGCAGCTGAGGCTGTTGCCGGGATCATCGCAGCCCACGTTCTGCCCTGCACGCTCGAATTTTTGGACAATAACACAATTGTCCGCGTCGATGACTTCACCCACGCAGGCCTCCCCCGCGATGCGGGAGCCATTTTGCTGATTGAGGTTGACGGCCATCCCGCACAGGTTGAGGATGACGCTGTGACTGTTGAGCGGGTCCTTAAAGAAAACCGCGCAACAGCAGTGCATGTGCCGAAGGACGCGGCAGAGAAATTCAAGCTCTGGGAAGCCCGGCGCATGGCGCTTCCTGTTTTGGCCCGCTGCCGTCCGACAACGGTTTTGGAAGACGCGACTGTGCCGCGCTCCAAGATTCCCGCAATGGTCAAGGCTGTGAACGAAATCGCGGCGAAGTACAAGCTCGATGTGGGCACGTTCGGCCATGCAGGTGACGGCAATCTCCATCCCACCTTCCTCTGCGACAAGCGCGACAAGGAAGAGTTCTCGCGGGTTGAGACGGCCATCGACGAAATGTTCGATGTGGCCATAAAACTCCAGGGCACGCTCTCCGGTGAACACGGCATAGGCACAGCCAAGAGCAAATGGATGGAAAAGGAGACCTCGCGCGGCACGATTCTCTTCTCGCAGCGTCTGCGCCGGGCCCTTGATCCGAAGGGTCTCTTGAATCCGTCAAAACTTGTGGGGATCTAATCATGGATGATTTACAGGCGCTGGCAAAACGCCTCATGGCGCTTGATGACAGATTAACTGACTGCATGCGTTGCGGGATGTGCCAGGCTGTGTGCCCCATGTTTGGGGCGTCCGGCATGGAAGCGGATGTCGCCCGCGGGAAGCTTGCGCTCATCGGCAATATGGCCCATGAGCTGTTCAAGGATCCCGAGTCGCTCGCCGACAAGCTCGGCCGCTGTCTTCTGTGCGGTTCATGCCAGGCATCATGTCCTCCAGGCGTCAAGATTATTGAGATCTTCCGCGAGGCCCGGGAGATTGTCTATAGCTACATAGGTCTCCACCCGATGAAGAAGCTGATCTTCCGTCAGCTTCTCGGCCATCCGCGACTGTTCAACTTCGCAATGCGCGTGGGCGCTCCTGTGCAGAAGCTGCTCTTCCACTCCTCGGAAGACACGCAGAAGACGGTGTGCGCGCCCATGCTGGACTTTATGTTGGGCGATCGGCACATTCGCCCGCTTGCGTCACAGAGCCTGCACGCGAAATACGGTGAACTGGACGAGCGTCCGGCTGAAGGCAAGCTTAAAGTCGCATTCTACCCAGGCTGCCTTGGCGACAAGATGTACACGAGCATGGGCGAGGCCTGTATCAAGGTCCTGCACCATCACAATGTTGCAATCTACATGCCGGGCACCTTTGCCTGCTGTGGTATACCAGCCGTCTCCTCAGGCGACGCGAAGGGCATGCTCAAGCAGCTTCGGGTCAATTTGAACCTGCTTGCTGACCGCGATTTCAATTACCTTGTGACTCCCTGCGGCTCCTGCACCTCGACAATTAAGGAACTGTGGCCTGAGTACGCGGCACGTCTTGATGAGGTTGCTGAGCGTTCGGCCAAGGCCATCGCCCAAAAGACGATGGACATCAATGCCTTCTTGATCGACATTCTCCATGTCGAGCCGAAACAGGCAGAGGAGGGCGCAACGAAGGTCACCTATCACGACTCCTGTCATTTGAAGAAATCTCTGGGCGTCGTGAATCAGCCGCGTGATCTTATCCGCGCAAACAGCAAGTACTCCCTTGTCGAGATGAACGAGGCCGACCGCTGCTGCGGCTGTGGTGGCTCCTTCAATCTCTTCCACTACGATTTCTCCCGTGAGATCGGGCAGCGCAAGCGCGACAATGTTGTTGCAAGCGGCGCCTCGGTTGTCTCGGCAGGCTGTCCCGCCTGTATGATGCAGCTTGAGGATGTGCTTTCGCACAACAAGGATCACATAGAGGTCAAGCATCCAATCGAGATCTACGCGGAAAGCCTCTAAGCCGCGGGAAGAGTGTGCAAGACCGATGTACTGCGTCTTCCCGCCCATTCCATAAGTTTGGGCGGGACGGTACTTTTTACCATTAGAATGCGGGCGCACTCCCCACAAGAGAGTGCGCCCGCACGAGAGAGGAGGACTTCATGCCTGAAATCAATCAGGAACTCGTGGAAGCCTTCAAGGCGAAAGCGGCTTTGGTGAACGCCACAGTTGTTGAGAAACAAAACCTCGCCGAAGCGCTGCAGTATGCAGTTTCTGTCTGCGAGACGAAAGCGCCGGCTCAGTTGCTTGCCAATGAGAACGTGGAAAAAGGGCCGCTTGGACCAAATGGCTGCCCAACCCGCGTGACCAAAATCCTGGCTGCACCTGAGCTTTCTGACGAGGATTTTGCGAGTCTTTCGGCGCAGTGCGAAGGCAAGAATATTGCCTGTGTCAGGGAAGGCCTGCGTGGCTATCTCGCAGGCATTGATGTTGGTTTGACCTCCGCTATGCTGGGTGTTGCCGCAAGTGGCACCTGCATGGTCAATACCGACAATGAGGATGCGCGCCTCGCCGGCATGATCTCGGAATTTCACGTGCTGCTTCTGCACAAATCGCAGATTTATCCAGATCTCCCCTCCATTGTTTCCTATCTTAGGGAACGCATGAGCGACGGCAAGCGCAGTTACACAACCTTTATCACAGGTCCGAGCCGCACGGCTGACATTGAGAGGGTTGGTGCCATTGGCGTTCATGGCCCCTTAGAGTTGCATATCATTCTTTTGGAGGGATAAGAGATGCACAGCGCACCAGCCAGTTCTTCTGAATACCATAAGAGACTCGACGAAGCACTGCACGACGAGTTTCTTAGGCGCACCCTGGACACCTTCGCTGTTTCCTACCGCGAAAGCCGCGCGCAGGTCTTTAAAGAGGTCGACGAGCGCGGTCTCATTAAGAAAATCGCCGATGCCAAGGACTATGCCTGCCAGCATATGGATGAACTCTATGAGCAGTTCAAGGGCGAAGCCGAAAAGCGCGGCGTGCAGGTCCATATCGCGAAGGATGCCGAAGAGGCGCGCCATATAATTGCCCAGATCGCCCGGAAGAACAATGTCAAGTACATTGTCAAGTCCAAGTCCATGACCGCCGAGGAGATCGAACTCAATCCAGATCTCGAGCGTCAGGGTTTTGTGGTCGATGAGACCGACCTTGGTGAATGGATTATTCAGCTGCGCCATGAGGGTCCCTCCCACATGGTCATGCCGGCAATCCACCTCTCCCGCTACCAGGTGGCCGATGTCTTTGAGAAGGAGACAGGCGAGCAGCAGGACCGCGAGGATATCCAGCGTCTGGTCAAGGTCGCCCGCGTGCAGCTGCGCCGCAAGTTTATTGCGGCCGACATGGGGGTTAGCGGCGCAAACTTCGCAGTCGCCGAGAACGGCGCGATCGCGACAGTCACCAATGAGGGCAATGCCCGCATGGTGACAACGCTTCCGCGCGTCCATGTCGCCTTAGCCGGACTCGATAAACTCATCCCGACTCTCGACAATGCTCTGACGGCGCTTCTTGTTCTGCCA
The DNA here is from genome assembly GCA_017454105.1 of Desulfovibrionaceae bacterium. Classification (GTDB taxonomy): domain Bacteria; phylum Desulfobacterota; class Desulfovibrionia; order Desulfovibrionales; family Desulfovibrionaceae; genus Desulfovibrio. The sequence continues at coordinate 13,562 of JAFTDR010000330.1, read as the reverse complement.
AGAAACGCGACCGCCCAGCGGCTCACAAGCTATGTGACATGGATCTGCGGCGCCAATGAGTGCAAGTCGGCCAAGGACAATACCAAGGTCATGCACGTTGTCTTTCTGGACAACGGCCGCCGTGAGATCGCCAAAGATCCTCTCTTCAAACAAATTTTCCGCTGCGTCCGCTGCGGCGCCTGCGCGAACGTCTGCCCGGTCTTCCGTCTGGTTGGCGGACACAAGATGGGCTATATCTACATCGGCGCAATCGGCCTGATTCTCACCTATTTCTTCCACGGCAAGGACAAGGCGAAGATTCTCTGCCAGAACTGCATAGGGTGCGAATCCTGTGCCAATGTCTGCGCAGGCGGCATCGAGCTTCCGCGTCTTATCCGCGAAATCCGCAGCCGCTTAACCGCCGAAGAAAACTCACTTCCTGGCGCGCTTATGTCCACAGCGATGAAGAACCGCAAGGTCTTCCATTCGCTTCTGAAGTTCGCAAGCTTTGCCCAGAAGCCCTTCACAGGCGGCACCCAGTTCCAGCGCCATCTGCCGGCCATCTTCCTTGGCAAGCATGGCTTCAAGGCATTGCCTGCGATAGCCGACAAGGCCTTCCGCGATATCTTCCCGAAGATTCAGCCCAAGCCCACAAACGCTGTTATGCGTGTGGCCCTCTTCGCCGGCTGCGCTCAGGATTTCATTTATCCCGAGGAACTCGAGGCCTGCGTGAAACTCCTCGCAGCGAAGGATGTCGCGATAGACTTCCCGATGGAGCAGACCTGCTGCGGTCTGCCGCTTGAAATGATGGGACAGCGTGTGACCTCGAAGGATGTTGCGCGTCAGAACATCAATGCCTTTGCCGCTGGCAACTACGACGCGATTATCACCTTGTGCGCGAGCTGCGCATCGCACTTAAAGCACGCCTATCCGACCCTCTTTGACGATGATCCAGAAATGAGCCGCAAGGCCAAGGCCTTCTCAGAGAAGGTGATTGACTATAGCTCCTTTGTCCACGACAAGCTGGGCGTTACGGCCGCTGATTTTACCAATTCCGGCGAAAAGGTGACCTATCACGCATCCTGCCATCTTTGCCGTGGCCTCAAGGTCCACGATGCCCCGCGCGAACTCATTGCCGACGCGGCAAACTATGTGCCCTGCAATGAGGAAGAGGTCTGCTGCGGCTTTGGCGGCACGTATTCAGCGAAGTTCCCAGAGATCTCAGCCCAGCTCCTTGAGAAGAAGCTGAACAATATCGCAGCGACCGGCGCCTCGCGCGTGGTCGTTGACTGCCCAGGCTGCGTCATGCAGATTAAGGGCGGTGTCGAGAAGCGCAAGCTTGGCATAAAAGTTCAGCATATGTCTGAGCTTCTCGCCGAGACAATGAAGAAGTAGTTCTGGTCGCATAATTGTGTACCGACCGAAAGCGAAGCAGTCGGTACACAATATTTTGCAACCTTTTTCGCACAAACCATAAGGGAGGATTTATGTCCTCAGGCATGCTCGCATTGCTAGCAATTGTTCCTATCCTTGTGGCCCTGGTACTGATGGTGGGTTTGCGGTGGCCGTCTACGCGTGCCATGCCGCTCGCCTTTATCACCGGTGCCCTGCTTGCCATGTTTGTCTGGAACCTGCCACCGAAACAGGTTGCGGCACTTTTCCTTGAGGGAACATGCAATGCAATAGGCGTCTTGATTATCGTTTTTGGTGCCATCTTGATCTACTATACTCTGCAGGCAAGTGGCGCCATGGAAACCATTCAGGCAGGCATGACAAAAGTCAGCCCCGACCGCCGCGTACAGGCCATAATCGTTGGCTACATGTTCGGCGCCTTTATTGAAGGTGCGGCCGGCTTCGGAACCCCCGCAGCCCTCGCGGCTCCTCTCCTGCTTGGTCTTGGCTTTCCTCCCATCTGCGCGGCAGTCATCTGTCTGGTCTTTAACTCCTTCCCAGTTACCTTTGGCGCTGTCGGAACGCCTGTTATCATGGGGTTTGCGAGCTTAAAAGAGATCGGTATGCAGGCTCTCTCCACGCAGGATCCGAGCCTCTTCTTTAAGCTCATAGGCCAGAATGTGACCTTGATGCATGGGGCTATGATCTTTATTCTGCCCATCTTCATGCTCGGTTTCATGACCCGTTTCTACGGCAAGAATAAGAGCTGGTCTGAGGGTTTTGCCGCATGGAAGTACTGCATCCTTGCGGGTATCTGCTTCGCCATTCCCTACTATATCATCGCCTGGATGGCCGGCCCCGAAGTTCCTTCGCTTGTCGGCGGCATTGTCGGTCTCGCGCTTTTGATTTGGCTTACCAAGCAGGGCATCTGCGTGCCTGCTAAGATTAGCAATGGCAACAAGGAAGAGGTTTGGAACTTCGCTCCTCATACCGAGTGGAAGCCTGAGTGGACAGGCCAGATCGCCGCTTCTGACGTGACAGAGTATAAGGAACATATGAGCCAGTTTATGGCGTGGCTTCCCTATATTCTCTGCGGTCTGATTCTTGTTGTGACACGTGTTCCTGCTTTCCATCTGAAGCCCATCATGCAGGGCAATCCGATGACGACAATCGTCTTCAAGGATATTTTGGGCTACCCGGGCATTAAGTCCGCAATCGATCTTCTCTGGCTCCCCGGCACAATACCCTTCATCCTTGTCGCTTTGATTACGATCGCTCTCCACAAGATGAACGGCGCGAAGGTGAGCGAGGCCTGGGGGACAACCTGCAAGAAGATGATCGCCCCGACAATCGCCCTGATCGCGGCTGTCTCGCTTGTTTCGATCTTCAAGGGTTCAGCGAACAACCCGATGGGCTATGACTCCATGCCTCTCGCAATGGCGAAGGTCTGCGCGGGCGCTGCCGGTTCTGTCTGGCCTGCTCTTGCCTCCTATATCGGCGGTCTCGGCGCCTTCATCACAGGCTCGAACACCGTTTCGGACATGCTTTTTGCGAACTTCCAGTGGGATGTTGCCCAGCAGTTGCACTTTAATGTCAACCAGGCGATTGCTGTTGTGAGCGCTCAGGGTGTTGGCGGTGCCATGGGCAATATGATCTGCGTCCATAACATCGTTGCAGCCTGCGCCGTCACAGGTCTTATTGGCCGTGAGGGCGATATCTTAAAGCAGACTGTGTGGCCCTTCCTGCTCTACAGCGTCCCTGTGGGCATTGTGACCTGCATCCTCTGCTTCGCTGTCTACGCCTAAGTCTTTTGACCGCATCCAGCTATGTGCCGCGACAGTCTTCGTTTTTGAGAGTTTGACAGATTTTTGCTAGGCTGCTGGCACATTGTGTACAAGAAGAGCGGGGTACCCCAAGGTACCCCGCTCTTTTTTGTGTACGCGACTTGCGCGCACGTTTTGAACCGCACAATTCTTCTTGAAAAGGCGCCTTGGCCTGACAAGACTGCGAACAATGCAGGCTACGAACCTCCTCCAGAAAGACCGCTTTTGTATATCCAATAAAAAATTTGCCTAAGAAAAAGTTATTAAAAACTTAAGAGAGTTTGATAACAAGGATGGTATACACGGATACAAATAGTATCCGCTCACGGTCAACTGTGCTACGCGTCTCACATCGTAATCCTACAGTAGAGATACCAGAAAAGTTTGCATAAATCGCGCATTCCACCGTACACCCGTGAGCGGATACTAAAAATAAAGTGTCGTATCTAAGTCGCGATTTCACGGTGTACTTAGATACGACGCTTTGCTCAAACAATCACAATGCAAATAGTTTTTTTAGGGAATGGTCCATGACCAGCGACTTGCTGATTGCAAGCACGCAATACATGGAGCCAAGTGGGCTCGATTTCTAGCGCTCTCTAAAACGCCCCTCAAAGCAAATAGCCCTCACCAAGTGCGTTTGGCGCTTGTACCCTGCTCTAAGACAGAGAAAAAGTGACTCTGTGCTCACGCTGACTTTGCTACGGGGTGCAGGGCCATCTTGTGCGCAGAGCATGACGCCCCTGACGTATGATTTGTCTTACGCATTTGTCTCCGCAACGCTTTGGTTTCTGCCGTTCTCCTTTGCTCTGTACAGGGCCTGGTCTGCCAAGTGGACGAGATCCTGCGCTTTTGTCGTGTTTTTGGGTATTTCGGAGGCGACACCGAGGCTGACAGAGACATAGCCTGTGGGCGCGCCTGGGTGGGTTAATTTGAGCGAGAGGACAGCCTCGCGTATGCGTTCGGCTATGAGCAGGGCATGGTGGGTGTCAGCGTTTGGCAGAAGGGCGACAAATTCCTCGCCGCCGTAGCGCGCGGCCACGTCGCTTGCTCTGACAGCCCGGGCAAGGGTTTTTGCGACGTGCCGCAAGCATTCGTCGCCTGCCTGGTGGCCGAAGGTGTCGTTATAGACTTTGAATTTGTCGACATCGAGCATGATCACGCCAAGAGGACGGCCGCTTTCGCCCATTTTTTTCCATAAGGAGGCGAGTTCGTCATTGAAAGCGCGTCTGTTCACAAGACCTGTGAGTTCATCGTACAGGGACATCTGCTTAAAGCGTGTGCGCTCGTCGGCAATCTGTTCGCTGGCAACCGTAGCCTGCCCAAGGTAGACTGCGAGATTTTCCAGGGTTTCTGTGATTTCCGAAAGCGTCCGTATGGAGCTTTTTTTTCCAGAATGTACAGCAACGCCTGTGCCAAGCTGGCCTGCGTAGAGGCGGATCGACTCGATAGGGTCGATTATCTGCCTTTTGATGCGGTGCGCGCAAAAGACAATGAAAAGAGCGAGGGCGATGAGCAAAAGGACGGATCTGTTTTCAAGAGTTCTGCCTTCAGCAAGAAGCGCGCGCAGCGTTTTTTTCACGTCGCTCTCCCCGTGTTCTGCGTGTTCGAGGAAGACTTGTTCAGTAGTGTCGAGAAGGCGCTCAGTTAGCTTGAGCGCTTCTGCATCGAGGCGCAGGCGCTCTGCGAGCCTTTTTTCTGCCGCTATGCTCGTATCATGGAGAAGGGCATGGGCCTCGTCCCTGTTTTTTTTGAAGGCAAAAAGCGTGTCCCGCAGCGCATTTTTTTCCGATTCTGGAAGGAGGGCTGTTAGGGTTGCGCGACATTCTTCTAAATACGCCGGGTCAGGTGATGCGTCGACTGTGAGCAGCTGGAAGATTTGTTTGCGGGCGTTGCGCATCCGCGCCTCTAAAGCCTGTGCCGTTTCATATTCGCCATGGGCGTGGGAACATTTGTTTATGATTGCGCGCGACTGATTGATGGTTAAACCGCTGCCAATGGCTAAGAGGAGAAGCAAGGGGAGAAGCAGGATGAGACAGAATGCGCGCAGAGAGAGAAAGCTTCTTTTTCTTTGATTCACACAAGAGTCTCCCACAGTGCTCTGGTCTGATAGATGGCAGAGGCGGCCCCGTACGCGAGGGCGGTGTTGAAGAGAATGCCGAAGGCAACCCATTTCCAGCTGCCAGATTCCTGGTTGATCACAACAAGTGTCACAAAGCAGGGGGAGTAGAGCAGGACGAAAACAAGAAGAGAGAGGGCGACTGCTTTGTTCCACTCAGGATCGTTTGCGAGAAGCTGCGATAGGGGGGCGTCGTCTTCGGCCACGGCAATGCCGAGGGAATAGGCTGTGCCGAGTGTTGAGACGATGGCCTCTTTTGCCGCGATGCCGCCAAGCAAAGCCACGTCAGTGCGCCAGTTGAAGCCGCAGGGCGCTGTCCACGGCTCAAGCCAGATGCCGAGTCTGCCGGCTATGCTGTGCCGCAAAGCGGCTGCGTCCATTTCTTTTTGCAGGGTGTCGAGGTCTCTCTGTATGGCCTCCTCGCGGTCTGGATGGGCGCTTAGCTCGTTTTGCAGAACACTCCGCCTTGTTTCAAAGTCAAGGATATGCTCGACAGGCAGGGAGGGAAAAGTCATTGATGCCCACAGTAAGAGGGAGATCGGCAAGAGAATAACACCCGCCTTGCGCAGATAGAGCCATGTCCGCTCCCAGCCGTGGATTAGGACTGTGCGCAGTGAGGGCCAGCGGTACGGAGGCATTTCCATGACAAGCGGTGTGGATTCGCCCTTAAGAATGGTGTGCCGCAGAAGAAGAGCCATAAGAAAAGCGATGAGCCAGCTTGCGAGAACAACGAGAAAGAGAATGTTTGCCGTGTTTTCTGGGAAGAATGTGCCGGCAAGAAGCAAGACGACAGGGAGTTTGGCGCCGCAGGGCATGTAGGGGAGGGTGAGCATGGTCGCGAGTTTTTCTGGAAGGCTCGCCATTGTGCGTGTTGCCATGACCCCAGGGATGGCGCAGCCGCCCGCTATGCCCCCCGCTGTGATGTAGGGCATGACTGATGAGCCGTGAAGACCGAAGAAGCGAAAGAGTCTGTCGGCGATATAGGCCATGCGCGCCATGTATCCGCTGTCCTCAAGAACGGCTATGAGCATAAAGAGGATGATAATGAGCGGCACAAAGCTTAAGACACCGCCAAGGCCGTTTATGATGCCGTCTGTCAGAAGCGATGTCAGAAAACCGTCCGGCATGCTCTCCCGGATGAATGTGCCAAGAGAGCCGAAGAGCGACTCAAGACATTCCTGCGGATAGGCTCCGGCAATGATTACAAGGTTGAACATGGCGTAGAGAATGGCGATCATGATGATCGCCCCCCACACGCTGTGGGCAAGCACGGCGTCAATTTTGTCTGAGAGACGCATGCGCGAATGCGTCTCTTTCCGGGGGATGCGCACCTCGTTTGAGACTCTCTCACAGAAGTCGTGGCGCCTTATGGCCACAATGTCCTCAATCCTTGTATCGGCTAACGAGGCCGCATCGCGCGCCTTTTCGCACACTGCCTTAAGATCCTCCACATCTCCATTGGCACATTCCCGCACAGCCGCCCACGCCCGCCCGTTTCCTTCGAGAAGCAGGAGGGCCAGACAGCGCTCTGGGCACTTGCCTAAGGCTGTTAGGGCAGAAGAATAGCGCGTTCTGAGAATGTCTGCGAGTTCATCGAGCGCCGGATCGAGGATTGGGCCGTAGGAGAGGACAAGGGGCCCTGTTTTCTGGTCTTTTGCGACCGCTTCGAGCTTTGAGCGCACAGTATCCAAACCGAAGCCAGTGACCCCGACTGTGGGGAGGGCGCAGGCGGAGAGCTTTTCTGAGAGGCGGTCGAAGTCAAGATCATAGCCCTGGGCGTTTAACTCGTCGATCATGTTGCAGGCAAGGATCATCGGGCGCCCGAGCTCCCTAATCTGTACAGCGAGCAGGAGGCTGCGCTCAAGAAGTCCTGCGTCAGCAACGTAGAGGACTGCCTGCGCTGAACCCGTAAGGAGTTCTTCCCCCGCTATTTCTTCTTCCGCGCTTACGCCCTGAAGGCTGTATGTCCCTGGCAGATCCTCAAAAATAATGACCCGCCCCTCGTGTCGCAGGATGCCTTCCTTTTTTTCAACTGTGACACCGCTGTAATTTCCCACACGCTGATGCCCACCGGTCAGCATGTTGAAGAGCGTTGTTTTTCCGCTGTTGGGATTGCCTGCGACAGCAATTCGCAGAGAGTAGGCGAGCCCGCCAATCTTTGTGCGGAGGGAGCCTGTATCGGGAGAATGAGCATTCACGTATACAACTCCCTTCTTACTGCGCAATAAGAATTTGTGCCGCTTCCCGTTTTCGTAAAGCAACGGTTGTGTCCGCGACCCTGAGAGCCAGGGGATCGCCAAGAGGCGCGCGGCCAAGAACTGTGACTGCTATGCCCGGCACAATGCCAATGTCGCGGATTCGCTTGCCAAGCTCGCCTTGTGAGCGGACCTGGAGGATTTTTCCTCTTTCCCCTTTTTTCAGAGATGTCAGCGGTATGCTTGTCATACGGACCTCACACGAACTAATTATTGAAAATGAAATTCATAATATATTTTAATTTTTTTTTCAACTCAAGAGAAGGCAAAAAAAAACGCCGTGTCACGGCGTTTTTGTCTTCAGTGTGGGTCCTATCAGCTTTTTTTGCGCACAAGGGAAGTCAGTCCCTCGTACGCTCTTGGGGCACCCGACTCTTGCGAACCAGGGGCGAGAGTTTTTCTACTCCCAGATTGGTGAGCCATCAGGATCGGATTGTTCAGCGTCTTTGTCATCGTCGGGGAAAAAATTCCAGGTTGCGTGCGAGCCGGAAATTTCCGTGCAATCTGTCGCGAAAAAGCGGACCTTCCCGCACCCTTCACCTGGGCGCAATTCTGCGGCCATCTTTCGGCCATAGCCCTTGTCGAGAGTGATGCCATAGGGACGCATGGTGTATTTTTCATCCAGAGGCGTGTGCCCTGAAATCACAAAGACTTTTTTCCCTGCAAACGTGCTTGGGCTCGTGTACAAATCCTTTCGCGAGTATCCTCGCCACCAGATAGGAGAATCTTCGGTGCATGCGGCTTTCTCTGTGTCCATTGTGAGCCAGTCATCCGATTTTTTGGCCGGATAGCCCGCGTGAACAAAGAGAATATTGCCGCTTAGCCAGTAATCCTTGCCCTGCAGCCAGTACTGTTCAAAGAGACTCGGCACTTCTTTCGCAAGTGTGCCGCAAGGCTCTCCCTCTCTAATCGCTCGGATAAAGAGGGACATTGTCCTTCTGCCGCCGTTGCTTTCCCAGGAATTTTCCATCAAGCTCTTTCTCCTTGGGGAGTCGAGCGTAATTTCCTTCTGGGCGTACCAGGCCATCGCATCATGGTTGCCATGGAGCAGAATGGCCGATGAGTCGCTCATAATGAGGCGCAGGGTACCAAGCGGATCGGGACCGCGGTCAACGGCATCTCCCAGAAAGACCAGACGCGCGTCGCTCGGTTTTTCCGAGAGAAGTCTGGTCAGCGCCTCTGTGCAGCTGTGAATGTCTGTAAGCACGTAGAGGGGTTCATCTGGATTGAAACCGTCTGGCAGAGTGTGCCATTGGCTCCTTTGCAAAGTTTCCATGGTTTTTTTCCTTGCCATGTCAAAGGAGGTCAGTATTCCTGACGGAGGATCGCACGTATTTGTCCTTGCCTTGGGCGTATGCGCATAGACGCGAGCGCCCAAAAGGACTGTGAACAAGTAAGTATGCCAGAAACACGCGCATTCTGTCAAATGTGGCCAGGAAGTTGCCACGGTCAGCGCATGTACCTCGCGGATCTCCCCTCAATGTCGCTTACGGCTTTTTAAAAAATGGCACTTGAGTATCGCCCTTGAGCCTGTATGGACTCTTCTGCATGCGAAGAGAGGGAGAAACCCTAAGGGCTGATGCGTACCAATACGAAGTGCCACTGCGAGCGCAGCTCACAACTGCGCCTATATGTAATGGCACGCTCTGTGTGTACGACTTGCCTAGCTCTTCATGAAGGGGAGCAACAATTCCCCCCACACTATCTGGGACAAGAGAACTTCATGGAAGCGCTTCCTGTCCCGGCCTGGTCGGCCCACTGCGTACGCATCCGCAAATGGATACCTGGGCGCATAATGGTTTTCCCACGCAAGTAATCAGCACCCGTTGGGGGGAACTATTGGGACGCCCGAGTAGAGCACTCAGCACTCTGGATTAAGCCAGAGCTTCTCACTTCACGTATTTTTACGATATTTCTCGGGTTATACTGCGGTCAGAAAAAAAGTTGTCACTTAGAGTTACAAATACGAGACTGAGAGCCGACTCTCGTTCTCAAAAATGTCAATTTGTTTCTGGCTGGAGTATATGCACGCCAAAAGGATGTCGCACTGAGAAATATATTTTTTGGCAGCCCTTTTTGCGCGCTTTTGAAGACAGAGGGCCACCTTGCGAAATAAAAGCCGTTTGTAGCTGGCGAAATATGGGCGATAGGCGCTGACCTTGCCGCATGATATCAGGTTTGTGAATACTGTTGAGCATGCGGCGCATTTGTCTTGTCCTATCAGCCGGATGTTGCGTCGGGAAAAGGAGTACTGGGCGTTCAGGCATCTTGTACCACCGATTTGTCATGTTGAGTCACGGTGACTGATCGGGCGGACCAGCTCTTGAGGGTTTGAGTTATGATATTCTTCATATCTCCACTCGGTTATTCGAGTATATACTGGCGGAACACAGTAATGCCGAACTCTTCGATGTCCGCGAAATTTGAGCCCAAAAGGCGTTTCGCCAAAGTGCTCGGCGTGTATCCCAAAGAGATTTTGATCCGGCGTTCGAACTTTTCAAACCACTCAACCAGACGAGTCTGGGTTGGGCTGGGTATTGTCATGCGGATCTGAAAGCGCCGCCATACAGCCCGGTCAAGTAGTTCTGCATGATTGGTTGCCCCGATAACCATGACATGACTCGGCAGTGTATCGATCTGCATAAGTAACGAACTCACCACGCGCTTGATCTCACCGGTCTCATGCAGATCGCCGCGCTCTTTGCCGAGAGTTTCAAACTCGTCAAAAAAGAGGACGCATTTCCGAGTAGCAGCGTACTCAAACAGCTTTTTCAGCCGGACAGAGGTCTCGCCAAGGTATGTGCCGACAACGCTCTCGTAGTGAACCACATACAGTGGGACCACTAGTGCTTCTGCAATGGCTTCGGCCAAGGATGTTTTGCCATTGCCTGGGGGGCCGATCAAAAGTACGCGGTTACGGGGTTCCAGATTATAAGACCGGAGTAGGTCTGTACGGTGCTGTTCCTGAATTAGGGCTTGGCAAATCTGCTGCACCTCATCTGGAAGGATGAGATCGGACAGTTTGCGCTTAGGCATAACCTCATGGAACAGGGTACCCATGCGTGGATCGAGCATTGGGCCATCGCCATTGGTAACGGCGTGCTCACCTGACGTTATTTTGAGTAACTCCTCAAGCTTCTGAGCCAGAACCTTGTGCTGCATAGCTCGCTCTTCGGCGATGATCGCCAAGACGACCTTCCTAAAGCAGGCCTTGTCGCCCCGTATGCCGGATTGGACAAGGCGAATTAGCAAATCCGCTCTTGCCATTATTTTCCTCCCATCCTCGGTATAGCTTGGTCGAAACACATAAGTATACTGTGGCCAGAAAAAAATTGCATTTTTTGCGAGATTGCCCAATCATTTTTGGCATGCAACCTTGCCAGAGAGTGAAGTCTAGCCTTGCGTTCTTTTGAATCATGCAACCTAAATTCTGCAAAAATTATCATCGGTTGTAAATAGCGGAGTTTATACTCAGCCTCATAAAGATTTTCCCCTGGGTGGACAATATTAGAGTGTAACTCTAAGCGTTCTGCGGAAAATCAATGTGCGGTCGAGTTAGCTCGGGAGCCCCTGTGTTGCAGAGTTTTCGAAAAGCCAAATATTAGGTCGCATTGTCTATTCTTCTTCCGTCAGAGACGTCCTTTGATCGGGAATCTCCATATCAGGCAGGGAGTCCATGTATGCCAGAAGAGTTTCCAAACGGACGGGGGTGTAGCTCCACACGTCAACTCCGACGTCGCAGCGTTTCTTGTTTGGCGCAATCAAGCCGTGGACATGGCCGAACAGCTGCCGCACCCCGCGAAAAATGCCCTGCCAGGTTAGCATAGGGTAGTGGCACAAGACAAAAAACTGGCGAGTCGCATGGATCTGCGCGTTGATTGTGTGGATTTCATGCACAAGAGTGAAGGCGTCCTGCAACAGATGTATATATTTGGGGTCGTGATTGCCTGGTATTAAAAATTTTTTGCCAGAAAGTGTAGAAATTTTTGAGATGTATTTTTTTGCATTGTTAAGATTTTGCCCAAATATGACATCGCCTAGATGATAAATCTCATCGCTATTTTGGACTGTTGATGACCAATTATTATATAGGATTTCGTCCATTTCTTCGCAGCTTTTGAATGGACGATTGCAATATTTGATAATGTTTGTATGTCCGAAATGTGTGTCGGCAGTAAAATAGATTGCCACAGTAAAACCTCTAATTTAAGCTAAATATCATGTATTTTTTTGTCAATCTATCGCTTTGTTGTAGCGGAAATTTTGTTTTAGACTGAATTTTTACATATCTTATAAATGCGTTACAACCTCACGCCACGAATAAAATCGTTTTTTCATATATCCTCCCAACAAAAAAGATATACTAAAAAATGATATGTCAAGTCTTTTTTTAAAGTTTTATATCTTTTAGGGCAACAGGACAGAGCCTTCTCGTCCCAAGATCAGGTCATAATCATTTACTTTTTGAAAAAGAACAGTCATATATTTTTTTAATTTATTTAAATAATAAACCAAAGATAACTAGGAACATGTTTTAGTAGAATCGATATTACACGTTATAGTCTAATTTTATATTGTATTTAATTTATGCTTGAATACTTTACAATTCTAGCCAAAAATACAAAAATATCTATTAATATACTCAATATCTCTATTAAATAAGAAAATAACAATTAAATTTTAATCTAAGAGATTATTTCACGAATTAATCGTGTCTTACTACGCTAAAAAATAAATATAAATAACGGTATTATTTTATTTACTATATATTATCTACTTAAAATCAGAAGGAATTTAAATGATTATAGCCTATCCACAGACGGGTTTTACGATATATTTTGTATCAAAATGGCAGTCTCCCGCAAAAAACGTATGAAGCTAAACACTAAGCGAATGTTGTTGATTAGTTGTCACCATTTAAATTGGGTGTACCTACAGTTACAACCCTTCTACCCATTAATTCTTTAAGGAGAGAGTCAGCCCTTTTATGTGCTTCTTCGTAATTAGACTCAGACCCATGAAATAGGGCAGAGTTTGTATTCCATTAAAAACTCATTCATAACACCAGCAGTGTAATCACCAGATCCATCAGTTATTCCTGCACATACTCTTTCCCATTGATTAATTAAATCTCTGGTTGCATGTCCATTAAATATTAATGGAAGACTCATAATTTATTCCTACTTGTTAAACCATCTATAATTTCCAGTTAAGGGATAGACTCCTCAATACCGAACTTTTTCGGAGTTTAAATCATTTTCAATGTTATTTTTTATATATTGTTTTATGTGAGCTATTTTGTTTATTATTTTATATAAACTATCTGTTAATTCAATATTTTAAGTAAAAATTTAATCTCTCCTAAACCAAAATCATTTAAAATATCAATATAATTTATATAATTTTTCTATAAAAATATTTATTGTATTGTTATTGGAAGCAATAGTTGGATCTCCAAATAACGCAGCTAACTTTTGTATATTTACTTTATCATTTCTTAATTGACGTATAAATGAAAATAAAGAAATTCCAGTATTTATTATACCGTGAACAAATCAATAAAATATATTTGTATCTTCTCTAGAGAATAAATTATAAATTTCCTGTTTTTAGTTACTTGAAAAAATGCATGCGTTCATGGGTCAGCGGCACTACGCAGATTGTATAGTTCTTCAAATCGTATTGTTGTTGGCAAACACTGCATTCTGCCGTTCGAGAGATGACTGGAGAGTAGGCTAAAAGCCGCATTTCCTCGTACACCCGCAGATACCATATATAAATGATAAAAATTTGATCTTTAAAGATCAGGATTTTCTTATTATTTATTCTATGAAGCCACTAATAATAAATATTGTGCGCCACGAGGGCGTATGTCTCATGTGGTTGCAACAACCTCCTAGTTAGGTGAGCCGCCTAATTAGAAACAAACCGAGCGTGCATGGCAGTAATGTTCATGTGCGAAGCCTCGGGCGGTATAATGTTATGGAGCCTTGG
>JAFTDR010000329.1 GCA_017454105.1 Desulfovibrionaceae bacterium | reverse complement strand
ATTTGCGTCGTAATCCCTTTTCAAAACAGGTCTCTTTCAACGGTGGCCTTTTTGTTAATTGAAGCTACTTCCGGTTTCGAGGTCGTAATCCCTTTTCAAATCAGGTCTCTTTCAACTGACGATCTAGAACGGCAAGTTCTTAATTCCATTAAGGCGTCGTAATCCCTTTTCAAAACAGGTCTCTTTCAACGGTGGCCTTTTTGTTAATTGAAGCTACTTCCGGTTTCGAGGTCGTAATCCCTTTTCAAATCAGGTCTCTTTCAACCATAGAACGTTTTGGTTTACGATCTCAGATCCAGGGTCGTAATCCCTTTTCAAATCAGGTCTCTTTCAACTGCTCAGTCGTAGCTTATACCCAGAATGACCTAATTAAGTCGTAATCCCTTTTCAAATCAGGTCTCTTTCAACATAACGGATGGTCTTAATTTTTGTGCAATTCCACGAGCTCGTCGTAATCCCTTTTCAAATCAGGTCTCTTTCAACTTTACTATTACCGAGTACAACCAGATATGAAACTTGAAGTCGTAATCCCTTTTCAAATCAGGTCTCTTTCAACTCCGGCATCCTGGAGCCTGCAGGAGTCAAGGCTTTTCTGGCCCTCATTCGCAGACCTCTGACGTACGTTGCGGTAAATTTAGAAAATATGGCCTTAAAACTTCCTAAAACCCTTGCTGCTGGCCGATCGCAGACCTCTTCGGCGTTTTTTTACAAAATCCTTGATTATCAAGGATTTTGTAAAAAGGCACGCATGAGGGCTGAGGTTCGCGCATTGGCGCAAACACAGTTGGCTGCGTAAAAAATCTTTCCGTTCTGGCGCATGGGATGTGCAAGATGGAGTGCGGAAAAGCATTGCGCGGTCGAGTATTCCGCAAGCTAGGTATAACGGGGTCATAACCGTATCTTGTACCTCTAGCAGTGATATACGTTTTGAGAGGGCGAGTCAAGATGAAAGTCGGCAGACAGCGATAGAAAGTAGGAAAGGAGGGAACACCCCAGGGGACGACTTGAATGTCCGCTAATATTACAATTCGAGAAGTTGATTGCAATGAGTGCCCACCCCGCACAGTGGGAGTATCTGGCCTCTCTTAAAGTAAATTCCCCAGTCTTTTGCAATCACCCAGGCCACAAGAAACAGCTGGGTTGGCCGCTTCATTGGCTGTTTGAGCAAGATGACCTCACCCTTCTACTGTCTGGACGTATGGCCATCGCTGCACGAACCGTCACTCAAAGAGATCACTGTTTAGAAGTTTGCCTGGGGCATCTCGAGGATGTCATGATACACGTTGTCATTAGCATCAAGCCAACAAGTGAACAGACCACTATTGCATTCAGATCATTCCTTCAATCAGTTGCATTCTTAGCCAAAGTGGCGCAGATGAGTGAAGGAGATATGGCACCAAGAAAGCAGTCGCCCAGTCGGAAGTAGATGTTCACCGACCAGTATCTAATCTGCAATAGAGTGAAGGCTGGAGTGACAGAGTAGACTTTTTTCGCGCAAAACGTGACACCTTCTAGGGGCAGCCAAACACTGATGATGACGTACAATTAAGAGCCTATCCCGTTTTAATTTTCAAAAAATTAACTAATATTTTTCTATAAATTTGTGGAGTATATCCTAAAAATTCCGAAAAAATTGTGCCGTGTATTTGTTGATAAGTTATGATATAATTAGGTAGTATATTTTTAATAATAGTTAAATTACTATGATATTTTATATATAATAATTTAATTTTTTCTAGAAATATTTTTTAAATAAAAATATTGGTCAAAATTTTGACATGACTATAGAATAGTTTTAAAAATGCTATTTTTAATGCTTTACCTTAGCTTTTTAAATGTTAAAGTCCATATATGTTTCAAATTATTAATCTGCAAAATAATATATATTTATGAGAAATTAATTATGCTTATTGTCAAGAAAAAATATTTATATTTTGTTTATATTTGTATCCGTTCACGGATGTACGATGCAATGTACTTTTTAGTCTACTCTCCAGGCATCTCATGAACGGCAGAATGCGGTGTTTGTCAACAATAATACGATTTGCAGACCTATACAATCCGCATTGTACCGTTGACCCGTGAGTGCAGTGCTGGTGACCTGACCGATTTACACTCGTTCATTACGCACAGGGAGAGGAATGTGAGACTCAGCTGGCAACAAGTTCGCGCTGTCCGCGCAAGCGTAAATAACTGTCAGCGTTTCAATCAGGATCAACAGAGCAGGAGTCCATCCACGACTTGCTCCTACAAGGGTAGCTCCAAAGAGGCAAGGTACAAGAAAGGGTTTAGGATGCGCTGCTTTCGCAGAAAATGTACCCAAAGTGAACATGGTGGTTGAGTATCTGTTTGCCTCAAAAAAATCCGCATGTACGGAGTACTATTATATCGGTCAAGCTAGGGGAGTACCAAAGAAAGAGGCTTTTCAGTTGCTTAAGGCATTCTTGCTTCCTTTTTGCAATCACTGACTACAGAGGCAGATGAAGGTCTGCGTCCACTGTTGAACGATAGTATTGCAATCCGCACATGCGGAAAAAAATAGATGCTGATTGGGATTGTATACTCGCGACTGAAAAGACTTCTGCTTTCGTCCTCATGAGCGGCGCAATTTCGCACTGTCTCCGAGTTTGTCGCGAGTATATCGTATAGGCATCTTTTGTGCGCAAGGGTTGAGCGTACGCCCTTGGGCATTAAAACGAATAGATGACGTTGACAGTCGCCTTCCAGGCGTCTTTTTGATTCAGGGACGAGGATGTCATGTTTTCGAAGCGTCCCCAGGTGTCTTCATCCAAATTGAGATGGATATAGCCCAGTTCAAGGCCGAGGCTTAGGTTCTCGTATACTTTGTAGGTTGTATCCAGGTTGATTTCAAGGCCTGTGTCATCAGTTGTCAGATAGGTGCCGAACGAGTTGAAATCGGTATTGTTCCGGTAATTTGTGCGGCCAGAACTGTCAGTAGCCAGTCTGCCCGTGCAGTAGGAGGCCATGGTGGGGCTGTTGGTCCCTCCAAAGAAGTTGAAGCGGAGCGTGTGGCTCAAATTGTCCAAAAAGCTCATGTCCTTGAGCCGTAGGCCAACACCCCATGTGCCAGTGGGATTGGTGCCAAGAATGCCCTTGCCGCCCCCTATGATGGGATTGCCCCGGTAGCCGAAGGTGGAGAGAGAGTTCGGCCAATTGTTCACTGTGGACAGGTAGGGTAGACGTTCTGAACCGTTGTGCGGATCGTCGTCATCGCCACTGAAATACCAGCCGTAGAGACCTGGGGTGCCCCAATCGAGAATGTATTCAGCGAGAAGCATGGCAAACCAGCCCTGGCGGCGCAGGTAGTCTCTCCCGTGGTCAACGTCGCCGTAGGCAAAATCGAGGGAAATGCGCAAGGGATCCCAGGTCCACTGGCCGGTGAGTCCGGCCCACCACATAGAACTGTAGGAGTCATCAAGCACGCTTGTCGTGGGACGGAAGGAGGTGAAGGCCGCAGGATAGAGACCGTCGCGCAGCTGTATACCGTCAATGGACTGGTTGGGGTTGACCTGGGTTGCCAGAACATCAAACTGAACGCTGCCGCCTGGGCGGGGCGTAAAGAGTGTCTGTAGGCTGTTTGGTCCCATATAGCCGCCCATTCCCCAGGGCGTGAGGCGTAGGGTGTCGAGCGTCACCGGAACTGTCAGGCCAACGAGATCAAAGTTATCGAGATAGTGGGTATTGCTATCCTGCACCCAGTTGTCATTGAGCAGGCGCAGCCAGAAGGCCGAGGTTGCGAAGGCATCGTTGAATTGATAGGAGGCAACGATGCCCGCAACATCATCCTGCAGAACAGGGGTGTCCATGGCAAAGCCAGGCAGGGTCAGGTCTATCAAGCCCATGCGGAATTTGAGATCCAGATTCGGAACTTGCCAGTCAAGATAGGCCTGTTTGACCTTGATCAGCATGGAATCCGCCCCAAGGGCTCCGCCCTGCGCGGCATTTCCCCAGCGTGATTCCCCGAGTTCCAGGAGAAGAGTGCCTGAGAGTTGTTCCGAGGCAATGGCCTCCAATTGGAAATGCATACGCTCTATGGCTTCAAACTCATCCCGCGGTTGGTGAACGGCTGACCATTGCTGTCCTATGGTACTTTTGCCGTTGCGGTACTTGCCCATGAAATTGCCGCCATTGATGTAGTCAAAGGAGAATTGCCAGCTCCCCTTTATCTTGAACTCGACAGCGTCACTCGGTTTTGCAATGAAGGTCATAGCCATTGCAAGCAAAAGCACAGCCAGTTTTTTTACCATGCTATGGTTCCTTGTGGTTTTGTTGTTCCGTATGAACGGAATGGATAAAAAAAGAAGAGGCAAGAAAGAATGCGGGGTCAAAAAATTCCGCCAACAGTCTGTGTTTGTACAAGCCAGAAAAAAAGTGGCTACGCCAGATGGCGGTTCCTAGAATAAGTGACTGTGTAGCCAAACTGGCTGGAACGTTCTTTCTGCCCCCAGTATAGTTGTCTATGATGGGATTGTGTGATGCGAGCTCAAAGAGCAAGTGCATTGCCAAGAAGTGCTTGCGGGGTTGAGAACAGGAATTTTCCTGCATTGTTCTTCTTGCCGTCTTGAGCGCACATCTATAGTTGGTCAGATCCTCTCCCTTAATTGTCGTCCCAGGGAAGCGATTGCTCTTTGAGCGCAGTACTCTCGACTTGGCTTTACGCGGAAAAATAGTATAAGCCCCATGCGGCTTTTGTCCTTCGGGCTTAAGAAACGTTTCTTGCTGGGTCATTTTGGCCGCAGAGATGCTGTACGATGATTTTCCCTGTCAGCCAAAGGTGCCGGCGCCCACAGGACTCACTTCGTGTAGCGGGAAGGCTGTCTTTTTCACGTATGCCATTCATGGCAATTGGGCTCCTGCGCAACATGCTTGGCTGGCTTGTTTTGCCTGCGATCTCGCTATCCGGCGGGAAAAGGTTTGCCAAGACTCCTTCAATACAATTGGAGCAGAGAAATACACATTTCCTGCAAAAGCGCAAGATATTTGAGAAGACTTTTCGTACGCTGCGCAAAAAAAATTTTCGAGGCCGCAGGCTTAGGAGAGTGAGGCCTTCTGGGACGTACAAGACGCATCCCGCCTTCTGCAAGGAGCGCGACCATCCGCCCCCTTTTCAAGATACGCGACAGACAAGAGCTTCTACTTTCGTCCTTATGAACGCTGGAACCGTACGAGCTTTTGAAGGAAGATTTGGCAGAAGCCTGCCGCACGCTGCTCCCCCGTTTAAGCGCTCAGGTCGGAAAAAAGTTTCGTGCGTCACAGTGGCTTTTGTTCACTGATGGGACCATATTTTTCCAGCTGCAGAATGCGCAAGGCCGAAAAAGAAGATGGTTTTGGCAGGTCGCATACCTGGCCACATTTCGCAAGAGAGCCTAAGGAGCCGGCTCACGCTGGGCTTTCTTTCTCTTGCATGATTGTGCTTGTACACTGTGGCGAGTGGCTTGGCCTATTGCCAGGCGCATAGACAATAGGAGCAGACCTGCGATTGTCCCAGGGAAGTCAGTTTATTGGCAGCCAGAGCAGGGCGTAGATTGCCAGGACAAATTCGGAGCTTCATGGAAAATGGCAGAAACGGTACACTCGGTCATTTTTTCCGTCGGGAAAATGGCAGGGGAGGGTACACAAAAGCGCAACGGATCCGCAAGGAAAGCGCAAGAGAGACAGGTCAAAGCGGTGAGTGCCTGTTATGGCATGGTCATTGCATTAAAAAATGACAGGAAACAATGTTCAAGGATATGCCTACGAAACGCAATTAATAGTATTATATAGATAACAAACAGAAGTGAAGGAGAGTATTATGGAAGTCGGCTTTTACTCAAATACAAATCAGGGTCTTGTGGATGTTTACGGTGCAGCCTACTTGCGCAGTGGATACAGCACAATGAACAGCAATCCCTCGCATGTGACGCCCTTTGGCGACAGCGTGCGGATTTCTCCCGAGGCCATGGCTCTTTTCATGCAGTCCTACTCAACCTTAAACGACACAAAGCAGGTTGCAAGCGACGGCTGGTCCGACAGCGCGGAGAAGGTTCATGCACCGAGTGTCGAAGAGGCCAGTGGAGGCGCGCAGGAGGAAAAAAGCAAGAGCGGGAGTTCTGTAGAGCAGCAGATTCATTCTCTCCAGGCCCAGCTTTCGAATCTCCTCGGCCAGATCAAGACTTCTGGAGAGGACACCAATCTTCAGAGCCAGATTGCCTCTGTGCAGGCGCAGCTGCAAACCTTGCAGGCGCAGCTTTCGTAGAAATGGAATCTAAGCGAGTGAAAGAACTCATTGTTCCATTGTTCAGAGAGATTCGCCAAGTCAGTTTTCGAGTAGGGGGTATCGCAGGATACTCCCTTTTTTTGCCTATTTTCTTGCAGGCGAGGGTGTCACCTATGCCGCATAATGATTTTCCCGCAGAGACAAAAGGAGAGAACTCAATTGGTCGGCACGGGAAGAATCATTGTGACGCCGAGTATACGCTCGACTGTTTAAGCAGAAGATGCGAGGTATGATGTTGTGAGTGAAGCCGGGGGATGGGGTTTCGTATATTGACGCAAGCCCGAGGACTGTTGAGATGTACAGTAAGAATATACAGCGATGTTGTACTCGCGCCGGAAAAGATCTTCCGCTTTCGTCCTCATCAACTGCGGAACCTCACTCTTTCTCCGAGGTTGAAAAGAAGATTTCATTTATCGAGGCATGTCTTGAGGGGAAATGGATAGAGAGGCCGAGTTGGAAGGATAGTATTGGGTACAGGGCTTATCTGAAAAGCTAGTACTGCCTTTTCTAAGTCCGTGTTGTAAAAATATGATGGGCTCCCCTACACTGCAAGGACAGGAGAGCGTATAAGATACACACGAATTTTGCTAAGCCAGTACTAGTATACCTGACCGTATATTGATTTTCCCTGTCCGCCCAAGGAAAAGGACCTCAATTTGCCGACGCCCAGAAGAATCATCGTGACACCGAGTATAGCTTTAGACGGTGCAGGGGCATCTGGAGGCTAAGGAGAGGGTAATGTCTGGAAAAAAAGATTAGCGGACATTCATTTCCTCCCCAAAGTACCCCCCCTCCTTCCAACTTTCTCCCTACCCCTCCCTTGACTCTTCGTCTCCAGGCGTATATCTCTAGAAGCACAAGTCGCGGAGTTCTCGACCGCGCAACGCTTCCGCTCGCCCTCTGCCTCATCGCGTACGCCTTTGCGCGAACCTCCCTCCTCATGCGCGCCTACTTGCAAAACCATTGATAATCAAGGACTTTGTAAAAAAGCACTGAAGAGGTTCGCGATCCGCCTGCAGCAAGGGTTTCAGATGGTTTTAAGGCCATATTTTCTAAATGTACCGCCATGTGCGTCAGAGGTTCGCGAATGAGCCCCCGAAAAGCCTTGTTTGATGCGGCCTCCAGGACGCCGGGTTGAAATCGACCTGATTTGAAAAGGGATTACGACGAGACATTATTGGGAGCGAACATATCGGCGAGTTCGTAT
>JAFTDR010000328.1 GCA_017454105.1 Desulfovibrionaceae bacterium | reverse complement strand
TAGGACGGCTTTTCTTGCCTCTATGGCCTTTATAGGGCTGTATGCCCTGTATTTCAACAGTCAATCGCACAAGCCGTGCGGCCTATCCTGGCCGCACTAGGCGATGTGCGAAACGCAAGTCGCGTGCTTGCACGCGCAACGCAGCGCTCTGCCTTTCTCTGATCTTTTGGCTCTAACCCGCTGTTCACGCGTCTTTTTCGGCCTTTCCTCTCGTTGAAGAGGCAAGTTTGCACTTGATTTGTAAATTCACCTCGCGGATCGCAGAGCCTTGCTTTCAGATCTGTTTGCAGGTAAGGTGTAAGATATGAAAGAAATTCTCAAACTGGTTGCCAGCGCGCTCGCGAATTTTGCTGCGATCAGCTTTGGCATAGCAGTATACCAAGGCGACCCATTGGGGTTCGTTCTCGGAGGGTACACCATATTCGCCGCTGGTGTTGTCGCATGGAGGGCACGATGAATATTTGGCTTATGGGATTCATTGCTGTTACTGTGGTTGCCGGTGTTGCAATCGCTTTGAGCTACAAATTGAATTAGTTATCGCAAATTGCAAGCAATCTTTGCTGGTCTGCAAGTTTGTGAAGTGATTCCAGCCCCTCTTCGGAGGGGTTTTGTTTTCCCCATTGCGAGGGGGAAAAATCCCGTGTTACTCGGTTGCCATAACCTATGAGGAGAAGAAGGTTATGGCTGAATTTCTTTCAGCCCTTCTTGGGCAGCTCAACTCAAGCGTGTTTGTTCTCCTGGGTATCCTTCTTTGTTATTTTTCGCGTTGGACTGTGGCTTGGAAAGTGGCACGAAAAATACGACCACCACGAAACTCGTCTCGATAAAATAGAAAATACGCTAAACCAAACGCACGATACAGTTGTAAGTCTGGACTCAAAAGTCGATGCTATTTACACGATGACAAGTATGCACGGGTTGGCCAGATCACAAAGCCCAGTAGCATTAACCGAGCGTGGAGAAGAGATTTCAAAGGAAATCGATGCCTCTACGATATTCTCCAAGTATCAAGCCCTCTCATGGCCATACTTTCGTCATCATGTCCGGCTGACGCCACAGCATTCAACAATCAGCCTTCAGGATAGCAAGCGACAATCTCCCGAAGCTGCTGACGCACGCGGAAATGAACGCGTTGAAACAGGTGGCATTTGAAAGAGGACTGATACTCCATGATTTTTGGATTATTTTTGGGATAATGCTAAGGGATGAAGCCCTAAAAGAGCGAGGTTTCGGTAAATAGCAAAAACGCCTTGTGTTTCCATTCAGCCCCTCTTCGGAGGGGCTTTTATGTGCTGTTCTTGCCGAGAATACATCTGCCGTAGTAGACAAACAGGGGTTTTCTTCGGAATGCTAAACAACAGAGAATATCAATTCACAGCGGCCATAGATGATCTGCAATCTCCTGAAATTTACAGCGGCTCAAATTGAACATGCGCTTTCACTAAGATCTGATCACAGCTATACACAAATCTCAAGGTTGACGGGGATAAGCGTGAATACATTGAAAAGGGCTGAGAAGAAAAAGAAGGCGGAGGCCATAAAGTAATCGCCAATCGTAAAGTTATAGATTAATTTTCACTGTTGACGAAAGAACATCCTCGCTAAGCTCAGGTGTTTTATGGACGTGGATGACTGACAAAAAAAAGCCAGGATGAACCCGACCACTGAGTGATAGCTTGTCGCGCTGCTAGCTGTTATTCCTAATATTTTCTCGCTCTATCCATAGTTCAGAAAGATGCATCGTCATGTGTGGCGACGATGTATGAAATCTGAGTGTGTCGCAAATATCACACATTTCTGGACCAGATAGCTTTATGACAATTTTTGCTCGTTCTCGAACATAAGCGAAGCCAGCATGTAGAGCAATGTATTCGTTCACAGAGAAATCTTTAGGAAGCAGGGCAAACGCTGGTTTTAATTTTGCCATCCAGAACGTGTAGGTAGCGGCTATTTTCGATGCTCTGGGGTCATTATCATTGCAGGATTTAAATTTACCTTCGAGACTATGCGCTACAGATAAATTAACTTGGCTTATTGATTTGTTTGACCAAG
>JAFTDR010000327.1 GCA_017454105.1 Desulfovibrionaceae bacterium | reverse complement strand
CTTAAGAGGTCGCCCTTCTGTTTAGGCTTACGCAACTTTGCTGCTTTGCGTCCTTCAACCGTACATACCGAGCAACGCAAACGCAACAACAAAAAGAACGTATACTCGCGGGCTTGGGCAATCTTCCTTCCAAAACTCCTAGGAAATACGAGGTTCCGCTGTTCACGAGAGCAAATGCGGTAGATCCCATCGCAAGTTACAAGCCTCTGTCAAAAGCCTCACTGACCAGCCGCAAAACTATAAACACTTGCCATATCACGATAATAGACTGCTCACTCTACGCGCGATCAGTCTCCCGGCAGTCAAGATGAACATATAGGCGCCGCAGTCGCTGGACGACCATCTTGACTGCGTCGACATTCTCTATTGCAAGCGGCCTTCCGTCGGCACCCAGATGCCTTAGGCAGTGCTGGTAGAGAACATGAAAATTTTCTGCGAGTTCAACTGAGCGATCCAAATCATCATCAAGAGCAGTCAAAATGTCAGTGCAATTTTTCGAGAAAACCAGAGCATCATCTACTCGACCATCCATAAGACAGGCGCGGAGTTTTGTCAGTTGCGTTATGCAGACATCGTACAGAGAGAGAACGGAACGAAGATGACGGGAACTCGAAAGAAGCGAATCATTCTGCGCTGGCTCGTCCTGGGTCGCCAGATCGAGACTGACTTTTCTCCCCAGTGCCGTGCTTTGTCTAAACGCAATCTTTGCCATAGAGTTCTCCGCATGCAAGGATAAAATGACAAATCGAGAAATGGACAAAAAAAGCTTTTCGCGCACAAACGCAACGAAAAGCCAAAATATACCGAAACCGAACTACGTATTCTGTGATTCTGATTGATCTGACTTCTCAAAGGAATAAAGATTGACTCGTGCCGGTCCAGAAATATCGTTTTGCGGAATCTGCAGACCGGTACAGCAAATATGATTGATAATTATAGGACCGGTCAAATTGAGTGTCGCTTTCTCCGGCTCACCCATCGGTATCGATACTGTCACAAGAATGGCTGCATCATGCAAATCCGCAATGTCCAGGAGGGACAGCTCTGCGTCACTCACCCGCGGCATGTAGTCGGGAAGAAAACATCTGGGATCAGTAACGAGAAAACCAAGCTGCGGAGTGTGTACGCTCTGTAAGACAAGCAGCGGCGCATCGGGCCTAATCTGCAAAAGGACAAACTGCTGCTCGTTCTCAAAGCCAATCAGCCCCCGCGGAAAAGTGATGAAACGCGATGCGTCAACACTCCGTTTGCCCAGGCGCGTATCGATTTCTACTAAGTTTTTTTCCATAGATTTGCAGCCACCATGAAATCTTCAGTACTTGTCGCCATTGCCTGCTGGTTTTCCTCAATAACTCGCTTATACACTTCTTCTCGGTAAACGGTCATCTCCGCCGGCACCTGCAGTCCCAGTTTGATCTGTTTGCCCTGCATGCCAAGGACAGTGATCCGTATATCGTCACCCAAGTAAAGACTTTCGCCCGGTCGTCGTGTCAGTATCAACATGTTACACCCACGCGATATGCGCCGTTCGGACCAGGAAACCAGTGGGCACCGCAGGATTGTCTGGAAGCAGGTGCTTTGAGGGCCATGGTTTTCCTCACAAATGGCAAAATGACACCAATAGCAAAAAGACTTAGAGATAGTTTGCCAATCGCATATTCATAATTTTAGAAGCTGACTGCAGAACCGTCTGATATGTGATCTGCTGCTGCTCCATCTTCACAAGAAGCTCTGTCAGATCAATATCTTCGACATAACTTAAACGTTCGCCAATATCAAGTTTCTGAGAAGTAAGAACATCATACGCCACATCAACGCGATTCTCAAGTCCCCCGACGCGTGTTGCCTGCGTCAAAATATATTCTTCGGCCTTGGCGAGCTTCGCAAGTGTCTCCTGGCAACCGCTCTGGTTGTTTGTCTCAAGATAGCCGATGAAATTGCCGACCACCTCAAAGAGATTTCTCCCAGGATCGTCAAGTTCCTGAAGAGCCGGCTTTCCATTGTAGTAGCCGCCAAAAATATCCTTGCCGACACCGTTCACGGTAATATAGGTGTCCTTCATGATCTCGTAGCCGACATTCGCGTCCTCGGGATGGACCATGACCTGGCCACCCTTTGGCACTGTCCCGGTTATGGTCAGATCGACATAGCCTTCAGGGAGCGGAAGACGGATGGAGGCCGAAGACGACTCGCTCGCTCCGTCAGGCAGTTTGGCCCGCCCAGAAACCCAGGTTAGGCCATTATCTGTGCTGTATTCCCACTTGACAAGCGCACCGGACACACATTCAAGGTCTTTTTCCTGCTCAATGCCGTCCACACGCTCAATTCCGTAGAGGCGAATTAAGGTATTGCCGCCAAATGTCCCCTGGGCTTCGGCGCTCACATTGCCGTTTGTGCCCATGGTTACGACCTCAAGGGTATCGTTCACATCGCCCTGATAGATGGCTGCCGGGCGGATGTAGAGTGTCCCGTTTGAGGAACTGACCCCCTGCTCACTTATGTCGGTTGCAGGAACGCTCAGGGATAAGACGTTGCCCTGATCATCGGTCACTGCGCTCCCGTCTTCAAGCACCTTAATGCGCGTGGTCACCCCGTCGCAATCAAGAACAGCGTAGCTATCTGTGCCATCTGTTACTATGCTGGATACGCCCGTATTCCAATGCGTTCCCCCGTCATCTGTCCAGCGGTAGGCGAGTGAGGAGTCAAGGCTCCCATCTTCAGTAAACTGCAAAGCGATTGTCTTCTCGCTATCGCCCTCAACAGTCACCTTGCCGCTATTCACAAGATTTGCGACCGACTCGACCTGGCTCATCATTGCAAGGCCCTCATGAAAGGCCTGGGAGTCGTACTTGTGGCCTGCGAAAAGACTTTTTCCGTCAAACTCCGAGTTTGCCATATTGATCAGGGAGCCAAACTGCTGCCTGACCTGATAGGCGATATCGCGGCGCTGCTCAGCTGTATAGGTGCCTGTTGCAGCCTGCTCGGCAAGAGACTTAATCGTTGTCACAACCGTGGGCATCTGCGTCGAGAGGATGCTGTCCTCAAGCTTAAGCCAGCCTTTTGCCGTATCACAGTTCTCCAGAAGCTGGGTATTGAAGGACTGATTCCTTCTCAGAGTCAAAACCTTATAGATTCCTGCCGGATCATCTGAGGGCTTGTTGAGCTTTTTCTGCGTTGATCCCTGCTCGGAACTCTCCATGTACGCGGAGAGACTTCCCTGCATCTGGCTTGTGTACTTATCGTACATCATGCTCTGGGTTATGCGTATCGACATGGCCCTCCCCCTATTGCTTAAGCCCTATAAGCACACCCAGCATTTCGTCAGCGGTTGTGATGAGCTTTGCCGCGGCTGTATAGGCAGACTGATACTTCACCAAATTGGTCATTTCTTCATCAAGATTCACACCGGTAAGCGACTCTTTCTGCTCGAGCATCGAGTTTGCGAGGGTATTGTGATAGGCTCTATTTGTTTCGCCGTGGAGCTTGTCGGATCCAACTGTCGAGACAAGGGACGCGTAATAGTTCGGCAGACTCTGGTCAACGGTCTTCCAGAAAGTTGAGATCGTCACTTTCTTTGTCAGCAAATCGCCGATGGCCGCTGCGACGGTATTGTCGCCTTCGTTCACCTCGTAGCCACCGTTCACGCGACCGGCGTTCACCTTTGTGTAGTCGGTTCCAATGTCAGAGCTTATCGCAAGATCCGAGGCTGAGGCTCCAGAAAAGAAGGAATTAAGACCAAGAGCTGCGAGCAGGCCACTTGAATCCTGGCCAAAGGCAAAGGTCAGATCCTGGACCTCGCTGCTCGTCTTCACAATCAAACGGTTATTCTGAATCTCGGCATCGAATAAGCGGGCGCCGTCGGTCAAACTTGTGAGAACACCGTCTTTCAGATTGAGGGTCAGGGCATTGAAGGCGTCGCGGATATCTTCAAGGGAGTGCGTTTCTGGATCAAAGTTTGCGCCATTAAAAAGAAGCTGGCTTTCCGCAATATTTTCGCCTGTCACTGGATCGTAGAAATACATATTGACAGCGCCCGTCTCAAGTCTGTTCCAGAAGACATTCCCGGACTGCGCGGTGCCAAGGGGCTGATCGGTGTAGGGCACTTCGATCTGGCCAACTGTCTGGTTTATCTTGGTGAGCCCAGCACCCTGACTGTGGAGGTGATTGACTTCCCAAGAGATGGAACTTGCAAGGGCATTCAATTCGTCACGGTAGCGGCCTGCGATATCGTCGCGCACCGAGAAATACGAGGTGAGCTTTCCTCCGGTCACCCGGTCGATATTATCCGCCCCTGACACGGACATCTGCGGCGTTATGTTCTCTGGACCACGGGTGGGCTCAATCCAGTAGAGGCCGGACTTCGGGACTACAGAGAAGAGATCCCCTGTTGAAAGGGTCCTCGCACTCTCACTAGGATCCGCCTCATCAAAGGTGAAGGAGACGAAAATATCCTTCACTCGGACCGGATCAACAACAAAAGCACTGTTGCCATCGTCGTCCGTCGTAACCGACCCTGTCAGATTCAAAATAAGATCGCTTCCGCTCTCGTCCTTAAGCCAACTCTTGCCCCCGTCAAGGGAGACGCGGAAAGTCGGGGCAGTATCGCCGCCAATTGTTCCGCCGTTTACGATCTGCATCGTGTACTCAAACTCGTCAGAGCCCTCAAAGGCAATGGTGCCGCCAAAGGTCGATTCAGGAGTGAGACGGTTTTCCGCAGTTGGGGCCATGAAGTCCACGGAGTAGGTTGTTGTTCCGTCAACAAGAGGCTGACCTGTCCCAAGCTGCACCCGGTAGTCGCCCGCGCCCCCGTCAATTGTCTTGACATTCACAAGTGTCGACAATTCCTCGACAAGGGCGTCCCTATTGTCATAGAGACTGTTTGGCACAATCATATGGGAGATTTCTGTTTCGCGTATCTGCGCATTGATATCGCCGATCGCGGAGGAAATCTCATTCACCCTCTTGACCGCCTCGCTGATTGAGACATCCATTTCAGTCTGCACATCTCCAATAAAGGTGTGCATGCTTTGAAACAAATCATCCAGCGTCTGGCCGGTTGTCAGCACACTTGTTCTGACTGCGGGATCCTCGGGATTTAAAGCAAGCTTCTGCCAGGATTCCAGGAATTTATTCAGTGTGTCGCTTAAGCCAGTTGTATTCGACTCGTTAAACAGCGATTCAACCGACTCCATGATATTGTCGTACTGATCCCAGCGGGAGGAAATTGTCGATTCGGCTATGTAGGAATCCTCAAGAAATTTGTCAAAAAAGCGCAAAACCTGCTCAGCATTAGAACCAAGTCCAATCTGGTTTCCGCCGACAGTAATCGTGGGCGCTTCTTTCTGAACAACATAGCGACGTGTATACCCGGCTGTATCCGCATTGGCGACATTGTCGCCTGTCACATTGACCCATGCCTGCGCTGTGGTCAGAGCGGACTTCCCTATTGTGAGCAGATTGCTGAGCATGACCTATAACCTCCCTGAAATCAGGGCTCCCTGCGAGGGAAGCGTGTGCATGGATCCGCGCCGCCCATAAACAAGCGACACTTCCGGAACGGCCTCTTTAAAGAGCGTTTTAAGCGACTTGCCATTCTGATCGAGCAGAGCGAGAACAAGCTGGCTATTGCGTGCAGCCTGACGCGAGGTCCGCTGCTCAGCGACATCAAGCCTGTCGCGGGCGGACAGAATCGCCGCTTTTTCTTCATCTGGAAGATTGTCCGCATAGCCTGAGAGCGGAACGCCCTTCAGCATGCGCATGACAAATTCTTTTTCCTCAACAAGCTGGCGAATAAGTTCTTGAATGGCAAATTCCTGGTGCGCGACAAGTGTCATCTTGCGCTCGCACAGTGTGCGGTATTCATGTGTCAAAAGATCCAGCAAAAGCTCAAGTCCCTTTTCCTGCCTAACCAGACTTTCCTGTATAATTGCGTACACGGCAAAAACCCCTTTGTAAAAATTGATTAGTCCTTTGCCCATAAAACATGCAACATCCATACCACGTTTCTTTTTTCCCTTTTTGTCTCACGCAACCTACAAGCGGACTGCCGAATGCATGGGCAAAACCAAGCGCGCACTCTCTACTCAAGAGTAAAAAAATTCTTATCTTACAATACTGCTGCGCGCTGTACAGAAAAATATCGTATTAAAAAGAGGATATTTTTTTTCGAGATGGAGTAGAGCTTGCTGCGCAAAAAGACTGTGTGCACAAGCAAGGGGAAAAAAACTGCAGGCATAAAAAAGCCCGCTCTTCTGACGGGATTGCGCACAAGAAAGACAAAAAGCCAGTGTTCTGACACAAGCCAGATGGAGAGGCTCCCAAAACAAGGAGCTTCACAGCCAAACTGGTCGCTGTGTCCATGCCTGAGCCGATTTGCTGTAGCTTGCCCAGATCGCTTTTGCGATCACGCGTACGCAGCCATCTCGTAACCGCATAGCAGGCGGCGCAAGCGTTTTCTCACGTAGGCAGCTCTTGTACAGCAAATCACCAAAAAAAAGCCCCTCATTTGCCTTGCAATGAGCTTGGCAAAGGGCCGACAATCGCCAAGACGCGCACACGCGCTAGGAGACAAAAAAAAGCCCTTCCGTGTGTTGGAAGGGCGATATCTCTCGAAAATACGTGCTTAGCTGCCAAGATCCATGGCCGTCAAGGGCGGAATGGTAAAGCCGGAGTTTGGGGAAATCTGTTCAGTCTGGCGGCCTGGGACTTCCGAGGACTGCGCAATGAGGCTTGCCCCCTTTTGGCGGTCAAGATTCAAAATGCGTATTCCCTGATCGTTTCCCTGCTCGCGTCTATTTCTTCTCGAAGAACTAGTCCGCTGCACACGCCTCTGATTTGTGTTAGAACGCGCTCCCTGCTCGGGACGTGGGTCAGTCTGGTTCGGCAGAGGCGCCATAAGGGGACTAGCTTCGGGATCGCGCAAAGGCGCATCCTGGACAAAGGCCTCGCTTGCGGGTGCAGCCTGCATCTCAGCCTGGTTCATCGGATGGCTATAGGGAAGTGGCTGAACACTCACATT
The DNA here is from genome assembly GCA_017454105.1 of Desulfovibrionaceae bacterium. GTDB lineage: Bacteria > Desulfobacterota > Desulfovibrionia > Desulfovibrionales > Desulfovibrionaceae > Desulfovibrio. The sequence continues at coordinate 12,328 of JAFTDR010000327.1, read as the reverse complement.
GCCCTCATTCTGCTGGGCATCGCGTTTTGCGTATGCGGCAAGCGTCGAATCCTTCGCCTTCTGCGTCTGCGGGAGAAGGGGCTCGCGGATGCCGCGGCTTCCTAGCTGATCCCCGGCCTGCCGTTTCGCTGCGTTCGCAAGTTCAAGACCGGACGATGTCGACTGCTGCCTCTGGTTCAGCGAAGCGTACGAAACTTGAGCTAAAGCCTCGGGATTGCCGGCTGAGGCAGGCTTTAAGAGCCGATCAGCCTGCGCCTGAGCGCGCATGCTCGCAAGGGCGTTGGCAACTGGATCCCGGCTGACTGGCTGTGCGGCCTTCTGCTGCAATTCCTCAACAAGGAGCCACGGACTCACAGCGCTCCCAGCCTGCGGAGCGATTTTGGGCGCAGCCTGCTGCAGCTCATTTTTTTGCGCAGCTCTTGTAGGCTGTGCCTGCGGCCTGCGAGAAACCTGGGCTACGGGAGCCTTTGGCAAGGGCTCTTGTACGGGAGCTACTGGCGGAACAAAGACATCTGCTTGGACATTGGAAGTAGGCGGGGGCACTGCGGGCGCAGGCTCAGGCGATAGGGACACAGGCTCAACAGCCCCATCGTACAGCGATGAGGCAGTGGTTCGGAGCTCGCCCTCGCCTTTTTTCTCAAGCTCAGAACCGAGCAAGGGAGCCTGGGTGGGAATAAAGGCCGGCTCGCGCGGGGCCGCAAGCGCCGTGGACTTACTCGCCGAAGTCAGATGGCTTGAGAGCTGCTCAAACATCATGTCAGCAAGACCTATGCCGCCGACACTGGTCATCTTCTTGGCCAGCTCCTGATCGTACATGTCCTGCCAGAACTGCTCGTCGCGGCTGTGGAGGAGGGTACTTTGATGCACACTCTTCCTCATCTCCTGCCACATCTTCTGAATAAAAATCGATTCAAAGCCCTCGCAGGCCTCGCGCAATTTCTTCGCTTTCGCCTCAGGCGAGAGGGGAGACATTTTGAGGGAGCCAAGTTTTGTCTGAATGGCCGCACTCTTGGCGTCAGACTGCGCCATACGCGCGGTATCGAGAGAGGAGAGGTTGGTCATCTCAGATTACCTCCAGTGCGGCATGCAGGGAACCGGACACCTGCAAAGAGCGCAGAATGGAAATCAGATCGCGGGGGGTCGCGCCGATGGCATTTAAGCCGTCAACAAGCTCCTGCAGTGTCGCACCCTCGACCATGACAAGGTGGCGGTGTTCCTCGCGGACATCGAGATTTGTCTGCGGCGTCACAACGGTCTGACCGCCAGAGAAAGGACCGGGCTGAGAGACCTGCTCGCCTTCCTGCACAGTGATCTGCAAATTGCCGTGGGCAACGGCAGCCTTGGAAATTCTGACATCCCTCCCAAGAACAACGGTTCCCGTCTTCTCGTCGACAACGACCTTTGCCGGCGTGTCGGGATTCACCTCAAGGTTTTCGACCGAGGCCATAAGGGGGACAAGATTGTTCTGGTACTGCGGGGGAACGGCTATTGTTATGCTTGAAGCGTCCTCGGCCCGCGCAAACGATCCGCCAATTGCTCGATTGAGGCGTTCGGCGATCTGCTGGGCAGTCGAAAAGTCAGCGCTCCTAAGATTCAATGTCAGCTTGTTCTGCTGGTTGAACTGAAAGGGAATCGCGCGCTCAACTATAGCTCCACCTGGAATAAGACCGACGGTACTGATGTTCTTGCTTGTCTGGGCCGCGTTCCCGCCAGCGGAATAGCCGCCGACAGTGAGTGCCCCTTGGGCCAGACAGTAAATTTTCCCGTCAACCCCTTTAAGCGCCGTCTGCAGAAGAACGCCGCCCGCAAGGGATGAGGCGTCGCCCACAGAGGAAACCGTCACATCAAGCTTGGTCCCTGGACGCGCCGAGACGGGCATATGCGCCGTAACCATGACACTGGCCACATTTTTAATTTTAAGTGCCGAAGACTTGACACCTATACCCATCTTATCGAGCATATTTTTCATCGAACTCAGCGTGAAAACCGAATCCCTCTTATCGCCTGTGCCGGGCAGGCCGACGACAAGACCGTAGCCAATAAGCTGGTTATCCCGAACACCTGAAAAACTGGCTATGTCCTTGATGCGCACAGCCCAGGCTGGGGCCGCGCACAAAAGAACCAGAATACATGCGCACAATCGGATACATTGGGCTGTCAATCGCATGGCATATCTCCTTAATTTTCGCGCTGTTTTGAATAGGTACTGCAGAATCCGTGCCGTAAGTGACTTGACGCTCTGCCCCTTTTAGGTTTACAGAATTTTTTAATTTACCCTCCGTGTACCCATGGGCCAATGCGGTACAAGGACTTTAGACGAGGAAGTCGTGAAACTCGAAACTATCCTTACAAAAAAACGGGAAGAAATCATAGCCCGCTGGGTTGACGCCGTTCTTGCGACCTATCCAGAAACGGCCTTCATGCGCGCAAACAGCGATCCCTTCACCAATCCCGTGGGGGGGATGATCAAGGAGGCGGCAGGTGGCCTTTTTTCGGCCCTCTTGGGGGAGACGGTCGACACAGAGGCGATCAAAAAAGCGCTTGAGCGTTTTATCAAGATCCGGGCTGTGCAGACCTTTACTCCAAGCCAAAGCGTCGGTGTGATCTTTCTGCTCAAACCCATTCTCCGCAAGGATGTCGCGCCGCAGATTCAGGAATCCTCGCTTTCGGACTATCTCGATCTTGAGTCACGCGTCGATACCTTGGCGCTCCTCGCCTTCGATTTATACACGAAGGACAGAGAAACCTTGTCTGAAATACGTATCAAGGAGATAAAGGATCAATACGCCCAACTCAAACGCTGGGCGCAACACTTAAACGATCAAGCACCGCTCGGTACATTCGTCGGATGCGGCAATCAAGGATGCGGCTAAGCCCATCCATCACATTTTTTCCCGGACTGCGGAGACAGCACCGGGGTAACCTACAGGCCAAGTGAGGTAGGGAATGTTTGAATCATTACTTCTGGTACTGCTCATAGGAGCCTGTGCCTGGATCGGGTCCTCCATCGGACTGACAGCGGTCTTCGGCATCGTGCTTCCCTACTGTGCAGTTCTGGTATTTATTGTCGGACTCGTTCGGCGCATGGTGTACTGGGCAAAATCGCCGGTGCCTTTTGCTATCCCAACGACGGGCGGCCAGGAGAAATCGCTTGATTTCATAAAACACGACAAATACGACTGTCCCTCAAACACCTTCGGTGTCGTTGTGCGCATGTTCCTCGAAGTGTGCCTTTTCCGCTCGCTTTTCAGAAACACGCTTGCAAGTACCGTAGAAAACGACAGTATAAACGAAGGCCCACGGGTGGTCTATTATTCATCCAAGTGGCTCTGGTTTTTCTCCCTGCTCTTCCACTACTGTTTTCTCATCGTCTTCCTGCGCCATTTCCGCTTTTTCATGGAACCAGTGCCCTGTTGCATAAGTGCCATCGAGGCGGTTGATGGATTTCTCCAGATCGGCTCGCCGCGTTTCTTTATGACAGGCGGCCTCCTGCTTGTCGCCCTCCTCTTCCTTCTCTCGCGCCGTATCTTCAACAAACGCCTGCGCTACTTATCGCTCCCCAACGATTACTTTCCGCTCTGGCTGCTTATCGGCATTGTCGTCACAGGCATCTGTCTGCGCTACTTCGACAAGGCTGAAATCGCCCAGGTCAAGATCTTCATCATGAGCTTAACCCACTTCCAGCCCATGATCGAAAACCTGGATCTCAACGCCATGTTTATCGTCCACTTGACCTTTGTGAGTACCCTTTTGCTCTACTTCCCCTTCTCGAAACTCGTGCATATGCCGGGCATCTTCTTCAGCCCAACCCGCAATATCGCGACCAATACGCGTGAAGTCCGCCACATAAATCCGTGGAACCCGCCCAAGCAGTTCTTCACCTATCCCGAATACGAAGACACCTACCGCGACGCCATGGCCCAAGCAGGTCTTCCGCTTGAAAAGCAGCCCGAAAAGAAGTCCGCAGAGTAAGGAGTTGTCAGAATGGCAAAAGCTAAATTACCCACACCGCAAATGCTCATGGCGAGCAGACCGGATTTTCCCGCTGAAAGCTGGCTTGACACAAAACCAATGTTCTCGCCAGGCTCCTACTGCTATCCCGAGAGAAAGGAGACAATGGAGCTGCTGCACATGCCCAATCCCCACGACTGGGATCCGGCAGCCGAGGACTGGAACCTTCCGGACAATTGGGAAAAGATTCTCTGCGACGCTTTTGAGGAACGCTTAGAAAAGCACCGCTCGCTTAAGCTCTTCATGGACATCTGCGTGCGCTGCGGCGCCTGCGCGGACAAGTGCCACTTCTTCCTAGGCACCAATGACCCGAAGAATATGCCCGTTCTGCGCGCAGAACTGCTCCGCTCCCTCTACCGCAGAGACCACACAGCCTTAGGCCGCCTTCTCGGCAAACGCGTTGGCGCCCGCACTTGGGACAAAGACGTTGTCAAGGAACTCTTCTACTACGCCTATCAGTGTACCGAATGCCGCAGATGCTCGCTCTTCTGCCCCTACGGCATAGACACAGCTGAAATCACGGCCATTGTCCGCGAACTCATGCATGAGGTGGGCCTTGGCACGCACTGGATCATGGATCCTGTGAAAAACTGCAGCTTCACAGGCAACCATCTCGGCATCAAGCCCCATTCCTACAAGGAAATTGTCGAGATGCTCGCCGATGACTGCGAGACTGTGACCGGCATCCGCCCGAAGACGCCCTTCAATGAAAAGGGCCATGAAATTCTCTTCATCACACCTTCAGGCGATGTGTTCGCAGATCCCGGTGTCTACACCTTCATGGGCTATCTATTGCTCTTCCATGAACTCGATCTCGACTACACCTTCTCGACCTACGCAAGCGAAGGCGGCAACTTCGGCTCCTTCACGACATTCAACATGGCCAAGAAGCTGAATGCCAAGATGTACGCGGAGGCCGAACGCCTGGGCGCCAAATGGATTCTCGGCGGCGAATGCGGGCATATGTGGCGCGTCATCAACCAGTACATGGAGACCTACAACGGCCCGACTCCGGCCAACATGATTACGCCCAAGTCCCCGATCACAGGGACGGTCTTCTCGCAGGCGAAGGCGACAAAGATGGTGCATATCACGGAGTTCACGGCCGATCTCATCCGCCACGGCAAACTCAAGCTCGATCCGAGCAGAAACGACCATATCGTCACGACCTTCCACGACTCATGCAACCCGGCCCGCGCCATGGGACTTCTCGATGAGCCGCGCTATATCTTAAAGCATGTCTGTAACCATTTCGTCGAAATGCCCGAGAATACGATTCGCGAACAGACCTTCTGCTGCGGAGCCGGATCCGGGCTCAACACGGAAGAGATTATGGAATTGCGCATGCGCAGCGGCATGCCACGCGGAAATGCCCTTCGGTATGTGCAACAAAAATACGGTGTCAATCATATGGCCTGCGTGTGCGCAATAGACAGGGCAACTCTTCCCCCTCTCGCAAATTACTGGGCCCCTGGTGTCACTGTCAGCGGTCTGCACGAACTTGTCGCGAACGCACTTGTCATGAAAGGTGAGTCCAAGCGCACCATGGACCTGCGCCAGGAGGATCTGCCGAACGTTGACGCTGACGAAGAAGAGACTCCGGAGGGTCGATAAATGTACAATACAAAACCCGTTTGTATCGGCATAGTGATCTTAGTCATTGTGCTCACCTCGCCGTTCTGGGCCGGCCTGTTCGGAACAGAATACACTAGCACAGGCGTGGTCAAGCCGACGCAGGAAGCTTGTGTCGAAGACGCGGCCTTTATGCGCGCCCAGCACATGCGTCTTCTGAATGAGTGGCGCGATGAGGCACTGCGCAACGAGAACAGAAACTATGTGGCAAAAAACGGCAAAAACTGGGAGATCAGCCTCCAGAACACCTGCATGAAATGCCACACCAATTACAAGGGATTCTGTGAAAAGTGCCATATCTCCAACAGCGTGAGCCCCTACTGCTGGACGTGTCACATCATTCCCACGGAGGGCAAATAATGAACACCAACAGAAGAAAATTTCTGAAAGTTGCCGGTCTTTCGGCTTTTGCCCTGACCAGTGGCCTTTCAGCCCTCCTGCCGGATGACGCGCATGCCCAACTTGCCCCTGGAGGCTACGGCACAGGCAAGAATGCCCTGCATGCGAAACGCTGGGCCATGGTCATCGACACGCGCAAATTCCGCACAGCCGAAGACTATAAGCCTCTGATCAAAGCCTGCCACGACGCCCACAATGTGCCTGACATCCCAGGCAATAAAAATATCAAATGGCTGTGGGTGGACACCTACGAGCATGCTTTCCCAGACGATATGAACGAGCATATGAGTGACAGAGTCAAAAGCACGTTTTTTCCGCTGCTCTGTAACCACTGCACTAATCCCCCATGTGTCCGCGTCTGCCCGACGCAGGCGACCTACAAAATGGCAGACGGCATTGTGGCCATGGACTACCACAGATGCATAGGCTGTCGATTCTGCATGGCCGGCTGTCCCTACGGCGCACGGTCCTTCAATTTCTACGATCCCAGGCGCTACATGGACGAGCCGAGCAATCCGCGCTTCCCGACACGCATGATCGGCGTCGTTGAGAAATGCACCTTCTGCGCAGAGCGTCTCGCGCAGGGCATGATGCCCGCCTGCGTCGAGGCCTCCAACGGAAAAATTCTCTTTGGCGATCTAAACGATCCCAGCTCACCTGTGAGAAGAGCTCTCGCCGAAAACTACAGCATTCGCCGTAAGCCCAATCTCGGCACACAACCCGGCGTCTACTATCTCATCTAGGGGAATCGCATATGCTCGAAAAATTACTGACTGGCCCGAAACGCTACTACCTGTGGCTGCTCTTTCTTTTGTGCGTCATCGTCGTATGCGCAATCGCCTACAGCGTGCAGCTTATGACTGGTCTCGGTGTCACCGGCATGAACAGAGATGTCTCCTGGGGTCTGTACATCTCCCAGTTCACCTATTTCGTCGGTGTCGCAGCCTCGGCTGTTATGCTCGTCCTCCCCGCCTACTTCCACCACTATGTCAAGTTTAAGCGCATGATCATTTTTGGCGAATTCATGGCCGTCGCCGCAGTTGTCATGTGCGCCCTGTTCATCGTGGTCGATCTTGGTCAGCCCCAGCGCATGGCCAACGTCATGCTGCATCCCACGCCGAACTCGGTCATGTTCTACGATATGATCGTCTTAATCGGCTACCTCTGCTTAAATATCATCATCGGCTGGGTCACCCTTGAGGCAGAGCGCCTGCAGGTCGATCCGCCAAAGTGGATCAAGCCCCTGGTCTACCTGTCCATTATCTGGGCTTTCTCTATCCACACAGTCACAGCTTTCCTCTACGCCGGCATTCCCGGTCGCCACTACTGGCTGACAGCAATCATGGCGGCCCGCTTCCTCTCCTCGGCTTTCTGCTCAGGACCTGCGATTCTGCTTCTGCTTCTGCTCATAGTCCGCAGACTGACAGGCTTTGATCCAGGCAAGGACGCCATCCGCACCCTCGCGACAATCATCGTCTATGCGATGTGCATCAATGTCTTCTTCTACTGCCTTGAGCTGTTCACCTCCTTCTACAGCAATATTCCCGGCCATATGGAACCGATCCGCTTCCTCTTTGAGGGCCACGGCGGCGAATTAGCCTGGGTGTGCTACTTTATGTGGGCAGCAGTTGTCATGGCCTTTGCCTCACTTGCGATCCTAATTCCCCCGCAGACACGGACAGGCGGGCTTATGCCCATAGCGCTCATCATGCTTGTGCTTGCAAGCTGGATCGACAAGGGTCTTGGCCTGCTTATCGGCGGTTTCACCCCGAACATGTACGAAGGCATAACCCCCTATATGCCGACATGCACAGAAATAACCGTTGCTGTGGGTGTCTACGCAATAGGCGCGCTTGTTCTCTCGCTTCTCTGGAAGATTGCCCTCGGCGTCAAGCGCGACGTCAATAATTTCTGCGACTAAAAGAGCGCAAGCTGCTTAGGGTCCCGCCCATGCGGGGCCCTTTTTTCGTGCCTTGACATTCCCTATCTCTTGGGTAAACTTACGCCAATCACGATGGAGGACGTATGCACTCTGCACTTAAAGCAGCTTTGGCAATCTGTAAAAATCTCTGTCGCAACGGGTATGATGCGCATGTTATAAACCCGACTCTCCAAGATTCACTCTTGCGCGACATGGCCGAGCCGACTGTCGACATAGCCTGCGAACCGGGTATTCAATCGCTCACCAAACTCTATCCAAACATAACAAAATGCGAACACGACGAGCCGTATTTCGCGCAGCTCGATGCAGAGGGCTTTCGTTTTCAGTTTTACGGCATTGAGACATCGGAATCGAGCCAGCCGGAAATCTCGATTGTGCGGATGACGCCGACCATCATACAGGCGATGAAGAAAGAGGATCGCAAGCGCCTAGGTCTTGCCTCATGCTGCGATCCGGCTGAAAAGAAGAACCCCTACGACGGCTTCCACATAAATAAAGACAAACCAAACGACCATCCCATACAGCTCAACGGCATCCCCGACGAAACCCTCCGCCACAACTACCTCTTGGCCGTCCGCGCCCTCCGCCTCGCCGCAAACTACGACGTTGAGATCGATCCCAACACCTGGCTTGCCATAATCCGCTCCTCAGGCCGTGTCATAGACTATGTCCCGGCGCGCGATATCATGGAAGAATGGCGCAAGGTCGCAGCCGAGAGCATGCACCGTTTTGTGCGGCTTATGTTTGACTCGCACATTCTCCACGGACTCATCCCCGAGGTCTGTGCCCTCTCAAGCATTCCCCAGGAAGCGATCTACGACGAGGGAAACCGCACAGAAAACGTCTTCGAACACACAATCGAGTGCATGAAATTCTATACCGAGGAAGACTTCCACTACGACTGGCTAGGCACAGTCGCTATGCTCTTCCACGATGTCGGCAAGCTCTTCACCTGTGAGTACTTCGACGGCAACTACACATTCTTCCAGCATCACAGAGTCGGCGCAAAGGTCACGCGCAAAATCCTCCAGCGTCTGCACTTTGACTATGAGGATATTGATCTCATCTGCCACCTTGTGGCAAACCACATGCGCTTCCACTTTATGCTGACAGACAGGGGCATACGCAAATTCAAGGCCCTTGATGAATATCCCAGACTTATCGCCATGGCGAAAGCGGACATCAAGGCGCGCGAGGACAAATACACCTCCTTCAACCACAATATAAAATATCTCGCCCGCGCGGAGACACCCGAGCAGATGCTCGAACCGCTCTTAAACGGCAATGAAATCATGAAGGAGATCCATCTCGCCCCAGGCCCTCTTGTTGGCACAATACGCGACGCCCTCTTAAAAGCCCAGATCGCGGGTGAAGTGCGCACGCGCGAACAGGCCATTCAATTTATCCAAAAATACGCTGAGCGCTTAAACGACTGATGCAAGAAATCCTTGAGCTACCACGGGAAACGCTCACAACGCTTCTCACTGAGCAATTTGGGGAACCGCGCTTTCGAGCCGATCAGATTTGGCAGTGGCTGTGGCAAAAAATGGCCCGTGATTTTTCCGCGATGACCAATGTCTCGCGCGCTGCGCGGGAGCGTCTTGCGGAACACTTCACAATCACCTGGCCAAAAATTGTTTTGGTTCAGAAAAGCTCGGACACAACGACAAAGTTTCTTCTTGAGCTTTGTGACGGCGCGCGGATCGAAACGGTCCTTATCCCCTCATGCGATCACGAAGGGAGGGTGCGCTGGACGCAGTGCCTCTCTTCACAAGTTGGCTGTCCCATGGCCTGCACTTTCTGCGCGACAGGGCAGGCCGGTTTTGTGCGCAACATGACAATGGGCGAGATACTCGGGCAGATTCTTGTTGCACGCAACTTTGTGGGCGACGCGCGCCCTGACCACCCAATTATCCGCAATCTCGTCTTCATGGGCATGGGCGAGCCCCTGCTCAATTGTGAAGCGCTCATCCCTGCCTTAAAAACCCTAAATGACCCGAACGGCCTTGCTTTCTCTCCACGGCGCATCACTGTCTCAACCTGTGGTATTGCGCGCGGCCTAACAATACTTGGCGAAAGTGGCCTCGCCTTCCTCGCTGTCTCTCTCCACGCCCCCACGCAGACAATTAGGGAAAAAATAATGCCGAAAGCGGCCACTTTTCCCCTCCCCTCGCTTATACAAGCGCTCAAATCCTATCCCTTAAAAAACAGAGAGCGCATAACCTTCGAATACCTTCTTCTGCGCGGTGTGAACGACGAGGTCACCCACGCACGTGAACTTGCCCGCATTGTCTCAAGCGTTCCTGGAAAACTTAATCTCATACCGTACAATCCAACACCAGACAGCCCGTACGCCCCACCTGAGCCCGAACGCATTCTCGCCTTTGAGCAGGAACTCTGGAAACACCACATCACAGCCGTCGTGCGCCAGAGCAGAGGGCAGGACATTGATGCCGCGTGCGGACAATTGCGCGCAGCCCATACAAGTGATTAAGAGGCTCCTCCAGTACGAGGAGCCTCTTTTTTTTTTCAGAAGCCTCCACAGAGGATGATACCTGTGCGAGTAGCAGAATGCACAATGGGACTTTTTGGCCCAAACTACCTGCCCGCAGGCCTTGGGCAGACCGGACATGTTCTCTTGCGAGAGAACACGGCAAGAACAAAAAACAGGGAGCAGCCGCTTTGCCGGATAGGGGGCAATTGCGCTCATCAACGTGATCGTAAGAGCAAGTCTCTGGTCTATCGCCTGCCAAAGCTCGTCTTCCTCTGTCGCAGCGCATTTATTGGGTGTGGCCAAAAGAATTGAAAGCTTGCCGCATGCCCAGCCAAGCTCGCCTTTGGAAGATATACAGGGGCGTTACAGTGAGCCCTGCTGTCTCTCTTTTGGTATGCGCTGAAAACGAGTATGCGGCCCTTGAGTACTCTCTCTTTCAAAATGTATGCTCACGACGTACATACTCTTCTTCATCTCCTCGTCGAGGTATTGGGTCTCACGAGAAAAGTGAGATTGATGATGTATCTGTCGCGTATCTCCTGGTCAGCTACCTCGTACAAGTGGTAAGCGGTCGCAGAGTTTGTACTAGAAATAAAAACTATGCCAATATGCTTTTGTCTAGGAATAGATGACTTGCTCGCCCTTCTGTGGGCCGAATGTCTTTGTATGCTTCTTAAGCTCTTGGCAGCGTATCGCAAGAGGGGAAGGCTCCGCTTGGGGCTTAAATGCCCTTTGAAAGCCGTAACTTCCCTTCAAGAGTATTGCATGTCTTGAGCGTCTGCGGCATCCACACAAACAGAGCAGAGCTTGTCGCCTCGTCCTACCAAGCTGAAATTAGCTTCAGATCCCCCCGACAAGGTCCTCTGCGGTGATTTGACGTGGTTTGCCAGTCAGGGCTCCCTCACTTGTCATGCCATCATAATGGGATCGTACTCTACGCGTATCTTGTGGGCATCTCTGTTCCCTGCGTATACTTGCTCTACAGCATGCTTCTTAAGCTCTTGGCAGCTCATCGCAAGAGGGGTACGCTCCGCTTGGGGCTTAATGCGCCTTTGAAAGCCGTAACTTCCCTTCAAGAGTATTGCATGCCTTGAGCATTTGCGATTGGCATGCTATCGCTCAAGCTCTCGAGCCACGAAGAATCAGGCATTTCAGTCGCTCTACAGTTTTTCAGAGCATACTTGCTTTCTTTTCGCACGGAGCTACTGACTACGCCAAGATGCTCTGCATCGCGAGGCATTCGCTTCCACCGATAGGATTGCAATCCGTACACGAGGAATTTTTATCTTTTATTCATCTGGTCGTTTGGCATTTCTTTAGCCTGGTAAAAGGCCTCCATTTGCGCCTGCAACACTGGATTTTGCCACTCCTCTGCATTGGTGCCATCAAGAACGAGACGTAAAAGCTCTTGGCGAGTCAACGTCCGAATCTCTTGAGGCTTTTCAAGAAGAGTGCGGAATTTTCCTTTGTGCAGGCGTCTTTTTGTCAGATCCACTCCATAATTATCGACATGCAGGATAAGGAGTGCCTTCCTGATATATTTCGTTTGTGCATCGCAAACATCGACGCCGAACTCTTAGGCGAGCAATCGTTCGTAAAGGCTCGGAATACCGCAATTGCCTTTAACTCACGTCAGGATGAGGTAGATAACGCCAGCTATTCTCCAAAAACGGCTCTCAAGGCCCTCAAGACGCTGCACAGGCTTTCAAACTGAAGTTTATTAGGGTCTGTCTCCTCTAGCTGAAATGGTATGCCGTTACACTGTAGTGTAAGCCTGTTTGGGCCTGACTTTGCTCTCGGCGTGTCATTAGCTGTTTCAGTTAGCGTACGCTCTGTTTCAGGCTCTGTAT
>JAFTDR010000326.1 GCA_017454105.1 Desulfovibrionaceae bacterium | reverse complement strand
GTCCAAGCGTTCATGAAGGGGAGCAACAATTCCCCCCACACTATAAAACGATGAGCTAGATATTCTCCACCTGGGACAAGAGAACTTCATGGAAGCGCTTCCTGTCCCGGCCTGGTCGGGCCACCACGTACGCATCCGCAAATGTATACCTGGGCGCATAATGGTTTTCCCAGTCAAGTACTCAGCATCCGCTGGGGTTAACTGCGTGTCGCCGAGGAAGAATCATTGGGACGCCTAAGTAGCACTCAGCACTCTGGCTTAAGCCAGAGCTTCTCTCTTCAAGTATCTTTCCGATATTTCTTGGCAGCCCTTTTTCACGCTTTTGAAGGCGGAGGGCAACCTTCCGAAACACATTACTATTTGAGGGGGCGTTCCCCTTCTTTATGCGGCTTTTAGCCCAAAACGACGTCAAGGTTCCAGCGCAGGGTATTTTCTATGCGCCAGGGTGGGAAAAATCACCATTCGAAGGAATGAAGTACTGGTTTTCAGTGGTGATAGTTCCATTCTGTTCCGTCGTCCGGACACATAGGGCTGGTCACGCAGCCGACAGCTTTGAGCCCCTTCCATCTGTGTTCGGGATCAAGTCCTTGTATGTCAGTTGTGAAGCGGTAGATGCGGGTCTTACGCCGCCCGTGTCCCTTCTCAACGATTGTCTCGGTTTGGCACGGAGGGAAGACGTAAAAGAAATACTGCAGATCGGCGAACAGGTTGGGCTGATTGCCTTTCACTGGAAAACAGTAATCCCCACGCTTTTCAACGATTTCTGCCGCTCTTTCTGTCTGGCACATCAGAGCATCGGCTCTCACAGTGACATCTTGTCGATCCATCGCTTTGAGAAGTTCCTTCTCCTTTTCCTGGATAGTCACCTCGGAAACGGATTTATAATTATCTGTGTCATAAGCCGTTACGACATGGCGAGCCTTTTGACTTTGAGACGTACTCCCGCGTATTGTTTTTCCGTCAAGGCTTAGGTTTTTAAGCACGTGGTCATAGACTCTAAGCCATTCATATAAAAAATACGAGAGCATATCAGTCGGAACTTTTTCAAGGCAACGACGGAAAGTATCAGCGCTTGACGTTTGAAAGATTGAGAAAAGAAGATAACCACTGCTTGTGAGCATTGCCAAAGATGACAAAACTCGGGTCTTGCAGCCGGCTAAGATCGCGAGCAAAGCGATCAGAATACTGTCTGCAAAACAATGCAGGGCATGACCATAGGTTGTACGACGAGGATCGGGTACTTTTTCAGAAATTGTATCGCGCAATGAAGAAAGATCGAGTGCCTGAGGTCCTCCAAACGGGGAAAAATGGGCGTATAACACACTTATCGACACAATCCGGAAAAAATTTAGAAAAAATTTCAAAATAATTTAAAATGGTGAATATGTCAAGTAAAGGTTTCAGAAGGCATATAGAAACAGGTTAAAAAAACGATACAAAAATTTTTTAGTATAACCCTTAATTCCCGGGTAATTAGTTGACTACAAGGGAATTTTCTTTGTAGACCCGGCGTATGTTCTGGTGTTTTCTAGATAAAATATTGATTTTTAATTTTTTGTAGTCAACCCAGGAAAGGATGACTACAAGGAATAAACTGACCATTTTTTTTCGAAGCCACTCAGGCCGCCAGCGCAGAGACTACGTCTAAAAAAGAGTACAAGCTATACTCGTGACGGAAAAGATCTTCCGCTTTCGCCCTCACAAACGGCGGAACTTTGCACTTCTTCCGATGTTGGGAAGGAAAATTTCACCCGTCGCGAGTATAGTTCCCAGAAAAACGCCCAATATTGGGTAGATAGGCAAGAAGATTAAACGTGTCCGCTCACGAGTCAGCGATTCTGCGGGCTTTATGCCACTTCCAATTGTGCATTGTCAGCAAAGACCGCATTCTGGTGTCGAAGAGATGGCCCAAAGTCGGCTGAAAAGCGCATTTCTCAGCCTCTGGGAGAGATACAATCTCAGTTTTTGGGGCGGCAAATCTAGCTGCTACATAAAGGGTAGAACATATCTGCTAATCAGATTCTCTTAAGTCTACGTAGTCCTCACATATCTCTGCCAAAAAGAGATACTCCTACAGCCATTCAATGAAAGGTGTCATGCAACTATGTGAAAATTATCACAAGATTGACATTTAGGAATAGCATCAATCCAGCTCCCTGTCCTCTATTTTGTTAGGTTTCATCGGGGAGCCGAGGCAAAGCAGAGACTGGTGACATATATACTCGGCGTCACAATGATACGTACCGTGCAACGAAGTGAGCCTGGTGGCTGCCGGCCAATTGAGGTCCCTTTCCTTGTGGCTTTCCAGGGAAAAGGGAAATCAGTTGCGGCCGGGTAACTGAGCTAGCCTTCTCGCTCTCTTTGTGCCGAGGGAACTTTGCCTTTTTTGCTGATTCTTACCAATTGTATGCTGCAGACAGGCGACTGGACGACTGCGTGCAACAAGCTGCACATTCGATCGTCCAAGGAGAAGAGTGTGTGGTACAGAAGGAAAGCCAGAAGCAGAGAGGGTTTCGTGAATTTTTTGATACTAAGCCAAGTTTACAGGCGGAAAAAATCTGGAATATTTTGTATGTAGTCAACCAATTACCCGGTAATTTAGGATAATTTTTTCTCCGTGAGATGTTAAGTAAAATTTTAAAAAGTAAATGCGGTGACCCTGTCAGTCCACCGTGCGCAGCGCAATTCGGAATTGCGGAGAAAGACATAGGGCACGATTTTAAGGGCAAAACGTACCGAAATATCGCCCTGGTACGTGTCAATGGCACAAAGAAGCTTGCCAATTGAAACAGGCTCAAGGCGCCATATTTTTTGATGCGCGGGTGGAGAGGGCTTTTCCAAGCTGTGCCGCAGCAATCAAACTCGCAATACCCGAGCCTCGCTATCTCTGGCTACTTTGTGCGCTGTCTCAATATGTCCCCGCGCTTCATGCTCCCGAAGACACGGCAAAATGTCACGACCGCGAATTTCAGCAATGGGGATAGTACCAAAAGCCGGAATTACAATGTTTTCAACTCTTGATCGTACCCGCTGACCGTACTTAGTGGTCAGCTTTTTTTTCTTTATTTTCCAGCCATTCACGGGCTATCTTTTCAAACGTAATAGGCGAAAGGAGCCTGCTTCGCCCGTTTCTGCTCCGACGCAGTCCATCTTTAAGCCATTCCCTAACCTGCAAAAGAGCTTTTCGCGCTTCTGTCAGGCTCACGCCATCATTTGCCCCTTATGTAGGCACCGATCGTATACGTCGTACGAGTCTTGTGCCAACGTAACTCCACATGCCAAATGAGATTGCGCCGCTCGTCAAAATCGGCAAGCTTCGTCCTGGCTTCCTCCGCTTATGTCTTTACCCTGGGAGATTTTTTTTAGATCCCACGCGTGAACCACTTCCTCGTCTGCGAATCAAATCGCAAGCCCTGCAGCATACTGTTCTTTCAAAAACCCGTTGCTTCCCCCTTTGCTATACCGTTACGCTCAACTCTCCATACCGTCACAGAAAAACCGCATGAAATCTGGTCTTTCAGGCCGGACTGTATACCATCAACTATACCGTCATCTTTGAATCTTGGGTATGACTCGATACTAAGAAACTGGGTGAACCCGCATGAATAGCGGATTTCTAGGCGTTTTTGAGGGATTATGGGCAAAAAAAAAGCCCTCGAAAAGGGCTTATTTTTTTAATTTGGCGGAGAGAGAGGGATTTGAACCCCCGTAGGGCGTAAACCCTAAACGGTTTTCAAGACCGCCGCATTCAGCCACTCTGCCATCTCTCCATTCGCAAGCGAGTATGCCTTATTTTTCGCGGCATGGCAAGACTGTCCTCCGCGTCTTGGTTATTTTTTTTGCATAAGCCTATCTTCTAGTGTCGCGTCAACAGGAACTGTTCTTGTGTAGAGAATCTTGTCTATTTTCACTGTGCCCTTTGCGGCGCCCTTCATGGGTTTTATATGTCTGATTTCGGCGTACTGTACGCGCGCTTGGGCGTTTTGTTGCTGCCAGCTCTTGTTTGCCGCAAGTGTCCCTGCTTCATCCAGTGTTCGTTCGGGAACGCTTTGCCCAGGCCATGAGAGACGCACGATAACATGGGCGCCCGGCCCGTCTGTCACATGCAGCCATATGTCGTGGCCCTTTGCCGATTTTCTGCAAGCGAGATTTCCCTTGTCGTTTCGGCCGCGAAGAATGAGAAAACCATCTGAACTCACAAATCCCTGGACGTGCGCGGGAAGACTGACAGTTTCGCGCACACCTGGGGCCCCATCCTTCTCTTGAACGGCAAGTGCGGACGCTTCCACCAAGGAGCGCTCTTTTGCGACAGCTTCTTTTCGCTCGTTAAGATACACAAGGCCGCGTTTTCCGCGCTGTGCGGTATGGAAGAGACGCTCCATGTTTTCTTGTATTGTGTAGCGTGCATCGAGCCGCACGCTCACACTTGCCCCGTTTTCGTCTGTCAGGACAATTTCAGCTGTCTTTTTTGTTTTTTCAAGGTGCCAGAGATTGTCCCGTATGCGGCATGCTTCTTTTTGTGCGGCGCACATGCTCGTGAGACGCTGCTCCTCCTCGAGGAGCTTTTTTTCGAGGCGACTGATCTTTTTGAGCTGCTGCTGCCTTTTTTGTTCCGCAAGACGCTGCTCTTGAGTGACAATTGCCAAGAAAACATTGCGTTGGCCATAGGCTTCAAAGGCTGTCAGAACATCACTGGTTGAGACCTCGCGCAGCTCTTTGCGCAAAGCTTGCGGAAGTGGCCAGGCTGAAAGTGCGGCACAGGTATCGTCCTTGTCGTAATAGGAGAAGATATCCCCGTGTCCTTCTTCGAGATCGCGCAGGAGAGCAGCGGCCTCTGCCTGTTCTGTGAGATTGAGAGTGCGCCGTAGGGCCGGAGTCAAAACGGGCCAATGTCTCCAGTCCTCAATGGCAGAGGCGAGCGTTGCTTTGTCTGGCCAGGGCACTGTTTCCTCTTCAGGCATGTCGCTCGCATGGAAAAACGAGAGGCTCACACCTTCCCGCAAGTCGAGAAGAAGTGCTGGAATGGCCTCTGTGTCGGGTGGGCATTCAAAGAAGAGCCAGAGTTTCCGCTGAAAAGGGAGAGGTATCATGCTTATGAGACGATGTCCCTGCACATATTTTCTTAAGCGCATAACATACGCAGGGGGTGCGGCTTCTGCCGAAAGTCGCCTTTCCGTCAGAAAGACGAACGAGTGCTGCCTTCCAAAACGCAGGCAGAGCTGCCGCTTTCCCTGCGAGGTAAAGAAGACAAAGGCATAGACGTCAGGACTTGGAGACTGTATTTTCTCAAGCCGGGCTTTCTGCAAGAGGGGCGCAAGTTCGTCTGTGAACCGCCGAAAAAGGTGCGCGTCCATTGGATGATTCTGCTTTAGATTCTGCGGTGCTTTTCGTTCATTTCCTGATTTTCTTTGCACTTGATGCACAGACGGGTGACAGGCCGAGCTTTCAGCCTTGAAATGCTTATGTCTTCACCACATTCTTCGCATACCCCGTAGGTTCCCTCGTCAATGCGCTGCAGGGCCGCCTGTATCTTTTTAATGAGGTGCAGTTCTCTGTCGCGAATGCGGAGCGTGAACGATCGGTCGGATTCCGCGGTCGCGCGGTCCGCGGGATCGGCAAAAATCTCGTTGTTGACAGTCATATCCTGAATTGTTGAGTCGCCTTTTTGCTTGGCTTCTTCCAGCATGGAATTCAAGAGCTTGCGAAAGTATTCAGTGTCTTTCTGGTCCATGTTCTTCCTCCGTTCCTCCTCTAAGACTACAGTACTCAGAGGATGCTCTGTGAAACTCTTTTGTCCATACTGCCCGCCCATGTCAAGGATTTTTGTTGAGGGAGGAGGCGTGTACTTAAGGAAAGTGGCTCTGCCCGAAGCTCTTGCGGCCTTTGAAGCGTATGCCTGTCGCCTCGCGCATGATCGTAAAGATTTAGCTTGGCTTGCGCGGTCATGTGCGCGGGATCTGCCCCTTTGCTGTGTCTCATTGCGGCAAGGCTGTTTTTTTGGTAGAGTCTCGCCGACTGTTTTTTTAGAGTGTAGAATGTGCTTATGCCAAAAGAAAAAGGCCGTGAAATTTTTGACTACGCCAGAAAAAAGCGATCGCTTCGGACAAGAGAAGCGCGTTAGGGACCAATGATGAAAAATATTCTTTTTTTATCCTGCTTGGTTTCGTCCTTGCTTTTAGTAGGGTGCGTAGAGAACAGCTACTATGGTGATCCATATTACGATGGGCGCTACTACAGAAATCAACCCCAAGGATACCGTAGGCCTCCGCCCCCTCCGCCGCCACCCCCTGGATACCATAGACCGCCGCCACACTCGGGATACCACAGACCGCCGCCGCCCTCAGGATACCATAGACCGCCGCCACCCTCGGGATATCACAGACCGCCGCCGCCCTCTGGATATCATAGACCGCCGCCGCCAAACTACGAAAGCGGAGCTGATTCTAGGAGATATTCCGATAGGCCATCTGGAACATTCAGACCGCCGCACAGCCGGCATCGCTACCATAGGTGAGCTATCACAAAGCTACGCTGTGTCGCGTATAACAGCTCTCTCAACGCGCAAGCATATTGTCCTCTTGAAGCTTGGCAAGAGAAATCAGTATGCGCAACAGGAAGAGAGTGCATCGTCTGACTGCAACTCAAGGAACGGAAAGTCCGTTTTATGATGCAGGCAACAAAAAAATTCAGTCAAGGGACAAAGAGAGGCAAAGATTCCTGACTCTCTTTAGAAAAAAAGCAATCATCCATGGCAAAAGACTTTAAGGTCGTGATTGTCTGTGTCTCAAACCAGTAGCTCGCAGGCACAGTGGTTTTTAGCGCGGCATCTAATAAGGCCCTAGTCTCGTTTTTTGCCTATTTATTCTTGGTTGAGAGAGGATCGGTATGAGCGAACAGTGCGATCATAAATGCAGTTCCTGTGGCGAGCAGTGCGCAGAGAGGCAGTCTGAACAAGATCTTTCTGCGCCACTTGGCAAATTGAGTACAGTCAAAAAGGTGATAGCCATTGTCAGCGGCAAGGGTGGGGTTGGCAAATCATTGCTGACCGGCCTTTTGGCCAGCGGTATGGCAAAGCGCGGAAAGCAGACCGCGATTCTTGATGCGGATCTTACAGGTCCCTCAATTCCCAAGATGTTTGGTCTTCATGGGAAGCCTACGGTCATTGAGCAGGGACTTGTCCCTATGCGCAGCAAGGAGGGGATTGACATAGTCTCTATGAATATGCTCCTCCCCGACGCTTCTGAGGCAGTTCTCTGGAGAGGACCTATTCTTGCGGGTGTTGTAAAACAGTTTTGGTCCGAGGCTATTTGGAAAGACATTGATGTTATGTTTATCGATATGCCTCCAGGAACCGGTGACATCCCACTCACTGTTTTCCAGTCCCTTCCAGTTGATGGCATTATTGTTGTGACATCCCCTCAGGATCTGGTTGCCATGATCGTCGAAAAGGCGATTCGCATGGCGAATCTTATGAAGATGCCCATTCTCGGCCTTATTGAGAATCTGTCCTATTTTGTTTGCCCTGATAACGGGAAGAGCTATCAGATTTTTGGTGAAAGCCGCTCAAAAGCTGTTGCTGAGGAACATGGACTGTCCCTTTTGGCCGCGCTGCCGATTGATCCGAATCTTGCGGCGGCCTGTGACAGAGGCGCTATTGGAGAGTATCCGTGCGATGCGCTCGGGGATGTCCTCGACCGTATTGAAAAACTGACACCCCACGCTAAGAAAGCGTAGAGGGTAGCTCTGATATTTTCGGAAAAGCGTGCGTCTGGGAAAATCGGTTTTTCTCACCGGACGCTTTTCCTGTTTTTTGCAGGCTACACGCTGATTTTTCTTGCACATTTCGCTACAGGATGTGGTCGATGAGTACACAGACGGCACAGGAATCGCAAAAAAAGGATTCAGAGGCTAGTGGAGTAGAAAACGTCCAGGCACAGGAAGGGGACGCTAAGGAAACAGGAGCCAAGGAATCCAGCAACGCAAAAGAAACGAAGAAAAAAGAAAAGAAAAAAAAGGAACCAAAGCAGAAATGGTATGAAGGAAAAAACAAAGAAATAGTCATTTACTATCTTATTGCCGTTTTCTTTTTGGAAATCATTGTCGGAACAGCGGCATTTTTCTACGGCGTTGCCCATGCGGTCGTGCAGTACGAAGGAGGGCCAAAGCTCGCAGCGTTTCCATGGGTTGGCTGGAGCATCTCCGCAGCGCTTGTTCCCGTTGTACTCCTCTTACTTTTTCATCTCTCAGGCTGGTTTTTTACGCGGACACTTCCCGATGGCCAGGGAGGGGAAAGCGGGCAGCGCCAGGCTTCTTCTGCGGAAATACCGAAGAATGTCGAAGTCTTCTATTCGGTTGTGAGCAATGCGCCAGTCATTGTGATTCTTCTTGGTCTTATTGCACTTGGCGGCGTCCTTTTCTTTCTTGACACTGCCCTTGGGACGCTTCGCCCCTACATCCCCTGGATTCTTGGGAGTGCGACGGTCTTCCTTATTATTTGCTATTTGGCCAGGCTCATCTTTCTTGCCAGGCATCACCGCATGCAGGAGGAATACGCCTACCGCATGGAGATTTTCAGGCAGACCGGTGTCATCATAACAGACAAAAATTCGGTGCCAATAACAGCGGAGCAGATTGCAGAAGCAACAGCTCTGCCTGATTCCTCTCTTGCTCTTCCAGAAGGAAAGAAAGCGGAGAGTGATGATGATATAGAAGATGCGATAGCAGTGCAGGAAAACGTGGATGGTGGCGAGAGCCTTAATAATCCGACTGACGCACAGGGTGGCGGGAAAGATCTCACAAATAAGAAAAAGCATCGCTCCTCTAAAAAAGTTGGCCGCAACATAAAGGGGAGAACTGTCTGATGGGCTATCACCCTGTGGCTTATAGACATGGCTTGCACAAGCTAAAAACTTCAGAGCTGCTTCGCGAGTCAATTGAAGTCCAATGCTCTTAGGGGCGAAGGCTAGGCCCTCTGCAGTTCACGCGACAATGGAATATAAGAAATTCACGGGATATTGCATTGAAGGAACAGGAGAAGAGAGTTGATTCGCACGGATTGCCGCGTGTAAGCGCAGCATGAGCAAGAAATTTAAGGATTGTCTTAAAGAAGTCTGACGTGAATAGCGTCTTGCTTAGCGAATCTAGCGTACAGCTCTCACAAGAGCGCATCTTTGCTAAATAAGACCACATCGTTTGTTACGGGCAGCAAAAAGCTCCGCGTGTACGCGGAGCTTTTATCTTAGTGCGTGTCAAAAACAAAAAAAGCGTATACGAAAAATCATATACGCTTTGCTTTCTATTGGTTGCGGGGGCAGGATTTGAACCTACGACCTCCGGGTTATGAGCCCGACGAGCTACCGAGCTGCTCTACCCCGCGACATGATGGGGAAAAAACATTTGTGTACCACAAGTATGGTTGCGGGGGCAGGATTTGAACCTACGACCTCCGGGTTATGAGCCCGACGAGCTACCGAGCTGCTCTACCCCGCGACATAATGGGGAAAAAACACTTGTGTACCACAAGTATGGTTGCGGGGGCAGGATTTGAACCTACGACCTCCGGGTTATGAGCCCGACGAGCTACCGAGCTGCTCTACCCCGCG
>JAFTDR010000325.1 GCA_017454105.1 Desulfovibrionaceae bacterium | reverse complement strand
CTGCCGACTTTTGCGCTGAGCGTGTCGTCTATAACAAGATAGATGGAGTACCTAGAGCAATATTCAGTTATGAGTTTGGTGAGCAAAAGACAGAAATTGTGTACTCATAATGACACATCTATTCTGGTTTCGTTGAATATCGCGTAGAGGCTGCTCAGCCTTCACCTCGTAAGAGAACAGTACAAGTGCTGGTGCATGAACCTGACCGATTTGCACTCGTTTATTGAGTACATATGGCAAGGAGTTGGCCTCTCGCGTAAGCGAAAATAATGGTCAACGTGTCAATCATGGTCAACAGAAGCGGGATTGAGGGCCGTTCATGACTTGCTCCTACGAGGTTATACTCGGCGTCACAATGATTCGTACCATGCAGCGAAATGAGCCTTATGGCTTCCCAGGGAAAAGGGAAAATCAGCATGCGGCCGGGTATAGCTCCAAATCATAGGCACAAGAAAAGGCCTAGGAGGCGGGGCTATCGCAAGAAATGCACCAAAATTAAAAATCAAAAAAATTGGAAAGTGCTGTAGATACAAGACAGAAAAAATCGTTCACATTGGAGTGACTTGCAAGCCCTCGTAAGCACCCATGTTTAGCCGTTAAACGACCACGTAGCTCAAGACAAAAATGCAATTTTTGTCTAACCGGAGTATAAGCCAAGTGCGATCCATGTCAGATCTCCCAACGCAAAAAAAGCCTTTGTAGCGCAACAGGTCCGTTGCGTTACACATGGCCATTGTACCGGGAAATTGAGTGTATTACAAACGATAGACTACGGTACTCTCTCGCTGTGCAGCGTACAAACGGTTCCTGGCTCAAGCGCAAGAAAACTCCCCTCCCTTCAGGGAGGGGAGAATCAGGCTCAAGCGAAGTCTTCTTCATGCGCAGTCAGAAAGACATGGTCCGCGAGGTCATCCCTTCCGTCACAGACACTGCGAGCTCACACAAACTCTCTGGAATGACAGGCCAAAGACTACTGTTTCATCTGAAAATTGACATGTATCTTATAAATTGTCTCTGCCGGGAGATTTAAGACCTCTATGCCCGTCCTCTCTGTAAGCCCCGCAATGATCGCTGCGGCGTCTTCGCGGGACGGGGCTATCAGCGTGAACCAGACATTGTAGGCATTTGCCCGAACATAGTTGTGGGTCACACCGGAGAGGGCATTTACTTCAGAAACAAAGGATTCCAAGGCGTTTTGCGGCACCTTTGCCGCACAGAGCGTTGACACGTAGCCAAGACGCGGCGCACAAAAATTCGCGCTGAGCTGCCGGATAACGCCGCTTTTCCTAAGATTTCGGACACGCGCAAAGACTTCCTCCTCGCATACACCAAGGCGTTCGCCAAGCTCTGCATACGGCCGTGGAACAAGAGGAAAGTCGGCCTGAATGATATCCAGGATGCGCCGGTCAAGATCGTCAATCTGCGTCGCCATGCTCAACTCCACTTGCGCCCTGCGCGCGACGCAGAGCCTTTGGCGTGTATGTGCAGAGAGGTTCAGGTCCAAGGTAGCTTCCTGTCATGCTAAAAGCGCGCGCCCGACAGCCGCCGCAGAAACGATGGTATTCGCAGACGCCGCACTTGCCTTCGTAGGCCTTAGGCGATCTGAACTGCAAAAAGACCTCGCTTGTCCGCCAAATTTCAGGAAACGGCTTCTCACGCACCTGCCCGCAGTCGATTTCAAGATAGCCGCAGGGCTGCACCTGCCCTGTATGGCTTATGAAACAAAAACCCGTTCCACCAAGACAGCCGCGGGTTAAGGCATCCAGGCCAAAGGTCTCGCGTGTGACCTCGAGGCCCTCAGCCTTCGCCTCCTGGCGCATGATGCGGTAGTAATGGGGTGCGCAGGTCGCTTTCAGATGCATGCTCGTTGTCTTACGGAAAGCGTAGAACCAGTGCAGCACGTCCTCATACTCAGAAGCCGTAATAACTTGGTCGGTTAGGCCCGCTGCGCGGCCCATGGGCACAAGCAGAAAAATATGCCAAGCGGCCGCGCCGAGATCGGTACACAGATCAAAAATAGCCTTGAGCTGGCCGAGATTATTCTTCGTAACAGTTGTGTTCACCTGAAAGGGCAGGCCCGCCGCTTTCATATTGTTGATACCAGCGAGAGCGCCCTCAAAGGCCCCAACCTGTCCCCTGAAGGCATCGTGCGAGGCGGCATCTGGGCCATCTAAAGATACAGAACAGCGCTCAACGCCACTTTCTTTCAGCATGCGCGCGACCTCAGGGCTAACCCGTGTTCCATTGGGCGCACAGGCGCAAGTGAGGCCCTCTGCGTGCGCTGCACGGATAAGCTCATAGAGATCCGAACGCATGGTCGGCTCTCCGCCCGTAAAGATAATGATTGGCTTACCGACTTGAGGGAAGGTCTTAATGAGGGCTAGGGCCTCCTCGTGGCTCAGTTCCCCAGGATAGGGTTCAGGATGGGCTTCAGCCCGACAGTGTTTACAGGCCAGATTGCAGGAACGGGTGACCTCCCAGGCAATAAGCCGACAGGGAGGTACGCCCGTCTTTGTCATATGGCCGGTCATCGGGCAATCCCCTCAGCCAAAACGTATTCCGTAAAATAGGTGATAATGCGGTCTGCGCCGGCTCGCTTTAAGCCTAAAAGGCTCTCCTCGACAATTCTCTTCTCGTCAATCCAGCCATTTATGCCTGCAGCCCGAATCATCGAGTACTCGCCGCTCACCTGGTAGGCGACAAGTGGCACAGAGCACGCCTGGCGGACGCGCCACAAGATATCGCTGTACGGACCGGCAGGTTTCACAATAAGGGCATCTGCGCCCTCATTGAGATCGGCCGCAGCCTCACGCAGTGCATCCCTGCCATTTGCCGGATCCATCTGGTACGCTTTCCTGTCGCCTTGAGCCGGAGCGGACTCTGCGGCATCGCGGAACGGGCCGTAGTAGGCTTGGGCGTATTTCACAGCATAGGAGAGAATCGCGGTTGAGAGG
>JAFTDR010000324.1 GCA_017454105.1 Desulfovibrionaceae bacterium | reverse complement strand
CTTAACTGCCCGGCGTATTTTGGCAGTCAAACAGGCAATCGATACGGATGCCGTAGCCAAGCTTCGAGTCTTTCAATATGCTGACTCGGCCAATATCGCTCTTAGTAAAGGCTGGAACAAGACGGAATTACCCAACCTTGCCCGTGCGGCGCATTTTTTGTCGCAGGCAACAGGTGTCGATGAGTTCGAGGCCATAGAACAACTGTCCACGCCCGGCTCAAAAGCCAATCGTCTTATGAGTTACGGCGGACGCTTCATGGAGTCTGCCGAGAATTTTGCGAATGGCCTGCGTCTTATAGATTCTTTTGCGGACTGGTACGAGGATATCCGCACTACGATGGGTCCAGTCTTTGACCAGACGAAAACAGAGAAACGTGATTATACACCGGCGAATACCTTTACCAAACTCAATATCGATTCAATGCTTGTCCGTAGTGACTGTCTTATAGGTCTTGAGAAGTTTGCTTTTGAGGAACTTTCGGTGAATCCCAAGGCCAATCTTGCCGAAACGGACATGGAAAAGCTCTTTGGCTTCAAAAACAATCAGGCCATGAATTTCATGGGACGCGATTTTGGCAAGAGTATTCATTCGACAATCGAAAATATCCCCAAAGAACGGCGCGCCGTGATCTATACGGCCATCAATGCCTTTACCCAATCCGCAAATACCGCAGAGGAAGCCCATAACAAAAGAATGCATGGAGATACATTTACATGGCTTAAAACAAAATATACACCAGCTATTGTTGCTCGTCTGCTCAATAACTTTGACAAAGCTTGCAAACTCTATGATTCCGGCAAACTCACAACCAAAAATATCATCAAAGAATTCTTTCCCGAAATTCCTGATAAGGGTGATTATAATTATAAAACGATAAATGATTATTTTGAGAACTGGAATGAGCAACTTTTGTCGATTGATTCCCCGTATATTGACGTAAGTTCTGCCGTACTTTTGAATTTGCAAAATTCAGGTCGTACTCATGAAGAGATTATCCAGGCTTTGCGTGAACACAAGACGCTTTCTCTTCCCAAATACGTTACAACCGGTAATATACCTCTTGAAGATAGAGACGGCACAACCAAGAGTGGTATCGAACTGCTTCGTACCGATCTCAATCGTCCGAGTAACCTCTACAAATTCAGAAACGATCCCAAGACCCCACTTATGAAAAATAACGAAGGTTTTGGTTTTACCTTCCCAGGGGAAGAGAAATTCTACACAAATGCCTCGGATTCGGGCAAGAAGAATATAGAGCTTGTTGGCAAAAAAGTTATAGACATGTGCGGCCCTGTCCACGCGAAACAGGCCAATGCCGTCATGATGATGCTCTCCCAGTCGGGTTTGAGTAATCTACGCTCAGGCATAAATCAGGTTAATTGCATGAGCGATGAACACTCTGCAGTCGACTTTACCCTGACAAAGAACGAAGAGACGGGCAGCATCACGATCAAGTATTCAAGCCCAGAACCCCTCCCCTTCACCTTTGAATGGTCTGCTACAATTGACGTGAACGGTGTTATCACAGAAACACCCATGATAGTCCAAGATAAGAGTGTTGTAGAAAGCCTTAAAAATGCAGAGATCCACATGGAGGTTACGCTGACAAATGAGCAGAAGACCAAGGCGATTAATTTGATCGACGAACTTGGGCGTGCGTACAATTTACAAGGCAAGAAACTCGACATCTTCGCCAATTCTGTTGTGCTGCTACGCCTCACAGAGGAAAGCAGCAAGAAAGATTTGGAACTTGCTACCGATAAGGCAAAAAAGATTTCAAAAATGTCGGAGATTAAGGTTATGGCAGCCAGCTTCGAAAAGCCTAAGAAACGGAAAGTCTAAAAAAGACAGAGGGGGGCTCAGGGGTCTTCAATAGCACAATGCTACGGGTTAACCAAAAGAGGGCAGGGAAAAGATGCCCGGGCATTGACCGTCAACGAGAGGCATGCCTACTGTAGGCTCAAGTTTTTCTCGGTCACTGCTGCCCTCAATTTCTGCCTATCCAGAAGCATTCATGCGGAAATACCCGGTTGTGAGCGAATACTGTCCTCTGCCTTGGGGGCAAGTTTGAAATACAATGGTCCTGTCATACACCAAAGGAATCGGAATGTCCAATGAATATCAAAGATATTGCCGAAAATATTGCTAAGGCCTTCAATGTCAAGGATCTCGAAAGTAAAGATGGGTTGCTGGAAGTCGAAATTGATGGCGCGTACGTCCGAATAGAAGAGACGGACGGGGAGGCTTTTGTTGTCACTGGGCGTATTGGCGAGGTGCCTTCGCAGGGCAATGAGACCTTTGCTGCGATAGCGCATGAAGGCTCCTATGCCCTCATGTTGACCAGAGCCGCATCGGTCGTGCGCGAGTCACGAACTGGGCCATACCTCTTGGTTGAGCGCATCCCTCGTGCAAATGCTTCTGATTTTGCGAGCTTTTGTGAGGCTTTCACGACCTTCGTGGATACGCTCAATGTGTGGCGCAGGCAGCTTGCAGGCTTTAGCCCGGCCTGTGCCATGGCAGAAGAGGCTGCTGCTGCACAGAAGGCAGAGGCTGAGCACGCGCTTCGCGGGGGATTTTTGAGGGCGTAAGCGATATAAGAGAAGAATACGGGTACATCGAGGGAAAATAACAGCCTGCGATGTACCCGTTGTATATTGTTTGGGAAGACGCTTCAGCAGATACTCTTGTTCATCCAGCGTCCTTGTCTCCAATAGTACCATTGAATACCTGCACGAAGACATTCGTCAATAAGAAAGGCTATCCACATACCGATGAGGCCAAAGCCAAGGACTATGCCCGCAACATAGCTTCCAATTGTCCCAACGGACCAGATAACGGTAATGCTGACTTTGAAGGGAAAGAGGGGATCGCCGACCGCTGCGAGAAGACGGCCTGTGGGAATATTGATTGCCCGTCCAATTTCTCTCAAGATATCGATCCAGAACAGTGTTAAACAGAGTGAGAGGACCTGTTCATTGTCTGTCATTATTGGCATAAAAAAAGGAGCAAGCAGGGCAAGGAAAAGTGAGAGAGTGCCAGAAACAAGGGTGGATCGATTGATTGCGAAGTTGCCGAGTGCTTTTGCAGCAGCAAATTTGTGTTTTCCTACAAGATGCCCACAAGTAACCGAAGCAGCCTGGGCTATTGCGATCGAAAAGATGAAAGTGTAAATAACAATATTCATCATGTAGGTCCGCGCTGCGAGGGCTTCCACCCCAAGCATATTGACAAAATAAATGATAACAGCTTGAAATGATGCGTAAGAAAATAGTTCGCCTGCACCAGGAATACCAATGCGGACAATTTGAAGAATTTTTGTTAGTGCCTCAGCACAGAATGTTTTTATCGTGTAAACTGTCCTTTTTTCCTCAAGACGCAAGCCCCACTTAGCAAGAAAGAAGAGCAAGAGAATGAGTCCTACAAGACGGCTCACAACTGTGGCCCATGCCGCTCCTGCGACCCCAAGAGCTGGAAAGCCCATGTGCCCAAAAATAAGAAGATAATTTCCGATGATATTGACGATATTCGTGATAAGTGAGACATACATCGGGTACTGTGCCATTTCTCGAGCGCGCAGAATGCTTGTCGCGATGGAAGTAAGAGAAACCAGAAAAGCAAAGCCGCCCACAATCTTGCAGTACTTTGTCGCATCGCAAAGGAGATCCGCTTTTGCATCCATGATTTCAAGGATTGTTTGTGTCCCAAAAAAGAGAAGGAAACTTACGATAAGACCAATTGCGGCGTTGAGAAACAGTGAGACACGTGCGGTCATAAGAAAATCACTATACCGCTTCGCACCCAAATATTGAGAACAGACAACAAGCGAGCCCGTTACCCCAACGACAAAGACAAGAAAAATCATATTGAGAATTTGATTAACAAGACCAACTGCAGCGACGCTTACATCGGAAACCTGACTCAACATAAAAATATCAATTGTGCCAAGCGACATAAGTAGTAGCGTTTCCAAAAAAATAGGTCGGGCCAAGCGAAAGAGCCGCTTGCGCATAGCTTTGCTGTCCAAAAATTTCCCTCCAATGCCCAAGCGTATCCGTTGGGCAATACCCGGTTGTGAAAAGATGGTTTCTCGTGATTTTACACTACCTGTCGATATCAAGAAGGATAATACTACGATTCAGGCATTTGAGTCAAACAAGGCATTAACGCACGGTGCGGCCATTCCGCCTCATTTCGTAAAAGCAAATTCACTCATCTCTTTTCTTGACAATTCGTACGATGTATTTACATTCATGAAGCACTGGATAAATGCCGCAAGAAAAAAAAATATTTTTGCGCTCAAAAACTCATTTCTTGCGAATGAGAGTTCGTCATACATTTTTATAGAGTAAAAAAAGGATTTTGTCTCAATGAAGTATAAGAAATTGCCAGGCAAACTCTTTACAATAGGCTATTCAGGCTTTGACATACAGACTTTTGTCGATACAATCAATGATTGCAACATAAACGTCATCATGGACGTTCGAAGTTCGCCCTATTCGTCGCATTTTCCAGAGTACAATGCCGATAATTTGAAAAATCTTGTATCTAACAAGAAAAATTGGAAGCAGGGGATAGCCTATTATGTGCCAATGAAAGAAAGTTTTGGCGCACGCCAAACAAATCCTGCATATTTTAGCAAAGAAAAGTTTTTAGACTTTGAGAAGTTTCAAAAATCAAAACAATTCCTGGCTGGCTGCACTCAAGTACTGAATGGCTTAAGCCAAGGCTACAACATAGTCTTACTCTGTGCAGAAAGAGAGCCAAGCCACTGCCATCGAGCGGTTCTGATTACGCGCTGGTTTGATGTCCATGGCTATGCGGTCACACATATCCTCCCTGGGACACTGAAAGTCCAAAGCGATGTCGACGAAGAATTGTTGCAAAAATATTTAAACAAAAATTACATGAAAAATATGCAAAGTGGAAGTTTGCTGGCTTTAGATAAAAGTCCAGAAGAAATCCGCAAAGAAGATATTGAGAAGGCTTATCGAAAGCAAAATAGGGAGATTGGCTTTCGGCAGACAGAAGAAGAGTAGTATGCGCATCTTCTCTACGCATTTCAATCTTTCGTGGATAGCTTGGCGTATTATAACTTTGGCCTGTGGTCCCAAGAGAGCAGAGTATTGATAGTATCAGACTTGCGTACGTACTCCCATTCTCAAAAATACCAGTTTGTTTCTCGTTTAAGTATAGCTACACTTAAGGAAAGCAGCAGTCCTTCTGATTTTCCAACGTATACTCGCGAAACCTCGGAGGAAGCGCGGTTCAACTGGTGTCTTTTCCGTCGGGAGAATAGCTACAAAGGCTTCTCAGGAATGGAAAAAACGAGTCCGTTAGGCTTTTCGTCTCTGTAGTACTGACTCTTCTAAGTCCGTGTGTAAAAAGATGGTGGGGGCTCCTACATCGTCACGATATACTCCAGCCAGAAACAAACTGACCTTTTTGATTTCTCTTAGCGCAGGTGACAGTACATGTATATTTATTCTATAGAATCAGAGAATTTTCGCGGCCTACCGAACTTGTCCCTTACCTTGGATAAGAAACTCAACGTTTTCATCGGCAACAACGGAGTAGGCAAGTCGAGCATACTTGATTTGCTGACGACCATGCTTTCCCAATGTCAGATTCTTTCTGACGAAGTACGTCAGTTCAAGCAGTCAGATATTCAAAACGGGAAGGACACTCTTTCTTGTCGCATAGTATGCCGCCTTGAGCAATCGGATTCGTACATTTTGGCAAAATGCGCAATGGGCAGGACTTTTGCAAACACGGCGTATTTTGAAAACGATAGCGGCAGTTTTGATGACAACGATAGTACTTGTAGACCTCTGAGAGCTCTTCATGATGCTTTGGAAGAAGAGGAATTGCCGTTTACCAAGGATTATCCCCTTGTTGTTTCCTATCCGACGAACCGTGCGATCTTGGAGATTCCAGAGCGTATTCGCGGCTTCAAACCAGCTGTTCACCCCTTTGATGCCATGGACAGCGCCCTTTCAAGTTATCTCGATTTTCGATCATTTATTGCTTTTTTCCGTCAGAGCGAACAGATGCTCGCTAGGCGCGCGCCGCGCGTGCCGGACGAGTATTCCGAATGGCTGGCACGACAGGTTACAGCCGTCAACACCGCCATCCATCAGGTCATTCCCGCGTTCGGAGAGCTCCATGTGTTGCATAGGCCGTTTCGCATCTGCATCAGGAAGAACGACCGTGAGTACGAGTTCCTTCAGCTTTCAGACGGCGAGAAGTGCCTTATAGCCCTGCTTGGCGATTTGGCGCAGCGGCTTGCCATTGCGAATCCAACATTGAGCAATCCTCTTGAAGGCGAGGCTGTCGTCCTGATAGACGAACTAGAATTGCATATTCATCCAAACTGGCAAAGCATGTTAATAGGCAGTTTGCAAAAGCTCTTCCCCAACGCTCAGTTTCTCATAACGACGTATTCACCACTGATATTGTCCAATGTACATCCTGAAAACATTTGGAGAATGACGGAGGACGGGGCTCCTTGTCATCCTTCCCGCTCATATGGCATGGATGCTTCCGAGCTTTTATTACAATTCGAAAAGTTGATTGCAATGAGTGCCCACCCCGCACAGAGGGAGTATCTGGCCTCTCTGCCATAAACTCCTCCAGTTTCTAGCAATCAACCTGTAGAATCGTAATAGCTGATGTGATGCAGTCTTATACAAGGAACAGGGAAGTTAGTCGGGAACTGGAGAGAATCGATCGGCTTCTTCTTCAAGAGAATTTTGGAGAGGCGCGTGATGCCATAAGACAATTGGCCGAGAAGACGGGAAATATCCCTTCCGTGATCGGGCGTAACAGTGATCTTGTGATGTAT
>JAFTDR010000323.1 GCA_017454105.1 Desulfovibrionaceae bacterium | reverse complement strand
TTTTTCAATGAGCAACTTGGCCACGTCGACGTGGCCGTTCATGGCCGCCATATGCATCGGCGTTATGCCTTCATTGTCTTTCGCGTTCACGTCTGCGCCTTTTTCAATGAGCAACTTGGCCACGTCGACGTGGCCGTTTATGGCAGCAATATGCATCGGCGCTATGCCTTCATTGCCTTTCGCGTTCACGTCTGCGTCTTTTTCAATGAGCAACTTGACCACGTCAGTGAGACCTTTATAAGTTGCCCCATGCAGCGGCATGTTACCATATTTGTTTTTCGCGTTCACGTCCGCGCCTTTGTCAATGAGCAAACTGGCCACGTCAGTGTGACCTTCCTGTGCAGCCGCGTGCAGTGGCGTGAAGCCATTCTGGCTTTTCGCGTTCACGTCCGCGCCTTTGTCAATGAGCAAACTGGCCACGTCGACGTGGCCGTAGACGGCAGCCAGGTGCAGCAACGTGTCGCCATCCTTGTCTCTCGCGTTCACGTCCATGCCATTGGCAAGATATTTTTTCACAGCCTGCACATCGCCTCTTCCCGCTGCAACCCAAATATCAGCCTGTGCCTGTCCAGTAAGCAGCAGAAGGGTTGCCATGGTGCAGAACACGACGCAGAAAAAATGTTTCAACATGTTGCGTTCTCCTTGTGAGTGGTTCATACGCATACTTGGCACGGTCTTACATCTGAACAAGTAGGCTGTTAGACAAAGCCTTAGTCAAAAATAAACCGTGGCAATCTCTCCACAATATTCAGCGTCTTGAGGCTTACCGTGATAACGGAAAGCAGCAAGTCGAATATATACGCTGAGGAGGCCCCGTTTGTTAGACAGCCCTCGACACATTTATAGCTTGATACGGTCGTCTTGTCTCTATGCCTTTTGGTGTTATATCGCGCAGTTCACCGTGCGATCACTGCATCCTCGGAGTCGGCCCCTCACCAAAAAGAGGGGGCCGCGACGGACTGTCTCCCTGTTGGGACTTTTTTCTTTTTCGATGGATTCGAGAACCTGGCGCGTTCATTGCGGCGTGGCGCAGCTGAAAGGCCGTATCGATTTCAACTTTTCCACTCTCCTTGAACATCTACGATTCTCTTGCGGCGCAATCACCCCTTCTCTTCGTGCATTCAAGGCCCGTCACTGGGAACACTGTCAGTTTGAGTACGTGGCTTACGGCTGCAGAGATCAGTATGCTTGCCGGTATGCCACAAAAAGAAGTGCCAGGTCTGGAATTACGTGAGCAGCTCTCCTTTGGGCTCAATATAAGCAAGCCAGAATCAGGCGATGAGCTTGAACTAGGCCACATGATGCAGGAAGGCAGTCACTTACATCGCCCTGTTAGCCTGGACCGCAAGGAATTAAGCAAGCACGTCTTTATCGCCGGCGCAACAGGCTCTGGCAAAACGACAACCTGCCATAGACTTCTCGCCTCGTCAGCCACCTCAAGCGAGGGATTACCATTTCTCGTTGTTGAACCGGCAAAGACAGAATATCGCTCACTCCTGAGCGATCGCCGCTTTTCCAATGCGCTTATCTTCACTGTTGGCAATGAAGAAGGAGTCCCCTTTCGCTGTAATCCCTTTGAATTCTTCCCAGAAGAAAGCCTGTCAGGACACGTTGATTTACTCAAAGCCAACTTTATGGCAAGTTTCGATATGGAGGCAGCCATCCCAAATCTCCTTGAAGAAGGACTGTATCGCGCCTACGAGGCGTATGGGTGGAACTTCCGG
Organism: Desulfovibrionaceae bacterium; assembly: GCA_017454105.1. Lineage (GTDB taxonomy): Bacteria > Desulfobacterota > Desulfovibrionia > Desulfovibrionales > Desulfovibrionaceae > Desulfovibrio. The sequence continues at coordinate 3,931 of JAFTDR010000323.1, read as the reverse complement.
AATAAATCGAACAAATTTCTCGACAACCGCGATGAGGCCTGGCACTGCGGCGGCCGTTATTTCCCGACAATTTCAAGCTACATAGAAATCATCCTCCAGCTCGTCGATGAGAAAGGTTTTGATGAACGACTCCGGGATGAGTACAAAGGGTCCATTCGGGCACGACTCGACAGTCTGCGGGCTGGATCAAAAGGACTTATGCTGGACACACCGGTCTCTGTGGACTTCATGGAAATCATAGACAAACAGGTTATTCTGGAACTTGAGGGCTTAAAATCTGGAGAAGACAAAGCCTTTCTCATGAGTATTATCCTTGGTCGCATGACAGAAGCCCTCAAAATTCGCCACAGACAGGACGCAACGTTTCGGCACATAACACTCATCGAAGAAGCACACCGCCTTCTTACACGGCCAATGCCTGGCGACAGCCCAAACCGCAAACTCGGTGTCGAGACATTCACTGACCTTCTGGCAGAAGTCCGAAAATACGGGGAAAGTCTTATCATTGTGGATCAAATCCCAAGCAAGCTTGCGCCAGAGGTCTTGAAAAATACAAACACAAAGATTATCCATAAATTATTCGCCCGCGACGACAAAGACGTTGTCGGCGACACGATGGCACTTTCCGACAAACAAAAAGCCTATCTCTCCCACTTGATGCCCGGCGAAGCCGTTGTTTTCTCCCAGGGATGGAAAAAGCCTGTCGACGTACAGGTTGAAAAACTCCACGGCATTGCAACTGACGACCAGGAGATAGCACAAGACGCGGTTAACGAGGCTGGCTGGTCGTATTGGCTGGCACATCCAGAGATTTTCTGCGCAGGTCTCTCACCCGATATGCCAGGCCTCTCACAAGAAACCATACGCGAGGCTGCGCGCCTCAAAGATGAGTTTTGGATGAAACTTGAGCAAGGAGCGGATTGGCGCATCCCCTTCCAAGACCTACAGACACTCCTCGGAGAAAAAACAGACGCTCTTCTTCTCGACTTGTTCAGCGCTTGGGATATGCGCTGCTTCAACCCGAACGCCAACGAGAGAAAAAAACTCTTTGCAAGTGATTTACCTCTCTTCATACAAGAGTTTCGCAACTATACCGACTCTAACTGGGTAGCACTTGCCAAAAATGTCCTGAATCGATCCTTTTAACGTACGTCGCCTGAAAAATTCCCCATACGCAGGGGAAAAAAATGCTGCGTAGTTTTTTTACTTGATCCTCTGAGCAAGACGCGATACGTAGTACGTTCAGGCTTCTTCCGTAACACACATCATACCGTGGTCGCACGGGAATCTAAAACGGCAATACGTGAGCCCAAGAGGTGGTGAGAATACTGGAACTCCCAGAGATGCGTTGTATACCTGCGGCGCAAAATCTCCCGTCTCGTACGCCACGTTCACTCGCTATGCGAGGGTATAATGGGTTTCTTTAGTTGGATCGCTAGCGGTATTTCAAGTATAGCCTCGGGCATTGGCAAAGTAGCCTCGAGTATTGGCAGTGTGCTTAGCTCTGCGGCTAAAAGTATATACACCGCTGTAAAAACGCTTGCGCCAATCCTCGCCACATGGGCTGGAAATATCGGCACAGCCGTGAGAATAATCGGATTAGTGATTGATATCGTCGCTAAAATTCACGGAATGCTTAAAGAGAAAGAAAATGTGCAGGACATTGGAGAACGTGTACTGCAGGCTGAAGAAAAGGGTATTACGCTTGAAAACTGTAAAAACGATTTTGACGCCTACATGGAAAAAATTCGGAATCTCGAACTGAATCCGGAAAAAGCAAGTGTTCGCCCAAAAGAAGAGAAAATATTGGCTGGCTGCATACTTATAGAAAAAGGCCTTGAGCAACAATTTCCCAACATGACAACAGCGCCCATGTGGCCAATTATTATCCGTAATCCTGACTTCTTCACACACACTCGCCTTGAAACCTACGCACAGATGGCTAAAGAGCGCGATCTGCCGCTAGGAGACAGTGTAGCAAAATACTTTGTTCAATACCCTAATAAACGTGTAGACAGACCAACAAGAGATTTCTTATTTGACGCTGAAAAGAAACTGGATCCCTCGGCAACAAAAAACGATATCCAAGAAAAACTTGATACTGTCGAGAAAAATTCAAACCAAGCGGCAAAGAATGTCCCCTTTCAATGACTCTGTGCTAGCCGCATACTGTTTTTCCCTTGGCAGCCCAAGGAAAGCGAATTCAATTGGGCTCATTTCGTGTCGAGGGGAAGAATCATTGTGCCGCCTAGCATATACTCACGACGGATGAAGTCCTCCTCATCAATGGCCGCACACCTCAGCGGACAAGGAGAGGCGCAAAAAAAAACTGTCATGAGAACCTATACGCTAAAAAGCCGCATACCTCCTGCACTCCTATTCAAAAGTATCCGCTCACGAGTCAGCTTGCGGGTTGTAAAACGCTTCAAAACGTGTCAGTGTCGACAACCACCGCTCCCATCGTCTCCTGGTGAGTCAATAGGCAAAATAAATTGACCCACCCTACACAGTTTTTTGGCTAGGCATCTCTAATAATTCTCGCGACGCGAAGTGTACTCCAGCCAGAAATAAAGTTGCACCTTTTAGAATGAGCCGAGGCAGTTATAACACGCGCCTTTCCGCCCTCATTCAAACGGCCTTATGGGGCTGCTCAAATGAGTTGGGACTCTTGTGAGGGTCAACCCGTCAAACAGCTGCACCTTCTCGCCGATTAGAGTATCCATTTCAGCCTTGCGATCCGTATGCGTTCTGCTGCAAAGCAGATCGATGTTCTTGCAAAAATCTGCGAAAGTACTGGAGTATGCGGAACACAGCTCCTTTTGTACATGTTTCCAAAAACGTTCAATACGATTCAAATTGGGGGTGTATGGAGGCAAAAAGACAAGATTGATTCCAAGTGTCTATGGCCCTTGTTCCTGAACGAGTTTGCATCTTTGGTACTTCGCGTTGTCAAGGAACAGATATATGGGGAGACAGGCCATACTTGTAAGCAAGTTTGTCAAGCAGCTCAACAAGACTCTCGTCGCGGTGATATAGGAATCATTTGTTACGGTTGTCATTTCCTTGATCACAAAATTGAGCGCACCAAGGACATTCTCGCTACGCAAAGCCTTTCACGACCAGTGAATGGTAACAAGAAACCTCGGCATAAGACCCGCCCCGTGTGCATAGTTCCCAAGACAAAATGGGATGCGTCACCTTAGCAAGCCACAAGGTCACCTCTTTGAGCGCACTCCATGAGAGGCTTCTCACATCAAGAGAATCTACGCTGCGGCACGATCTGCTTTGGCGGGCAAAAAGCCGCATGTTAGGCTCGTAAAGCCCTTGCTTGTGCAAGAGGTTTGTAACGGCTGATAATGAGACGGACGAGCGAATTTTCTCTTGGATCATCGCCCGTATTTGCTTGACGCGAAGTGTAATCCTTCGATTCAAGTTCCTCTATGATCTCATCCTGCTTCGAGGCGCATGCACTTTTTCTACCGCTTCCCAGCTTCCGAAAATCTCCTGTAGATTGCCCTATTCAAATACGACACGCTTCTTTCGCGCGTATACTGCGCAAAAGCCCGTCATTTTGGCCGCCCCGCCGGCCAAGAATAAAAAAGATGATACGAAGTAGACTCCGTACCATCGTCAAGGCATTACAACAGTGGAGCAGCATGGAAAAAGCCCATGACATCGTTGACCCGCGCACCCGCAAGAGTATCACTCTGCCTGGTATTTCCGCGCTTCCTGTGTCTTTTGCGATACTCTGGGCATGCTGACCCCCTCCTCTGGTTTTTTGGTAGAAAAAGTCTACCAAGGCTTACTAAGAAGGGAGAGTACGCCTACCTTTTGTGACCGCTTGCCAGCACCGAGTGGATTGCAGAAGAGTCATAACAACCTCTTACTCTAAGCTCCTGCACAGACCTTACATGCATTCGCAAGTGCCCTC
>JAFTDR010000322.1 GCA_017454105.1 Desulfovibrionaceae bacterium | reverse complement strand
CTTGCCATGACCAGGGCACCGTTTGGGGGCAAGCTCTGTTTTCCGTCATAAATTCTGTGTGCCGCGATGACGTAAAATAGGGGGCCGATACGGGCGAGTCCGCTCACCAGATCGTCTTTGGAGGCGTAGAGTTTTTGTACGAGCCGTGAGGACACAGCAAGCTTTTCTTCTGTCTGGACATTTTTTTCATTTTTTGTGTCGATGAAGTTGTAGAGAGCCTGGTTGTCCGTATAGAAGAAGGCAAAGGAAATATTTTGCTCGGTGAGAAAGTCCTCATCGAAATTGTTGTCCAGAAAGGACTGTTTGGGGACTTTCATGTAGGCGTAGGCTTCATCCCAGCACGCCCAGTCGACCATGCGCTGATTCATTTGCCCCACAATGAAACGGATATAGTTTTGAACCTGCACCATGGCCTCTTTGGCCTGGTTTTCTTCTATTGAATTGACGCCATTGGTGATGATTGTTTTGTTGACGATGTATGTGCAGAAGGCGAAGACAACGACAATGGCGACAGCGATACCATAGCGTATTGCTTTACCCATATCGTTTCCCCCTAGTAGGGCCTAAAACTGTGAGAGAACGATGCGTCGTAGAGTCGGGACGGTTTTCCAGGAAGCGCTTCACCAGGCAGAACGAGAATGACGGTCCTGTGTTCCATATGGTTTTCGGCAATGCACGCATGGAGTCTGTCAAGTGTTGTCCACCTGAGCTTTTCCTCTGCGTGGCCGACTCTGTGGGCGCAGAGAACCGGCGTTGTCGCCGGAAGGACGTCTAACAGTTGATCCTGAAGGCTTTTGCTGAGTGTGCCTGAGAGATAGATGGCCAGAGATGTCTTGTGGGCGGCGAGGGAGGCGATTTTCTCGCGAGAAGGCATGGGAGTGCGGCCTTCAAGGCGGCTGATGATGAGCGTCTGGGTGATGGAGGGGGTTGTGAAAGATATGCCTGCTGCGGCCGCGGCCGCGCAGGCGGCAGTGACTCCGGGAATGACCTTCCAGGGTATGCCTTCGCGTTCAAGAATCGTGCTTTCCTCCCGCAAAGCGCCATAGAGGGAGGGATCGCCTGTGTGCACGCGAGCAACAATGCCGCCCCTCCGTGTCTCTTCAATCATAAGACCCGAGATGGTTTCAAGTGTCATTGTCGCCGTGTCAAGGGAGCGCGTATTTGCGGGCAGTATCGCTTGCGGCACAAGCGAGCCCGCATAGAGGATAAGACTCGACTTTTGTATGCATTCTGCACCCGCGAGAGTGAGCAAATCCGGATCCCCTGGCCCTGCTCCAACAAAAAATACAGTTCCGGGTTCGTAGTGTCTCATTGTCTGTTCCCGTTTTCTTGCGTAAGGCGCATAGCGCTCAAAGAGACGGCTGCGTCTGGATTCGAGGGTCTTTAGGACAAAATGCAATATTTGTGCCAGAGTATCCCTATGTATTGGAGGCGCATCCGTGCGGGTCAGCGGCCAACGCAGACTTTCTGTATCTTTTGTTTATAGTCTGTTTCGGGGGAAATGTCTAATTGCCCTGGCATTCGCTTTTTTTAGGCGCTCAGAGGTTTTGTGCCAAGGACGAGATAGACTGGATTTGCGCTCGTGTAGTGGCTGCCAATGGACAGTGCTTTTGCTTCGGCTGTCTGTAAGAGTATGCTCTCAGATGGCCAGTTTTGTTCAGCGAAAAACTGTGTGCATGCCAAAAGGCTGGAGAGGAGCACGCAGCTTGCGACCAGGCGGCCGCCGGGTGTGAGACGAGTGCTTGCGGCCTCAAGGATAGCCTGCGCATCGTGCGCGAGGCCTCCGCCTATAAAGACAGCGTTAGGATCTGGCAGATCGATAAGCGCGTCTGGCGCGTGGCCTGCCACAGGGTTTATGATGGGTATGGGATAGTCTTTGAGCAGTTCTTTAATCTGCGCGATCCGCTCCGCGCGCTCTTCAATGGCATAGATGGCTCCTTTTGCAAGCAGGCTTGCGGCTTCGATTGACAGGGCACCTGAGCCTGCGCCGATATCCCAGAGAATGTCCTGCGGCTTTAAGGCCAGGTAGGAGAGGGCGACGGCGCGGACGGGACGGCGGGTGAAACAGGAGGTTCTTTTTTGGAATACACTGTCTGCGATACCAAGAAGTGGCTGTTTGACTTGTTCTGGTTCAAGCAGAATGGTCACAGGGAGGTCCGTGGGACTTTCAGGACAGTCCCCTGGGATGCGCCATATGCTGTGGCTCTCTTCTTCTGTGCCAAGTCCTGTGAAGACATGCATGGTGCAGGCATAGTGTTTTGCTGTGAGGTGCGCTGCGATATCGGCTTGGCTGAACTCTTTGTCTGTCAAGAGGCAGATGGGGGAGCCATCGAGAAGAGCCTGGTTGAGTGTATGGAGAGCTTCTTTCAGATTGCGTCCGTGGAGCGAGATCGTGCGCACATTCGCCCAGGGCAAGGCTAGGCGCGCGCAGGCGGCTTGGAGGGAGGAGACAGTTGGGAGGATGCGCAGATCGTGTTTTTGGAAGTGCGCAGCAAGGCTAGAGCCTATGCCGAAAAAAAGCGGGTCGCCAAGGGCGAGGACCAGGATTTTTGCGCCATCGTTCCACAGGGCGCGCAGGCTGGGGAGAGATGCGTCAAGGGGCACACCCAGTGTGAGGCTTTTTTTTGTGTTTTGGCCGACAAGGGCCAGGGTTTTTTTGTATGCACAGAGAATGTCCGCTTCCGCGATCTCTTTGTTTGCCTGCGTCATACCTGCGAGCGTTTTTGTACCTAAGGGGAGACCAAGAACTGTGATTGGATAGTGTTTCATCTCTTTGTCTAACGCGTATGGTCGCTTTGGCAGAGGATCTGCCCGTTTGCGTCAAAAAGGCAGACAGTGAGAGGGCATGGCGATTCCTTGGCCATAGTTGCGTGCGCAAGGGAGACCATGTGGCGGATAAAGGCTGCGCCATTGGGATCGGAGGGAAGAGCCTCTAGGATATGCCGTGCCGTGCGGCTTTTTGGATCGCTTGGGCAGATACCAAAGGTTTTGCAGAGTGCGCTAAGAGCCTCGATATTGAGTGTACTTTCGTGGGCGTGGGTTGCCAAATGTCCCTGGGCTATTTTGGCCAGTTTGCCGAAGAAAAGACCAACGGTTATATGGCTGAAGGATCCTTTGCGCGCAAGGGCGAGGGATGCGCCCATATGGTCGCCGACCTGAATAAAGGCGCGGACGGATTGTGTAGGATAGAGGGTTTGCAGGGCTTTTTCTGAGCGTCTTCCTGTTGAGAAAAAGAGTTCCCTCTCGCCTGTTGCGTAAGCGATGGCCAGTTGCTCGGCTATGGTCGCGATGAAGGCCTCGTGGCTATAGGGTTTTACTGTGCCGTGTGTCCCAAGAAGAGAGATGCCGCCGACAATACCCAGGCGGGGGTTGAAGGTCTTTTCGGCTATTTTTTCGCCTTCAGGCACGCAAAGGATGCAGCGGATTGGGCGCATGCTTCTTAGGCAATGCCAGAGGCCTGCGCGGATCTGGCGTCTTGGAGCTGGATTGATCGCCCACTCACCAACGGGAATGGGCAGCCCTGGGAGAGTCGCCCGACCAATGCCGATACCGCCTTCAAGGGTGATGAACTCTTGGGCGTCCTGAAAGCTCATACGGCCTAAGGACTCCTCTCCAAGAAGGACGCTTGCGTAGATCGCCGCATGGTTTGTGACATCGGGATCATCGCCCGCGTCTTTAATAACGCAGGCATGCGCTGCAATAACGCTGGCCTGCGCTGCGCTGGGGGGGCTCTTTTGATTGGCGAGGCTTGGGTGTACTCCTTGAGCGCAGGAGGCGATTGGAATGACAAGCCAGGTCCGCGGACAACCCTCGTTGTCAATTGGGGGCAGAGGGACAGAGACTGCCTGCGGGGGCTTTCCTGTGAGAAGTAGGGTCAAGGCCGCGATGCTCGCCCCAGCGGCGGCTGTGCCTGTTGTGAAACCTTCCCTAAGTGTTGGCATAGGGCCTACTCTGCACGATCGATCCAGACTGTGCCTTCGGTCACAAGTGTCACTGTGCCGGATACAACGGCCAAATCCGAAGCCTCGCGGCTGACTGTAAGGACAGATCCGCAGGGCTGCAGGATGCGGATCTCCCTGTCACCCCGCATAAGCGCAAGAGCGAGCGAGCCCGATCCGCAGGAATTTTCCAAGACCGTTGTGCCTGTGCCGCGCACATGGACAAGAGGGCGTATTGCGATTTCCTGCTCCCTGGTCTTTTCTGTTTGCCCATACCAGATAAGCCCAACACACGCTTCCTGTGTCAGCCCAAGGCGCGCGCGCAGGTCTGCGTGGAAGGATTCCGCACTGTCCTCTGGGAAAGGATGGACTGTCTCGTCAAGCAGGACATGCAAGATGCCTGGAAGGGCCAGCACATGCATGCCGCAAGCAACTTTTTGTCTCTGATAGGGGGGGAGGGG
>JAFTDR010000321.1 GCA_017454105.1 Desulfovibrionaceae bacterium | reverse complement strand
TTATATTTTTCTTTCCATTATCTTTTTTCTTTCTCTCGCATTCTTAGCTATACTTTCTTTTATTACTACAGCGTCAGCCTGTGACCACGAAGACGTGTATTTGGTAGATCTCGAAGAGTGTGCAGCTATGCATAAGATTATAGGCACACACTATCAGTGCATGGATGAGATCAAAGACGGTTATAAACTTTATGATCGTGGGCGGGAAGAAAGCGCATATCTGTTAACAAAAGACAACGTGCAGTTTATTGTGATGGAAGTTGAAGGTCGTGATATGTTGGGGGCCTTGAAGAATGATTAAAAACACTATTATTATAATACTCGTCACAGCGTTTATTGGGGGAATTTTTTCAGATTCACATATTCTATCAACAAATAAAGTGACTCAACCTAAACCAAAGGCTGTGTCAACAGATAAGGCAACGCCTACTCCACGAAAAACCACAGTTATTTATAGAGGAATTTCTAGGCGTCACCTTGAAAGCGTGATTTACAACGTTCTAGCTTTTCTAGGTGAAGAAAAACGAACGGACTGGACGCGCTTATTACTCCTAACCGCCATGGCCGAATCGGACTGCGGGCGACTGCTCAAGCAAGTCCGCGGTCCCGCGCAAGGCATTATGCAGACTGAGCCGGAAACAGAAAGGGATGTGTTGAGGTGGACAAAGGCCAGAAATCCCGATCTCTACGATAAGGTAAGAAGGCTCAGGGTACCGGCGAGACTAGGCGTTCACGAAGCGCAATACAATTTGAGCTATTCAATAGCTCTCGCATACCTCGAATACGTGCATAGGAGAGTGTCTCCTGTGGGAAAATCTCATGCAGAATTAGCTAAGCTGCACAAGGTACACTACAATACAATTAAGGGTCGTGCAAAAGTAGAAAATACAATCAAAAAATCTCAAGACCTCGATGAATCAGCATGGCTTTTAGTTGAGGGAATATAATATAATGAGTACTGCTGAAATATTGGCTAACTTATATGATTCCACTCGAGACGAAATGGGTGATAGTGGCGCTTGGGATAATGTTGTTAGATCAGAGCATTTTATCCAGTACAAGGTTTTGATTTGGATCATCTAGCTTCTCGCGTGACGCTATTAAAGTTCGCAGACGAGTCATACATCTGTGTACAAGAGGAGCTTGCTGATCTGGGGCTGTACGATGTGTCGGCGTACACGTCTGAGGAAGCGCAAGAGAGCTTTCCAGAAATATCTGAGCAGGAAAAATGACGACAAGCTTGATTATGAGCAAGAAGGAAGTTGCAGCGGCGTTGGGAATCTGTCTTTCAACATTGGAGAAAAACGTCAAGAAAGGTCTTTTCCCACCGCCCATTAAACATAGTCTACTACGTGTCGGCTGGCTTACGGCGGACATCGAAAATTTTCTGAAAGGCAATAAATCGCAGGAACAGCCTGACAAAAATGCGTAAACAAAAAAAAGCTTCCTTTGCTGCAACAAAGGAAGCCTAGGGGCAAAATGCTCATTTCTGACGGTGAGGGCTGAGTAGCTTTGCTGATCAATTCAACATTTTTTGGAAGCACAGAAAACAGGCTGAAACTGAGTAAGCAAAACTGGCCGCTACTCTGCGCGAAAGAGCGGCGGCCTTACACAAGACAAAACACATACTCGACAGGGCAAGGATCATGGCAAGGCAAGGAACACGGTGGAACGCGGATTGTGGCGGATGCGAAAAACGGTTTTAGGAGTAGGAAATGGCGGAAGGTCGAGTTTATAAAAAAGTCCCCATAGAGACTGACCTAGTTGCTCTTCGAGAACGTTTTCCACACGAGAAGATGCAAGAAGGCGATATTTTCAGTTATGAAGAACTCGTAGAAGTGCTACGGCTGGAACGTCAATCAGGTCGATTTCAATCAGTAATCGGCCGATGGAAAGATGAATTACTGATACAACATCAGATCAGCCTTTTAACACTTCCCAATCAAGGCTACAAGGTCGCGACAGACTCGCAGAAATTGCAGCAGGGGGAGGGAAAAAGGGACTCAGCAATGAGATGCCTTAAGAAGTCTAGCGAGTACTATGCAGCGATCGATCGCAATAAGCTGCAAGAAGGTGAGCGAAATGTATTGGATTCTAACGTGAAAATGAACGCAAGTATTATATCTGCTCTCGCGATTAAACGAGACCTCCCAAAACCGCAAATTGGATAAGGAGCATATTGTGACTAAAAAGACAAAAAACCAAGAAGTCTTTGAAAGAGACACCAAAACTGTAAGATATTTTGTCGAACTAACCGGCGTTACACCGCTTTTAATGCACTCAGACAATATTACTTTTACGGAGGACGTGAACGCCTGGCGAAAGGATCCCGCGAACAAAAAAGTCAGCGTCGCAGGTGACGATCGGAGTCCAGCATGGTCATGGGCTGGCTATCTCTACGCAGAACAAGGGAAAATTGTTATGCCGGCAGACAATATCATGACGATGATGCGAGAGGCGGGGGCGAAAGTGCCGACGGGAAAGGCACGCGAGACCTACAAGCTTCGCGCGAGCTATGGACTACAGCTGTCTACGTTGTATTTTGATTTCTTTTGCAACGGTGCTGAAATTTCAACTGATTGGATAAATGCCTTAGTTGGCGTGTCTGAATTTGAAAAACATGAAGAAGCTGTTAAGGATCATGGATTCAGGCTCTTTTTGAAACGCGCAAAAATTGGCGCTGGCCCTCGGGCATCAAAGCACGTTCGCGTCCGTCCAATGTTTGAAAACTGGAAGATTGCCGGCGAGATTGCCGTGATTGATGAAAGCGAATCTGGATTGACTGCCGACATACTCTTGCGAATACTTCAAATCGGAGGCCAACAGATCGGCTTGTGTGACTGGAGACCAAGCTGCTCGAGTGCAGGCTCATACGGCAAGTTCAATGTAACACAATTTGACATTGTTGGATAAACAAGGATCTCGACGAGGATCAGGGCTTGGCCAGGCCTGGTAGGGCTCGGCAAGGTATGGCGAGGATCGCGGCTTGGCTCGGCAGGGCGGGGCAAGGCTTGGGACGGCGGGGACGTCGCTAAAAACCCCGAAAATATGCTCCTGCGCGAGCAGGAGGTTACGACAGAAAGATCGCAGAAGATTAAGCGCATACTTCAGGCATGAAACAAAGGCGGATGATAATCGACGATTGGGCTGGGAACGTATTGGATTGTCTTAACCTTCATGCCTGAAGCAAACATTTGAGAGCAAAGCAAGGATCACTGCACGGTTTGACGTGGCCAGGAACGGCAAGGCAAGGTAAGGCGTGGCGAGGTGAGGGTCTCGGTAAGGCAGGCCCCGGTTTGGTAAGGCTGGGCATGGATCGAGGCGTGGCTGGGCCGGGACGGGCCAGGCTTGGCGTGGGACGGCGGGGGCGTCGGTAAAAACCCCGAAAATATGCTCCTGCGCGAGCGGGAGGTTACGACACGCCCCCTTCGTTTTTGTTGTGCGGAGGTAGGCGTAAGTAATGAGAAGGATTGGACAGAAGAGGTGAAGGCATGGAATTGCTAAAAGCGTCCGAAGCAGCTGTAATACTGAGTGTGAGCGAAGGAATAGCGAAAAAAATTTTAGCGCACGCTCCCTGCGTAGATTATGGGCGAGGTCGCGGGAGAGG
>JAFTDR010000320.1 GCA_017454105.1 Desulfovibrionaceae bacterium | reverse complement strand
GGCGTCGCGATCAAGCCGCGTAAACATGGCCTATTGGGCCAGTCCTCTGCCGCTCACAGCGCGGCTCTATGGACTTGTCCTCCTTCCCCTGGCCGAAGGAGCCATAGACAGCGTGCTGCCTCAACTCACCGTATTTGCGGAGTTTTGGGGTTCAGACGCTCTGCGCTACGTAGAAATTGAGACACACGCCTATGCCACAGCCTGGTTTGTGGCTCTCTTTTGGGCAGGCTGCCTGGCACTTGAGCGCATAAGTCCGCGTTTCTGGTGCCGGTATCTCTGCCCGGCAGGGGCGCTCCTGGGATTCCTTGCGCACTGGGCGCTGTGGCGGCGCCGCACCGCTTCTTGTGTCGGCTGCGGGGCATGCGCCCAAAGCTGCCCAAGCGGCATCTGTCGCGATATGGCTGCGCACACACAAGTGAGTGAATGTCTGGCCTGTTTCAATTGCGTGCAACACTGCCCGCACGGAGCTGTTCGCTTCGGCTTTGCCATCACGTCGCGCCTTTTGCGGCATCTTGACTTTCGGAACTGTGGCCGGTTTTGCGGCTCAGGCTGCCATTGAGACCGCACGATGGTACATTCAGGGAATGCCAAGAGGCAAACACGTGTGCAAGTTCCACTAAACTGTGCCTAAATAAGTACAGTACCTTGGCTTCCGCAGATTAAGTTCAGCAGGAGAAACACGCATAAGTGGCTCTAGCGGCAAACGCTTACGGCGGGCAGAGAGGGGAGGAACGTAGTTCTTGACTTTACGTCACAGTCGCAAGCAATTGTGGCGAATAAGCATTAGTAAACAAAGCTGAAGAAATGTCATCAGATTGGAGGCAGAAAGACTGGATTGACTTCTGGAGTCTATCCCAGTGGCAATAAACTTGAGTGAGGAGCCGCCGACGCGAAGCTAGAGGCCGTAAGGCTAGTGGCTAGAATCCGCACGCACGGATCTGTGCGCGGGGTATTCAGTAATGGGCGTCCCTACCACGTCAAATAGTACGATACTTGCTATAGCAAATATCATACCGTAAAATAGTACTCGGCAGGTTTTGTAAGAATGGAAGTTTGAAAAAAATTTTCAATTACATAAATGCTAAAATTATACTTGACAATAAGTCTCTACTGTAGCATAGAAATAGCTTTCCAAGTTTCTGACTCACCAGTTTCCATTTTTTAGTGCTTGAAAAAAAAGCACAAAAAATGCATCAGCATTTTTTATACCTAGATTGCTATAAATTTTGCTTATCGCCTTGGCCACATATTTTGGCCGTATTCTGGGGATTTAAAGCTCGCTGTCAACTGCCTGTACTGGCAAAAAACCTTATCTTATCCACAATCTAACTGAAAGGTCGTCGCGAGCCCCTTGGAATTTTCTTCATTCTACAGTTCTGCTGCGAACTGTGTAAAAATAGGTCCTGATTAATCGCCTTTCCAACCTCGTCGACGTTCCTGGATACTCAATTCCCTAAGGGGTTACTCTCTGACTTCCCTACTGTTGAGTCCGCATTTCTGTATCCCCCTATACCATCGCACCTATTGTGACCTTGATTACCTGCGTTAATCGTGCCCTGGGTACTGTTCGGCGCCGATTGCTCCTACTGATTTCGCCGGGTGAAGTCCATATATCCGATTACGTCTGTCCGTTTCCCATGCGGATGGAACCTCTTCAGAATCTGTCAGACCTCCCAGGTCTACATTGAATCCATTGTGTACTCGCCATGCCTAGCTTCGCGTCGCAGACCCCGACGGAACCTCTAGTCAGTCTCGCGTAGATATCTCATGATTTATTCGACCGACACCCACTGCTGCCTGCTTCATATCCCACACAAGCAAGGTACTCATCGGCTTCCGCATCATAAACTTACAGGGTGTGGGTCACTTCACGCTTTCGCACTTGCTTTCGCGTCGCGGCTCGTACACTCCATTGCCTACGCTTCAACGGGCGAAGCCCTAGCCTAACTTCGCGGCTTCGACAAAAAGCGCTATGTACTGGCTGCCTGCTAGGCTCTACAAGGCCTGGACTTTCACCAAGCGAGACTCAATACACCTAACTGGCGCACGGGTACGGTTTTTTCTGTATTGTCTCAACGTATGAGAGCGATTGTTCCACAGCACTTGAGACCTATCGAGGGCGTGACAACATCGAAAAATTCTTCCGCTCAATACAGTGGGGAGAGGATGTGCGTGCCTTCGGCGTACATTCAGAGGACGTCTTGTCTGGCAAAATTCATCTGCTTTTTTGGCAGAACACGCAAAACAAAAGTTTTCCGATATCGCTTCAATCATCGCCTTCGCAACCTTGTCTGTGATCCATTCTGCTGGAATCTCACACTTGTTGGGCTCTGTGCATATAAAGGGCCTACGTGACGTTGAGTCCTTGGTCTCTGTACCAAGGGCCTTTACGCACTTCTTTTTTCCAAACAGACTACTCAGTAGTTCGTACCAGAAACATCGGTTCTAGTACTGGCATACCAAAGTTCGAGTGTATCGTATACGCTTTACTGCCCTTGCAGCGTAGGTGGGCCCACCATATCTTTACAACACGGACTTAGAGATGGCAGTACTAGCGAAATCCTTCTTTGGAGAAAGGCGAACACCAACTTCGCGAGGGCGTCCCCTCTTTCCCGTAGGTTCTGGCACAAGCGCGTCATAAAGGGCAGGCTTGATTAGATATACCTGCGGTCAGAAAAAAAGTCGCAACTTTGAGTCGAATATACCTGACTCGAGTGCTGACTTTCGTTCGCGAAACTGTCAGTTTGTTTCTGGCTTAAGTATACGTAAAAAACGCCCTCGACGTTCTCATGGTTATAGACGAAATCAAATATCTCACCCTTCGCGTACCAGCTAAAAGCCAAGAAGCACATAGCTCTTGCTTTCATCCAAAGCCTTCATTGCATCCTCAAAAATTTCTTGAAGAAGCTTGAGCTTGGTTTGTGTACTGGATACCAGAAACGATAGACTCCCGGTCTGATGAGGCTTTCTTACCCTTCTTCTTGTTTTTCTTAAGGATCCAAAGCTTGTGCTTCAATGGTACTCGTACATACGTAACAATCACATTCTCGTCCAGAAACGGTAGCAACAACACGAGTGTCACAACACAATGTCCGTTCAGATACTTTGTTCCGTTGTGGAAGCATGGTCAAAGAGCTTTGCCCGTGCATCGAATTGAGAGTGTCGTCAATGAGCTGAGGAAGATGGGGTATACGGAGCAACTTGGAATATGCTTGGCGAGCAGCTAGCAAAAATTGGAGTGCCACGAAGACAAGTCTATCCTTGCTTCGTTGAATAAGATATTCCCAAATTTCAAACATTGACTCCTTTCTGTGTTTTGTCTATGTTTTTTCACTTTCCTATGTGGCAACCACTGGGATCCTGCTTTTCTGTCTTTCGGGCGCAACAATAGACCCCGAAAACTAAAATCTAGAAAAACTTTCCGCATGTACGGATTACTATTATATCGGTCAAGCTCGGGAGCCCCAAAGAACCAGGCTTTTCAGTTGCTCGTGGCTCCATGCTTCCTTTTTGCAGTCACTGACTTAGAGACAGATGAAGTTCAGCGTCCACCGTTGAGCGATAGTATTGTAATCCGTACACGAGGAAAACTTTAGATTTCTGATAAAATCTTGATTTGGCCTCACTATGGAACTGTTAAAAAATACGTTGTGCAACTTTGAGCTGGAAACTGAAGTCAACTAGACCTGATAAGCCAGGTACGTTCTGGCCAGTCCGAACGTCTCGGAAACCATTAGCATTAGTTCAAGACAATATGGAATAGCCACGTTGACATTGATAACTTCCCCAACCTGCGGTTTTACCGTTACTGCGTGAAGCAACATACCAATTTAGAGATAGTCTTGCGAGATACGCCAGTCGCACTTGCAATGCTGTAATACCGACATAGGGCAAAAGCTTTGCAATACCACCTAGAAGAATGCGTGTTTGGTCCTCTAACGATACTTGGGTCGTGTTCACAGCGAAATCTATCAAGAGTTTAAAAAACTGAGGCATCAAAACATACTACTTACCTAAGGTCTTTTAATAAAATTTAACATTTTAAATTTATAAAAATATCGTAAAACATATCTAGATAATCATGTAAGAAAAATCGGCGATTTTTCTTACATCTTGCACAACTTATTTCCTAACAGTTCCTAACTGGCGCACAGGAGGCAAATTTCTTCTCGCCTGAAAAAGCATCAACGAAAGTCTTCCTCCGTATTCTATTACAAATACAGTCGCATGGTACTCATCAACACCAGGAATTGTTTGAAAGAGAGCAAAACGTTGAGGTTCTTCTTCTTGAACTCTACGAAGATATGCTTTTTGCTTCCTAATTACACATTCATATTCCTTCATTACCTTGCGGTTCATCTGTATTATAGAAGCACGATCCTCGTCTAAATACCATTTAATGCTTCTAAAATTTCTTTCTTTGTCGCTTTCAGACGCCTAATATCAATAAGCTTGATAATTTCTGATGGGATTTTGCCTTCAAGTATAGCATGTGCGCTCGGTATTAAGACCAAATGGATCAGTAAGGACTATATTTAGTCGATACCCCATTGTAAGAAACATCTTTGTTTCTAGATTTTTAAGGCTGGTAAGACCCTTGTTTTACATTATGATGTTTCGAGAAATATCTTGAAGCTGCCTCCACATTTCGCAAGGTATATAAGAAGACTTAAAACTGCTTTAATTGCCTTTTGTTTCAATCCATTAAGCATCTATCTTGTCAGTCTTTTTGCCAATCATCCCCTTAACCGAGCTGGAGTTGACTATATAAACTTTATGTCCACACGCTCAAGATATTTGAATAGTGACGTCCAATAAACGCCAGTACTCTCTATAATGATAAATTCTGGAGAAAATTGTTCCGCCTGTGCATTTTGGATTTTTCCGCTTTGCGTTTCTGGCCCTTTCCTCTAAACCAATCAAGCGATTAGTATCACGGTGCGCCAAGGGATTCATGGCAGCGACGTGAAACTAGTGCGGCTTGACTCACGATTCCTAGC
>JAFTDR010000319.1 GCA_017454105.1 Desulfovibrionaceae bacterium | reverse complement strand
GGCGTGCTCGACGAGCAGGCCGAGGAGAGCGCACTGGGACTTGCGCCTGACATGGCCCTCGACTCATATTTCGAGTAATAACCCATAACGGTTTCCATTCCCTTAACCCAAATCGGTTCTAAAGGCCGATTTGGGTTAAATTAGTTTCTGTACCGCGCGGTTCTGCATGGTGCCTCTCGTCTCTGCGCCAAAGAAAAAAATCTCTGGCGCAGAGAAATTATTCTTTGGCGCAGAGAATCTTTTTTTTAGCGCAGAAAAATTCTCCAGTCACTTGTTTTTTCAGATTGTATTCAAAAATTTTTCTTTTTCCTGCGTCCTTTATCAAATTTAATTCGTACCTTTGCAGCCGAGTTCGCGCCATACATGCCGTAAAAGGCTGTGAAGGTGTGGGCAAAATTGAAAGAATCAGCGTCTTACAACGCTTTGTTTTTGATTTCTTGAACCTGAGAAATTCAAACGTGCTATCAAAGACATTGCAGAGTAGATGCTTAGGACGTGGTATAGTTTTAACGCCCCGTCGGTGTGCCGTGAGGCCAAGTCGGCCTCGGCACACTTTACGGGTGTACATATATACCTACGGCGTGAGCGTCATTATTCTGTCTGTTTTTAGCACAGGTTTTCTCAGGGCCTAAGAAATTGACGGGCAGAGTGAGGGTTCACGCTCCTTTTGTATCCATAGGGTCGCTCATCGTCAGAGCCGTCGCAGGATGCCAGGTCGCCACCCCACACAGTCGCTGAGTACATATCCGCAAGTTAAACTATTTGGTCCAAATAGTGAAGACGGAAAATGCAACAGCCAATATAGGTAGTACTTGTGTCGCCGACGCAAGCACTCGTTCCTTTACCCCGCCCGCCACCGTCGGCAGCCAAGACACCGCAGCCGTTCGCCAGCTGCCGCCCAACGACCCGCACTGCGAGGGCTACCAGTGGTTCCCCATGTACGTCATGTATCGCCAGGAGCTGAAAGTACAGAAAGAGCTGCACGCCAACCACTTCGAGACCTTCATCCCCATGCAGGAGCGGGCCACCCGCCGCAAGGGCATAGACAAGGTAGAGGCTGTTCCCGCCATACACAACATGATATTCGTCTACTCGCGCAAGGAGCGCATCAGCTGGATGAAGATGCACAACAAGCAGTGCACCATCATGCAGTACATGAGCTTTCGCAGCTACTCCGACGGCACCTCGACCGTCATCACCGTGCCCCCCGACCAGATGCAGAACATCATCCGTGCCGCCACCGCCCTCGACCCCGAGGGCCAGCGCTCGTACATCGACACCCCCGCCAGCCCCGGCCCCGCCCGTCCCAACCGCCAGATAGAGTTCGTAAGCGGCCCCTTCAAGGGCGTCACCGGCATCATCCGCCGCATCAACAAAAACCGCGTAATGCTGGTCGAGCTGCCGCAGTACAAAAGCATCCAGATAAAGATAACACGCGCGCAGGACATAAACTACAAGTAGGGCTTTAGTTACCAAAGCCCCTCATTATCACCGCGGGTGGCATCTCCAGTTGTGGTATGTGACATTCTGCTTACCATTAACGAAAAACACTTTGAGACGTTCGATGGAAACTCACAAACAAGGGTGATGACTCCTGAGTCTTTTATCGATTTGTATCTTTAGCGAAGGTATTTTATATAAACAGTGTCAGCGTTGTGTCAGCGTGTGTCACCCTTAGAAAGGCTGCACGCCCTTTGTATATAGGGGTTGTGTCAGCGTGTCACCCTTTTATGCAAAATTATTAGTATGCAATAATTAAATGAAGATGATTTTGGTGACGCATCGCCGAAGTCAAGAAAAACTTAGTCGATTATTACGTATACCACCTAAAAGGGCGACCTTTTGGAACTATACTTCAGAATCAGCAGTTTACAGGAAAGTTCCTCTTTTACTCGACCGATTAAGGTGGTAGAAAATTTTTACTCATGTCTAAACGCGTGGTTCTTGTTACTTGGGATATCAGTAGCAACTATGGTACTTGCTTGCAATCGCTGGCGTTATATAGGAAAATGGAGCAACTTGGCTATTCTGTCAGTTTTCTACCATTTTTACCTTCTCGTTACAATTTCAGTTATCAGTTCAAAACACTTGTTTATAAAACAAAAATAAAGCGATTCTTTTCGCACGACTTGAAATGGAAGAAATTTGACTCTTTTAGGAGGAAGTATTATCATATTGCCCGTCCAATAACAAAGCAGCAAGAAGAGAAGATAATATCAAAGACAGATGTTTTTATAGTTGGTAGCGACCAAGTTTGGAATACAAACTTTCGCTTTTCTCCTTTTTGTTTTTTGGATTTTGCGAAAGATAAAAAGAGAATTTCTTATGCGCCAAGTATTGGTACAACAAATGTAAAAGCAGAATGTAGGGAGAGAGTCAGACGTCTTCTTATGAAGTTTAGCCATATTTCTGTACGGGAATCGAATGCCGTAACTGTACTTAAGGATATAACAGGGCGTGACGATATAGTTCAAGTGCTTGACCCTACGTTCTTGTTGGAACCTGGTGAGTGGGATAGCCTTTGTCGCGACGCAAGATATGAAATTGATCTCCCCAAAGAATATATTTTGACATACTTGATAGGAGACAACGCCTCGTATCGGCTTCTGTTAAATAAGGTGACAGAACACCGAAAGGAGAAAGTGGTAATAATTCCGTCATCAGAGAACCCGGACTTTGACTATCCTGGCGCAATAGTCTATAAAACTGCCGGTCCGTTAGAATTTGTTGATTTGATACGCCATGCAGCATTTGTCTGCACAGACTCTTTCCATGCAACAGCGTTAAGCATCAATTTCTCAATACCTTTTGTGGAGTTTTTGCGTTTCCCAAAAGATTCCATTCAATCTCAGAATTCCAGAATCTATGACATACTGAGTCATTTTGGGTTGCAACAACAACTCTTCGAAAGCGAATCCTTTAATGGTCAATTTACTATTGACTATACACATGCACAAGATGTATTGTCAAAAGACAGAAGGATTTCTTTTAACTATCTTGTATCAGCTATAGAGCATTAACATGCAGGCTATAAGAGAGAACTATTATTTTAACAGTTTCTTTTGGAGTACTTTCCAGAAGATTCTGTCTGCTATTGTCGGTTTTGTTTCTGTTCCACTCTTATTAGGAGTATATGGGAAGGCTGACTATGGCGTCCTAAGCAAAGCTACAGCCTGCAACGGATACATGCATCTG
>JAFTDR010000318.1 GCA_017454105.1 Desulfovibrionaceae bacterium | reverse complement strand
TTGCGTCGGCCTCCTCAGAGTCTTCTTTCTTAGGCTCTTCTGTTTGCGCAGTAGTAGCGGCCTCCTCATCGAGGAACTTCAGTGTAACACCATCGCCATCAGTGGCATTTTCGTCCTTTTCAAGCGAAAAGCCGTGATCCTTCAGGGTCTTGTCAAAATTCTTCTTGCCAAAAACCGAATCTTTTGAGGCAGGTCGATTGGAGTTTGACGGTGACGCATTGAAGAGGTCGGAGAACGTACACAAAAGCTTGGTAAATTGGTCGACCAACTTCTTATTAGCCTTGCAAAGAGCATCGTACTTTTCAGCAAGATCGTGGTAGAACTCAGAATTCTTCTTTATCACGCCCTTGAGAGCTATTTCATTTGCCCTACGACTGGTAAGTTTGGCTTTCAACTCTTGCGTCTCAGCATCCTTCTGCTGGACCTGCTCTTGGAGTTCTTTGATTTTCTGCCGGTAGAAAGCTGAAAGTGCCTTAAGGATCGTTGCGGATGTCGTCCGGTGGAACGAAGGATTCCTTATTTTTCGAGTGCTTGTTCTTTTTCATGGGCCCCTTGTAGAGCAACCGTCTGGATTTTGTCAAACACTTTCCCAAAAAAAATCTAGAAGCGCAAAGCGCCTCATAGAAGAGCTACTCACCCTTTTGCGCCCTTGATTGCCCGCCAGACACGCGAAGATCAAAAGGCTCTAGTCCAGCGGTCCAGCGGACGTTGTCGACGCGGGCTCTTAGGAAGCGAGAAGCGCGGAATGCTCTACCTCCTGTGCTTTGCTCCGAGAGAAGGAAAACGCCCGCGCTTCGGCTCTAGACGAAGCAATCACGACTGTATCCCCACGATTTCGCCAAACGGTACAATCGGACTCGCAAGGGTGGGGGACGATGCCACAAAACCATGGGAAGCGGGGTAAGATGCAAGAGTCGAGTCTGGGGTTAGCGCGGTCTTCACTTGAGTATTCTCCAATGGCGAGAATAGGCCTTTGGCGACCGTGAGGTACTGCAGAGCAGCACATTGGAAGAAGGCCGGGTTTCTAGGACCCCCCTCCCCCCCGTGAGCGGTTACGATTAAAAAGTGGCCCACTGAATTTTAGTTATACAAGTGCGTTGAATTTAGACTCTAACTGAAAAAATATACTTTCAAGTTGTGGGGTCCACCCCATGGGCGTATTGTGACAGATACGATGGCAGAGGAATAAACGCCCTTGGAGGCTAAGATGGCAGACTACTTAACAGAAAAAACGACATTTATCTGCATTTGTTATATACCTTTAGCAGTGCCTTTGCTATGTTCAGAACAAACAAACCGTCTTGTCACCTACAAAAACTCTCTGGTCCTCACTTCCGGTGCGCGGCTGAAAGCCTTACCTCTGTGTCCCCTGCAGACCTTTTTAAAAATGGGTATACCTGTACCATGTCAGCCCCCCTCATCTGCATGGAAACTTGTTGATCATACGCATATCATTAATGGAAGTCCGGCCCTCACGAGTCATTCATTTACTGTCTGCCAAAAGC
Source organism: Desulfovibrionaceae bacterium (assembly GCA_017454105.1). Classification (GTDB taxonomy): domain Bacteria; phylum Desulfobacterota; class Desulfovibrionia; order Desulfovibrionales; family Desulfovibrionaceae; genus Desulfovibrio. The sequence goes on along the minus strand of JAFTDR010000318.1, from coordinate 18,112 downwards.
CAGGTATGCCGCCTGTTTTGATTATTCCCGCCGTACGCCCTGACACTATGTTCAGATTTATAAGCGGTTTGCCTCCCTTCAATGTTACCTCCTCCTATAAAGACAGCGTGGCGACATCAAAAAATGCAGAAGAAAATAAAAGAAATCAAGGAAGGGAAGAGTGCGTCCTATCAGCGGGAAAAACTGAACAAGAAGGACATATACATTCCAAAAGCAATATTCTTGATAGAGAATTTGTAGATTCTGTCGATTTTGCAGAGGAAAAATCACAAATAGACAAAAAAAGTAGACATATAAACCAATGTTCACATTGTAGTGACGAAGAATTTGTAAATTCTGTTGAAGGTACAGAGGCAAAAGAACAAATAGATCAAAAAAACAAACATATATACAAATGTTCGAGTTGCAGCAGGAGAAAATCCTGCAAAAATGCAAGAGAGAATGTGGAGATAGACTGGGAACAACTGAGTTTAGAAGTCGAGAACAATTCTCAGAAGCTTAGAAAAAATTATGAGAACTACCTCAGAAATACCGAAAACCCATCAACATTGACTTCAGCAGATATAGCCTACAAAAAATCACAAGAAGAGCTTGAGAAGAATAAAAATTCAGAAAATGAAAATGATCGAAGAACCGTATGGAAATACGCAGCTCATCACGTCATTTCTGGGAATCAGATCTTCAAAACTTTCGAAAATCTCGTAAAAATAGCTCATGCTTGCAAGTATGATATCAATTCTTGGGAAAATTGTATTATGCTCGCGTGCAATTATGATCAGCTAGGTGAACTGGTAAATTTTGAAAAAAGCGTTAGTGCTTTTGACGTTATGAGCATCGCGAAAATGCAATGGCATGTTGGTGGACATAGTTATAAGTTTAGTGAAAACGAAATAATTTCTATACGAGAAAATATTAAGAAAGACCTCCACAGAGAAAGACCGATTATTAAAAACTATATGGAATGTGTAAAGTCTGAAATTAGAAAAATTGATGCGAATCTCGATATATACAATATTTGTCCAGACGCTTTTATTAAGAGAATGAATGCTTGTTCAAAACGTATTCGAGAAAAACTTGCCGCATTTCGAGAGAGACGTAGCTACAGTTATCCGTACTATGTCTCACACGTCGCCTATTGCTTTGCCTTCGATTTGCCGCGCAGAGGAAAGCTAGCCGTGATACGGCCCAATGGACGGGAACTTCTTCTTGAACGTTTTCACTATCTACAGCCAAGAGCAGGTAGCACTCTGCAATTTTCTCAAATTCTTGATGACATGGGCGCACATTTTTGCTACACAGCTAAACGAGAGAACGATGTAGCTTGCATTCGTTTTTTGCAGAACATTGAACTTTTTGTGCTTCTTGATGGAGCATGCGACAACTCATCGCTGAAGTTGCCGTTTATGCTTGACAAAGAAGACTGTTTTTCTAATACATCAGGAGGTCTTGCCACACTGAATTTTCTGAACTCCAACGCGTCACGCCTCAGGCTCTGGCTGAACAATAGTGAACACAAGTACTATATTGCACCGATGGCTAAAATTCGAGAACGAATTAATGCCTTGGACTCTCAAAATTTTTGAAAATTCATAAAGGAATAGTATGTGAAATACTATGTGATGTATGCTGAAACCTGCGTTGAAGACTATGTGTGTCCAGACGATACACTTGATGTCTGCGAACGCGCATGCTATAAGTCAGAGCTACAGTTTTTTGACAAACAGCCAATTACAGTTGGTATTTCTGATGAGGGAGGTATTGAATTTACAGATCTTATTATAAAGAATGACTGTATCCCTCTTTTTTCTAGGCATCTTCGACAAGTTCTGGATGAAGCGAATATCGATTATATTGCGTATAGACCTGTAACTTTGTCATATGACAGACTCGGAATATGTGAAGAATATTATCTGGCTCTTATTCCACGGATACGTTGTCTTGACTTGGACAGAAGCAAAATTTGTATAGAAGAAAATAATGATCTTCGATATGACCAGTTGATGAAAGAAGTAGAACATATCGTCATCAATGCGAATAATGTAGGGCGTTTTGAAATCTTTAAACTGCCTATGGAGTACGAAAATCAGGAAATTATCGTGTCTGAAAGGCTTATGAATAAAATTTTAACTAGGCGTTTGAAAAATATTATCTTTTCAGAACTTGACCAAGGATAGTATTATGAGCAAAGGTTCAATGGAAATTCTGAAGCAGACCAATAGAACAATACTCTTTGAACAATTTTCTGATCCTGAAAAAAATAGCATAAATCTATACGATCTTCTTCTAAGAGTTAAAAATAAAAATGAGCGTGGTGTTTCTGGTGATACAGAATTCTTTGAGGAAATTAAAGAATATCTTGAAGTATTTAGTTTTAAGGATTTTTTGCATAAATTTCCTCAAACTGTATACGAATACATTCAGATGGATGAGAGAAGCAACACCGCAATCTTTTCCTATACAACAAACGAAAAAGAGGCAATAGATAAGAGTGCCAAAGAGATCAAGATAACGGATCATGCCTTTTTCAAAATGCTGTGTGACCTCTACAAGCAGAAAGGTGATAGCAACAAGACAAACATTGAGTTTGATGCGACGAGAATCCGCGAGATACTGACTCCCAGTCAGGAAAAGAAAGAAGCCTGCGACATGCGCCGACAGATGCAGCTCATGGCCCAAGAGTACGATAAGCGAAAGGAGAGGCATGAGAGTGTAGAGGATTGCATTCAGGAGTACAATGAATTTCGCCTTAGACTCGCGGAAAAGTATAAGGGGTTTACACTCTCAACACTGTCTATAGCCATAGACGATGTCGATCGAAAGCTTGAGCAGATAGAGAAGAATATCGGTCAACTTGGGCAAAGTACGACAGATGATGCCCACCAGCTTGCAATCACTACCGGCAGATATACTTTTAATAACGAGGGGGAGCTTGTCTTTGAGGCCTTGCCCCAATCGAGCGAAAAGGATTCCCCTGATGATGGTGGGCAGAGCATACTGCCAGCGCTCATTGAGCAGGTGGGCCATGACTACGATGAGATGAGCGGAAGCGATGCAAATCCATTTATCCGCGATCTCGTTCTCTGTGCCTATACCCCTAAATCCACGCTTGATAGAGAGGACGGCGTGACAACAGTCAGTCTTCCTGCTCTTATAGAAAAAAAAGAAAAACTCTCCTTGCGCAAGGAGCGTATGGAAAATGTTTACGTCCAGGCTAGAGAATCCTTTATAGAGGCCCTTTCTACAAGTGTGCAGAAGTTGCTTGATGTCATGGTTTTCTTTGACCACGCAACCGTAGAGGGTGGAGTTCACGGTGAACTTCCTCGTCCCGGTGGTCTGATTGTAGCCAATTGCACTGCCGATAGGCTCTTAGAGTCTTCGGTACGAGAGACATTTGAAAAGTATATGATGCGCCTCGGAACTGGTGAGGCCAAAAACGGCAGTAAAATCTGGTTTGCCATTCTGCCGCAGGTTAGTGATGGGGCGACAACAGTAGGCAATGAAGCTGGTGCAAGCATTACTATACCAATTACGCAACTGAAAAAGGCACAGAAAACCGGAAAAACCTCTCGAGGTCTTGACTACGAGTCCGCTGTCTCTGTCATGAAGATCCTGGAAAAATCCAAGATTCTCACTGTCTTTAGCCTAAAAGCCTCGGAGAAAACGAGCTTCAGAGGGATTTCTGCAAAGTTCGTGCGTGATATGCAGGGAAAACTGGAGAAGAGCTTTGAAGACGGTGGCTCCCATGTTGTGTATGCCTACCCAAGTTTCTCGCTTATGCCGGGCGGAGACATACCGCTTAGTGAACAGCAAGAAGCCCCAACGATCAAGGTACCTGATGTGTACGTGGATGCTGCCTACGTCGCCGCAGGTCTGCTCGTGGCGAGTCAGCAGCCGGAATTTCTTAAACGCAACGGCTTCAGAGGACAAATCAATGACAAAAACGTCTGCGTGCATGTAAATCTTGAAAGCGATGCTGTGGCGAACCATCTGCAAACTCATTGCAACAGGGAACTTTCCTATTCCTGGAACCCTGAACTTATCAAAGCAATCAATCAAAAAAAATTCGGCTTTGTTTTTTCAAGCGACGTCAAATACGATAGAGAAAGTAAGCAAGCGATAACCCATGCCTATGTTTTGTATGCGCGCACTATGGCCAGAAAGGAAGGTGCCTTTCAGCCGATTTTCTGGACGCTTACGAAAAACTTCTGCAAGACCTACCTAGAAGCATCATGCGTCAAGCTGACACCAACTGATGTTCGAGATTTTTTCGATAAAGAAGTAAACAATTGGAATTTAGACAAGAAAGAACAAACCCTGAATCGCATTCTTTACGAAAACGAATCAGTACGGCTTGACGGCCAGCATATACTCTTTCAATTCGGAAAGGATGAAGAACTCATCGACGTTGAGGTCGATGGTACAGATCAGGATATTGCACAGGAGTAAAAATTATGCCAGAACAGCAAAATGATGGGAGAGCCCACCGCTTTATCGTAACAGTGGAAAAAGAGGGCAAGCCGACAATTAAGCTCGGTGATGAGAACGATGAAAATATTACGGACATTGTTGTTCATCTCGACACCATTGATAACAATATCCGCGATAAATCTGGGGCCATGCTGGCAAGAATAATCGTAAAAGGAGATATCAAAGATCCCACAAATAAGAAGCTTGCGGATGTCTTTGATTGGGCAAAAGATTTTACCAAGGCTGGCGGCTACCGAAAGGTGACTATTGACATCAAGGAAGAAGGTACCCGCATGCGGACGTACAGGTTTGAAGATGTCTTTGTTCGAGATTATACTGAATCATTCGCTGAAAGCGGAGGTAAAAATATTTTTACTTTGGAAATGACGCAGAAAGAAAACACACTGGCGAAAGCTATAACAACAGTATAACAGCATAGGAAGAGGGACGGCGAGTCATGCGAGTGCGGGAATTTACTCTGGATCATGCCTGGTTCAGACAGTTTTTGCTACGAAAGGAGTGCAATCAACACAGTCTGTGCCACTTCAGAATGACAGTGCAGGAGAGCGATCTTGAGCGATGTGTTGAGAAGATCGGAACCACTCTTTGTGTGACTCTTGATGACGGCAGACCAATCTTTTACGGCCGCATTCAGGAAATTACACAGGAACAGACTTTTGCCTGCTCATACATTGAGGTCAAAGCATTAGCAGACACAGTGAGTATCGATGAACAACCTCACACTCGCATTTTTCAGAATCCCGAAAAGACCTTTGGCGATGTGTTGAATGACGACCGCCTGAAGCTCGGAAAGGTACGTCTTAGTCTTGACGCAAAACTCAGGGCTATGAGTTCCCCTAATGTCATTTTGCAGGCAAGAGAGACAGATTTCGCCTTTCTCTGCAGAATGGCCGCCTCCGTATGCCGAAGAGTATGGGTCGTGGATACCAACGAAGGAGTACCGGCTCTCAGGATCGGCTACCATTCCTCTGACAGTGACAGCGTGACAAGGCTCGATCCTGAGAGCGTACTCAAGGCCGCCGTGGTGCTGACGAAGACGGGGAAAAGGCGCCTGCACCTTGTGACCCGTGAATATATCGAGATTGGCCGTAAGGTGCATCTTGGCGAAGAATCCCGTACCTACCTAGTCACCTCTCTGGAACTTAAAAACGAGCATGGCCTTGACCGTTTTGCTCTAGAGCTTGAAGAATATGCCCAAATAATGCCAGACACCGCCGGAACTGCGCAAAGTAAGGTCGCAAGGATACTAGCCCGTGTGACAAACATACAGGACCCGAAGAATTTGGGACGCATTCAGGTGAGGTTCGATAAAGAGCAGACAGAGGACGAGGATACAAATCAGATCTGGATTCCCTACCGGCCGCCCTACGGCGGCCGAGGGGGAGGCATTGTCTTTTTACCTGATGTCGATGATCTGGTGGAGGTACATTTTGAACATGGCACATGCTTTGCGGCGACCACCTTCCGAAAACATCCACTTGACGAAGAATGCCGCAAAGTTGAGGAGAAATATATAGGCAACAATTTCGGACGACGCATTTTCTGGAAAAAGGACACACTGGAAATTTTTTCAGGGGAAAACCGTATCGTCCTGGACGACAAGAGTATTGAGCTGATTGTGGGCGAAAACAGGCTGCGTCTTGATGCCGACGGCATTGTCCTAAAAACCCCTCAAAACAACATCAGTCTGACAAAGGATGCCGTACAATGCGCGGCAGAAGGCGATATACTGGCAAAAAGCAAGAAGAACTGTTTGCTTCAGGGCAAAGAAACTGCAGAACTCAAAGGAAACGAGTTGAAACTCCTTGCAGATGTGAAAGCCCAGCTCCAGGGCAGTAAGGTAAACGTAAAGGGATCGGGCACGGTCAAGATTTCAGGAAGTAGAGTTTCATTGTGCTAGTATCGACTTTTTTAAGTCTATGTGTAAAAAAGATGGTGGGGAACTCTTGCTCGTTAAGATATACTTGCAGCGGAAAAGAGCTTCCGTCTTCGTCCTAATCAACGGCCGAACATCGCACTTCATCCAGGGTTGGGAAGGAAGATTTCACCCGCCGCGAGTATAGTTCTGGGTAAAAGATACCCACGTATTTTGTAAGCCTGTACTAGTACAAGCTTTTGTAATTGTATTGTCATTTTTTCCCTGTGTGCAAAGATCTCATGTCTTATCACGCAGTTGGTGCTAGAAAACTTCTTGAAATGGTCTCATGAAAGGAAAGGCTCAAAACGTGTATGCCCGTATGGCGCTCAACGTATGCGTGAATGTCAGACTTTAGCAATTCACAGCTTTGGTTGAGGCCTTTTTGGCTAATGAGGTACCGGGGGGAGCTGAGAAAAAAGTAGACATACTTACAAAAAATACTAGATCGTAAACGCTCCCCCTGTATGACTCAAACAACATTCTTCGGGGATTTTCCCGTAAAGCCCCTATTCCGCCTGGATTCTTTTGACAGAGTGCAGTTGCAGAGTGACGGCACTTTTGAGTCATGTGTATGACTTATCTTTTATGGGGAGTCGACTTGAGCCATAGAAAATTGAAAGTTTGGAGAGTTTAGGCTTGAGAGGAGGAAGGTGAATGCCCAAAGATATCGAAAGCCTCATTGACGAAAAGATACAGGAAGCAAATTTAGACGACAGTAAGCTTGAGCAGGCACTCCAACAGGCACTGCACGCTCTTTTTGACCACAAGGAAAGCATAAAAAATGCACTGCTTTCCCGTCTTGAGCAGGAATACGAAAGCAGACGGCAGCAGGATCGCTGGGACGTTGTGACAGCCCTTGTTCATCGATCTCGAGTAAAAGAGCTTCGCAAGTATAAAATACAGCCAATACTTGACCACGCCCCAGGCCTCTTCACAAGTTCCCGTGGATTCCAATCGATAGAAAGCCTTTCCGCAGGAAACTACGGGAAAAAGCGTACGCCCGAGGGGCCTTTCTTTCTCCGATCAAGGTCGGAAAAAATCCCCATGGGACCTTTTATCGGATATGCGGGCTCAAAATCGTTTTACTACGAGATAGTACCCCAGTATGAATTCATTCAAAGGGAACGCCTGCTCTATGACGCGTCCGTCATCTATCGTATTACGACGCCGCTTATTTTTTCTCCCTACGCACGGCGTGCTGTCTGTTTCCGATTGCTTGATCCCATCGATGAGACTGACGAACCTATTGATCTGGCGTTAGAGAAAAACGGTCTTACAGACAAATTACTCACTGACTATACCTTGGTTTGGAATATTGAAATTTCTCCTCCCTATGACGAAGTTTCCGCAAGCGAGGCCCCGCGTGACGACGGAACATGTGTCTACACCTACGACGAAAATATCAGAGAAAACACTTACGTCATTCCTGAACTTCAGGAGGATCTGCAAGGACTTGAACAAATCGAATCCTACAAAGAAAGAAGATCGGATAGCAGTGACGGAAAATGCCGAATACGGCTTATCAGCAGATTCCAGCTACCAAAACGGCACCGCATTCTGACTTTGCATTCGTATTCAGAAGAAACAATAGAAAAGCTTGCCGAGGATTTTTTCACTACAAAACATGACGACAAGCCCCTGCAAAAACAACGTCTTCGGACGGTCGGGGATGTGAATTGTGTCCTTCAGGCTCTTCGTCAAAAAGGAATGCATGGCAGCTTTGTTCAAAACGCTGTAGAGCAGGCCATTCGCCGCTATGACGGAGACAATGCGTATCAGGGAAGAGCTGACGAAAAGCTTTATCAAAGCAGAAAAAAGTATCCCCTATGTACAGTGCGTTTCTGCGCAGGTGAACCCTCAGTTCAACCGTTTCTTGAGGACTATGCCGAATATGTCCTCCACTACCTTGAGATGCGCTATCCCGAGTTTCTCTGGCGGGGGGTGCGCTGATGGACTATCTTTGGACTGACTATGCAAGAGAGCGCATCTACGAAATCAACGATCGGCCTGGCTACCCATACGAAGAAAGGGATCCGTATCCTGGGAAAGGTGCTATCGGCATCAACCCTACCAAGAGGTTTTTGCATATCTTTCTGCCGCTTTTGGAATTTTTTCTCAATCGGGAGAATGAGCAAGGCATGGCCCGAGAAGATGATCGATGCAGACGATCGCTTGAAAATGTGCTTCTTCATGTTTTGGCTCAGATAGATCGGTGCTGCGGCCTTCATGCGTTTTCCCTGCAGGAGGATGTGCTAGAACAAGCAATAAACCGGGGAGAGTACGGTACAGACATAGCTAAGGCAATGGTAGTGCTCACTGTTGAAGAAAAGCGTTCTATTCTGCATCTGCTCAGGCGTCAGGAGGAGGAAGACGGACGCAGACTTTTCTACCGTGAAGCGCTGCAAGTTCTCTTTCCAGGCACACACGCCTATTTTGATTCGGATGAGCAATGTTTCCTGCTTTGTCTGCCTGTGTCCGAAAGTGATAGGGGGCGCAAGAGGCTTACCTTACTGGAAATGCTCTTTTCCGATATCACTGAAGGACCCAAAAGAATACTCTGGGGACAGCATTTCGTCGTTCTCGGTAAAGCTAAGGACGCTTGCCTTGACAAGGCAGTCGTGTATTGAACTGCAAGGTATGGAGGCATCGTGGGACAAGCGATAGGTATTGATTTTGGCACAAGTAATACAATTGTCAGTTACCTAAACAAGCGCGGTCGACCGAAACAACTGCGGTACAACGGTTCTGAACTGATTGCCTCGGCACTCTATTTTAAAAGCAGGGATGACTATTTTATCGGAAATAGGGCCCGTGAAATGATGAATGATCGCCCGGCAGCAGGTGTTACGGCCTTCAAAACAAAGATTGGAGAGTCACTCTTTGCTTTTCAGGTTGAACCGGAAGAAGACAGAGCCTTCCGTCTGCTTCCTAAGGTGGCTGTGCGCTATTTTCTCAATCAGGTTGCCCAGGGAATCGAAGATAGACTCATCAAGGAATTCGGGCCTGATGAAGGGATCATCGATCGCATGGTTATCACCGTGCCGGCAAAATTCAATCCGACGGAGCGAGATGCGATACGCAAGGAGGCGGCCACTGCCATGAGCCTTGACGATCCCTCTCGTGTTCGTCTGGCACTTGAGCCCGCCGCTGCGGCCGTGGCTGCAATGTATGAGGACGACAGTCAAGCCGGAACCGTGCTTGTCTATGACTTCGGCGGAGGAACTTTCGACATTTCTCTTATAAAAAGACAAAGGGGGGTTTTCCGGCTTGTGACGGCCGATGGGGACAAGCACCTTGGCGGCAATAATCTAACAGCCAAAGTGAGTAAGGAGCTCCTTGAAAGGATCAATGTCGAGTATGGCGTCGATTATCCAGACACAGAGGAAGAATTTGACGAGGAGCTGCACGGCATTTCACTTTCTGCCTATCGTCAGAATATGCAGAATATCAGGGAGGCTGCAAACAAGGCCAAGGAAGATCTCTCTGAGGAGCAGGAAACAGAGATTTCCATCAATATTTTTCTCCCAGAAGGAGACAGTCAGCTCTATGCGACAGATCTTTCACGCAGAGATTTTGAGGCCCTAATCAAGGATGATATACAGCGCACCGTCGACATTACCTGCCGCATCCTTGACGAACAGGCCGCTCGGGACGCCGGACCTATCGACAAGGTGGTACTCGCTGGAGGCAGTTCTCGTATTCCCCTAGTCAGGGAGATGCTTGAAAAACGACTGGATGGGCATGACATCACAGCAAGTGAAAACGCCTCAACGCTCATTTCGAGCGGAGCTGCCCTCCTGGCCCAAAATATCCATGACCTCGACAACGTGACAGAGCAGGTCACAACCACAAGGCTCGGTGTGAGTGTCACAGCGGGCATGCAGTTCAACAAGTTCCAGACAGTGATATCGGAAAATCAAGCACTGCCATGCTCGGGAACCCAAAATTTTGGGCTCGCAAAAGACGATCAACAGCGTCTTGACATCTGTTACTACGAATACGATGTGAAGAACTATCCATCTGCCGTTCAGGTCACCGATGAGGGCATGCAGGAAATCGGCACATTGCATATCGACCTGCCTCCAGGACTGCCCAAGGACGATACTGTTGTTTCTGTCTTCTTCAGCGTCGACAGAGACGGTAGTCTGGATCTCTCCGCGATCGTCGAAGCGCGCGGCAAAGAAATCGCTAAGGACAAAGTACATCTCGCCAAGGACAGTGATCTGGGGTAAGATACTATGGAAGCGAAAAACCTTATACAATTTACATCGTCTGAAACACAGATATTCTTGATAAAACTACGCAAGGTGGATGCACGTCACTATCCTGAGGATCACTCTTCTTTTCTGAAGTTTTTACGACAAAAGGAATGCCCGAGTCAGGTAGAGCCCCCGCCAACAATTCCGCCAGCTGAGAGCCCGGCCAAACCGTACCCAAAGCCATCGTCACTACCTATACTTGACGTGGACAATCCGAACAAATGGGACGCTTGGATGCAAAAACTCGCAGCGATATCGGGCATTCAATCTGTACTCAGCAAATACCCAAATGGTCTTGACTCATATACTAAAATTTTGAACAAGTTTGAAAATGAACTTCAAAAGCTTGCCGAAAAGGTCCCTGATGATTTTGACGAAGAAACAAATGAAAAAACAGCTCGCAAGATTATCAAAGTAATTGAGAGGATCATGCCGATCTTGGAAGTCCGCGAAAAATCTCCTTCAGAGACTCTTACGCAGTTGAAGCAAAGTATTGAGACCTATTTAAAATCGGTGGGCATCACAAGTCTGCAATTCAAAAGCGGTGACTCCTCTGCTCAATGGGCTGACTTGGATATGGACAAATCCATGGTCCGCCAGTCTACTAACGATCCAGCGCTGAAGGGCAAAATTTACCGTGTCTATTGTCAACCACGTCAAATACGATTTAAAAATGCCTATAATGAGATTGAATCGTATTACTTTGGCGGCAAATGCGCTGTATATTCTCTTGTCAATAATAGCTAAGTATTGGTTATTTAAAATTTAAAAATAGCATTAAGCAATTGAAAGTTTATTTATATGATATATTTAAATAAAACCATAATTTTAACAATTATCTTAAATTCCTGCCCAGCGAGTAAGCTACATGGAGGAGATCTGTAGTCCATCTGCTCTTCCAACCCAAAAAGAGCCTTTGTAGTTAAACAGGTCCGTTTAGCTATACTCGGCATCACAATGATTCTTCCCATGCCGACCAATGTTGGCCGATCTTCTTCGCCGTCGGGGTACAATAATCATGCGGCCAGGTATACAAAGGGTCCTGTAGGATAGAAAATCCATGTCCGTTAGGCTTTTCGTCTCTGTAGCTATATTTTATGTCTGGAAATTGAGATTATTTTTATCAAAAATAAACCATGAAAAATCAAAAAAATGACTGGCTACTTCTTGAAAATGTTTGAAGTGAATTCCTTGCTCATAATTGTTCAGGACTACATAGTACCTACCGACATATTCACCTTCATAACCATTTTCAATGCGGGCTTGCTTCAGACTATGGCTGAAGGCTGTTGTGCGAAGTACCCTGGTGCGGTCACCTATAATATTGTTAAATTATTTTCTAAGCCTACCGCCTCTGCCCTTCCCAAAAAGTCAAATGCTCAAGAATATAAAAAAACTGTATTGAATTTCAATTCAACTGCTGGGCAAAGAACACAGCAGTTGCCTGTGGATCCACTCAACCTGCAAGGCACACCTGTAGCAGAGCCTGAGCCACGACTTCAGCCGACCACAATTCGAAAAGCGCAGAGATCGACAGTACAGAAAATTGAGGAACTGCACAAAGAGAATATTCCTCTCTGCGGTACGAGGAAGAATCAGGATACCGTGAGCAGGAAGCCTGTATCAATTAGTCCTCTCAACGCAAATCGGCCAAATCCCTTTATTCTACCTCGCACCACAGCCCCTCTGATCGGAAGCGGCGAGTCGATGAGAAAAAAGATTATCGCCGCAACAGAGATGCACACGATTCTTGCCTATCTTGAGGAATCTAATTTTTCCCAGGCGGATATCCTTCTAAGGAATATGAAGTGCCTTGGAAGGGAACTTACAAAGCTTGCTGAGAGTTCCGGCTTTGATGATGCTGAAAATCTTTCCGAGGAAATGACATCTCGCTATTTCAAGATCTTTCAACGCAGACTCTTGGATACAGTTGTCGTTGCCGTCTGTCGGGGAATGAGCAGTAATCCATCGTTTTATGGACCACTCTGTCAAATGCTCAATGAGTATCTGCACAAATGTGGTCTGTATACACGTTCTGTTGAGGTCGGGCGACGGGCTGTAGACGCCGATTTCAATGATATGCGCAGCATCCCTCAGGTGGTGCATGATCCAAAGAAAAACGCTATGATTGCCCAGGTGGAACGTCTTCCCTATTATATAGACTACAAAACCGAAGAGGGCACCGAAGGGTATTTTTTCTACGAGGGCAGAATGGTTATTATGAAGTATCAGAAAGAACACAACGGATAAACAGATGGAAGAGTATCGTATTGGCATCGATTTCGGTGCCTGCAATATCAAGGTTGTGGCATTGAAAGGCAAGGGACTTCGCGAGGTCAAGCTCAATAAGCACGACACAGGCGGCAATGAAACGTCCAATATTATCCATTATAAAAAAATGAAAAATGGCGTACTTGACGTGATTATTGGCAGTAAGGCTCGAAACTATGCAGTTTCTGACACAGAAAACAGCGTTGTTGGAGTCAAACGCAGGCTTGCTTGTGAAACTTGGTCGCAGTTCATCCCCGCGCTCAATAAAAATGTTGACGCAGTGCGTGTGTCAACGGACATTTTTACTTGTGTGCGCAATAGTCTCCCTCTTTCTCAGGGACAGTCAGTTCGTGCGATGATTACAGTTCCGGTTTCTTTTTCGATGATACAATGCCAGCGACTTAGAAAAGCAGCTGAAGATGCGGGGATCACCGTAGAGGGTGTGATCTCGGAGCCTTTTGCTTCCCTTTTTTCTCTAGAGGATTTGCTGACAGGCGATCCACAACTGGCCGTGATCTTTGATTTCGGCGGATCAACTCTTGACGTCAGCATCGCAAGCGTTGAAAAGAAGGGAAACGGACCGATCTGTTTGACTGAACTCGCCGCAGGGGGAATTCCTCTTGGAGGACTTGATATCGACGAGGCTATCTGCACTGAAATCATAGACCCGCAATACTCTGCAGAGCTTCCAGAAGCCTATGGTAACGACACTCCCGAAGTCATGCGCCAAAGGCTCTTGTTGGATGTTGAGATACTGAAGCGGCAGGTTTTTGAAGATGAAGAGGAAGAGGTAGAACATCTTGCTGGTGGACTCACTCTCAGCCTTAAGCGCAGTGCTGTAGAAGAATTGCTTGAGAGAGATACTTTCAAGGGCAAAATTATTGCCCTTCTCGACAGTCTATTTGAAGAACTGATGGAAGGACCGGATGGATTCACAAAAGACAATGTGAGCATAGTGCTGCCATTTGGAGGCACATCAAGAATTCCTGCGGTTCAGCGCATTCTACGCGACTATTTCGGGTCTGAAATCTTTAACGACGAAAATTTCGACTTCACTGACACATCAATGTTTGTCGATGGTATAGAAGATCGCTGCATGGCTGTCGCAGGAGGAGCTGCCCGGTACATGGAAATGGTACTGAAGCACAGTGAGGATGTGCGGATTACAACAGTGATTCCTTTCCGTATAGGCTTTGCTCGCGCAGGTAAATTCAGAACCTGTATTAACCGCAATGAGCCTTACGGCTATGAGACTTTGTATATGCGTCTCCCTGCGGCCGAGCTTGCCAGTGACGGCTGGCGACTAGCGATCTACCAGTCGTTTACCTCTGGCCAATCGTACTCAGATCTGAGCAGCGCAATCTACTTAGGCAGCATAGACTTGGACAGATCGCTGTACAATGAGAAAGAGACAGTGCTTATGAAAATGCGCATGGCTCGCGACGGATCCGTGCGCTTACGTTTGTTTCAGCAGTTACAGCTTGGAGAAGATGCTGAATTAGAAATTGTTCAAATAGAGGAACATTTTTTGAAAATAGGGAAGTAAACTATGCAAAAAGAAGAGACAACATCACAGTCAGACCGAGAGACCTTTGAGGAACTTGTGCAGTACGGAATGCGTTGGCTTGACGCTCTTGAGAGTGAGTGTATGAAATGCGTTGAGGAAAGAGACAAACTACGCCGAATAGATAGCGAATATCGGGGCGTTAAACAGAAAATCACTGAACTCTCACGTATGACTGGAGGAGATTGACGTGTCTGGAATTATCAATGAACGGATCAATGAACTGCGTTTAATTCTGCAACATCTGCGCAGCATGGCACTTGATTGGTACGATACTTCAGAGAAGCTTGTAAAGGAAAGGGAGTACCTTAAGCTGCAGGTGATCAATCTTGAGTCCCAACTTGCCAGTACGAACGAATCTTTACGAAAAGAAATAGCTCTAACATCAGAGTGGCAGGAAAAGTATAAAAATGTCTTGGAAAAAAATAAGGGTCGTGAAATTTATTTCGAACGTCTCAAAGATGAAAATAGTAAATTATTGAAAGAGAAAAAAGAGAATGAAGAATACTATAAAAGTTCTCTGGACTCTCTTCGTAAGAATAATAATATGCTTGACTTTCTTAACCGAGTGGAAAGTCTTAAAAATTTGATACAAAAAAACGATGAAAGAGAAGATAAACTGAAGTCTGCTGAAGAGAACATAAAGGTTCGTGAAAAACATCTTGAGTATAATGAGAAAAGTCTAGAGGATAAAATTAATGCAGTGCTGGAACGAGAAGATAAATGCAAAAAAAGAGAGAAAAGTTGTGAGTTAAAAGAAGTATCTCTTGATTCAAGAGAAAATGAACTGAAAAATAATATCGATGAATATAAGAAAAAACAAGAGAGTTTGAATGCACAAGAGAATGATTTACAATCAAAGATAAAAGAATTTGAAGATCACAAAAAGGATATTAATTTATCTTATAGCGCAAGAGAAAGTAGTCTAAAAAAACAGCAAGAAGCACTTGATTTGAATAAGAAAAAGTATGAAGATGAGAGAAGGATGTTTGAGCAAGAGAAAAAAGAGTTTGAAAATAAAAAAGAAATCTCAGCCAAAAATTACATGTCTCGGTCTTCAAAGGATTCCATTGATCCTAGAATCAATGTATTGTCAAAGACAAATGAGCAGCACTCTATTTCTCTAAATAACTTTGATACCAATCGAGAAGAAAGCGGTGAATGCACAAACGAGCTGGTAAATAGCAATGATCTTAAAAATCATTCCATGACAAATGAGCATGATCTGTCGTCTACAGATAAATCCATCAATTCTTTAGAGTCTATTAAGCAAATTAAAAGGGAAAGCCTTGGGGGCTCAACACTGGATTCGCCCCCAGAATATAAGAAGACTGAGGAAAAGAAAAAAACTTGTCCAAATGACTGTAATTTGAATCAGGAGTCTAAATTGAAAATGGAAAGAAAAGAAAATCAAGATAAAAATTCAGAACTTTTCTCAGCTAATACAATAAATGGCAGAACGCAATCGGGTGATAAACTTTATAATTAAATGGAATAAACATACAAATTAATATGCGAACTTTATATATTTAAAGATTTTTTTTGAGAATATAAATATAAAAATAACTGAAAAACAGATTTGTAAATCATTGGGGATGTCTTTTGCTTCATTTACAGATACTAATCAAACGCATGCGAGGATAAATGAACTACTATATATACGTTCTAGGTATTATACTCCAGCCAGAAACATACTGACATTCTTTCGTACAAGAGTCGCACTGAGTCGGTATAGCGAACTTCAAGTGGCAACTTTTTTTCTGATCGCAGTATAAGTCCGCAAAACCGACAACAAGGAACACACATGAGACATACTACCATACTCTAAGTTTAACGAGAGTATTCGCTAAATAAATGTTTGGCGGTAGTGGTATGTATGGAGAATGTTGAAAGAGTTGGATTGAGATTTCTCAAAATTTATGATATTTGAGAATTCTCAAATTTTTTCTCGTGCAGGGATTACAATAATCCTAAATTCCCGCCCGGCGAGTTATACTCGCGACGGGTGAAATCTTCCTTCCCAACCTCTGAGGAATTGCGAGATTACGCCGTTGACAAGGATGAAAGAGGAAGATCTTTTCCGTAGCGAGTATAGCTACATGGAGGAGAGCCGCAGTCCGTCTGCTCTTCCAACTCAAAAAGAGGCCTTGTAGCTAAACGGACCTGTTTGAGCAAAAAGGGTCCTGTAGGATAGAAAACCCGTGTCCGTTAGGCTTTTCGTCTCTGTAGCTACATTTCATGCCGGGAAATTGAGATAATACCCTAAGCTCTTCACCATTGTGTGACTCAACTTCAATTTGGTGAGATATTCACCTGGAAACCTAGACTACACTTTGTTTTTCTCTGTAAAGATGCCTACCGGGTATCCTTTGAGTCACACATGTGACTCACGTGTGACTCAAAAGCATATCCACTCTGTGGCGGTCTACATCGAGCAATGACCGCTATAATCAGAGTTTTATATTTGAAATACCATTCTTATCCTTCTTGAGTCACGCAGAAATGAAGAGTTTAGGTAATATTGTTTAATTCGGATCTTCGACAGGTTTCGTGGATAAGCAAACTGCGGGCGGCCAGCGACATTCCCCGTCGACTCCGTTTCCTCTTGGTCATCTTACCTTTGTTGCGCATCGGTGCTTCAGCAGAAAAACCTGCTCTGCGTAACCTGCGAAGCTTCCCTTAAGCCGCATCGAGCGCCTTTTTCTACCTTGCGCGGTGTCCGTCAAGGGTACGCTGCGCCGTACGCGTCCTTGACTGTCCGTCTTTCTGCGAAGGTCAAAAGGCGAAGCGATGCTGGCTCCGAGGAAGCGCAAAGCGTGAAGCGGATCTCGCAATGAAAAGACTCCGAAGGCGCCATTCGCCTACGTCCAATCGGTTACGCCGCGTGCGGCGAGGATGCAAATCCGCGCAAACGGGAGAACGCCGAAAACCTCGCAGCGCGCAGTGGAGCCGCCACGACTCATAACGAAGAACCTTTAATTCCTGCATTGGAGGCTGAAACCCACGCGATACAGAGCATATTGGCTCGCGTCAACTGTGACATGCGATAAGGAGCAGGACGCCCTGAAGGACTGTAAAGCGACTGAAACGCCTGATTCTTTGTGGCGCGAGAGTTTGAGCATTCATGCCAATTAATACACGCGGATATTTTTAGAGATCTCTGGGACTACGAATGAATCCAAGAAATTGTTTTTAGGGCTTCTTTGAACTGAAACATATTTTAAGATATTAGGCAATTGTGATGGGCAAAGAAAAGCAGGATTAGTGTTAACTTTTCGGCTGTTTTCACGAAAGCAATTTAACCCGAAGGGATGTATTTATTTCTCTTTAAGCGTATTTTACAATGACATCATGCTAAACGCTGAACTGGAGTGAGCGGACGTGAACAAATATATGGGTTAAGAAATTTAAAAATCTCTTAATAAAAAATGGTCCTTTGTAGATAATAATTAAGATAAGGTAGAATGAATGAAAGGCTATAAATACATTCTGGGTATTGATCTAGGCACCACAAACACATTGGCAAGTTTTTTAAAAGGAGGAAAGACCGAGCTTGTGAAGTTTCCTGGAGGTCGAATGCTGCCTTCCATACTTTATGTCGATGAAAATGGT
>JAFTDR010000317.1 GCA_017454105.1 Desulfovibrionaceae bacterium | reverse complement strand
TTCCTCAGCTTGCCGATTGAGCCGACCAACAATTTTGCGGAGCAGAGATGATACGTCCCTACGTTGTTGCTCGTAAGAACAGCTTTGGAACCACATCTGAATGCGGGGAAAGATGGCTTGAACGTTCTCTATCACTGCGAATGACCTATAAACGTAAGAGACGAAAGTTACGCGAGTGTGCTGCGAGATGCCTTGCAGAAATATTCTGAAGGCAAGCTTGTAGACACGAGCTGGCTAGACTCGTGCGTTTACAAGGGGGCGCAGTAATCGAAAATGCTACGTGCGACAATAGACCTTCTGGGCCCACCCAAAAAAAAGGGGGCGGAGAGGGGTCTATTGTTGCGCCCATAAGACAAAAAGAATCTGAGCTTTGCGGTTCAGATTCTTTTTTTTGGCCAGCCAGTACAGGAGCGACTGCTGGGGGTCAAGCTGAAGCAGAGAGGCGCACGAAGAGGGTTGGATGCATCCAGGCAAACCGTACGATAGGCAAAGGGCTTCTTGCCTGGTACATGAGCATGAGCTACAGGGCCAGGGGTATGCTCCGGCTCGTCAAGGCACTCAAGCATCCTCAGTCAAAACAGCTGGGCCTTGCAATGTATTGGGGGCAGAGGGTCAATACGCTCAGTGTACCCTGTCAAAAGGACGTACGATTAAGAGAGTCTCAGGTTCAGAACACTGAAGGACTAGAGAAGTCCCAGGAGACTATTGTCAGAGGATCGAACAGAAGAGAAATCGTAGCCCCGTGGAGATGAGGTGGCGACCCCCGTCATGGGGGCGGAACCCGCATTCTACCGTACCCCCGTGAGCGGATACCAATATTTTTTTGCATTTAAATTATATTAATATCTCAAAAAAATTATAAATGTCGAAAATATTGTCATATTTATCATGAATAAATTTGTTATATTAAGCGCCTGGTATAGCCGCAATCGTTGAAAACATTGATTTTTTTCAGCTAAAGATAGATTTTCTTGGTGATGGAGTATTACTCATACATCTAATATATCTGACAGTATTTTTGTAAAAAAAATAGTTCCCAGGTTTTATATTTCTTAACTCTGTATTTTTGAACCGCATTTTGAACAGGGAACGTTGACTCTATTAAACACTTTTTCTTCCCAATATTTTCTTCAGCACCTTTCAAGGCATGAATTTAGCCTCTTCTCCAAAGCTCCTAACCCATGCAGTCAGCTCTGGCTCACTTCGCGTTACGATTTCCAAGAGCAGGTCCCCGTTTTCAAGGTCTATCAACAGTTGACTGTCCAACCAAGTACGTTCACGAACATAATCAGCTGCTTTTCCAGCTTTGAATTGAATTTTAAAGGTTCTTGGCTCATGCCACGGAAGGCCGAAGAGGTTTGGATCAGATGACATCTTGAACAAAATTGGCTTGTCGGTGAGCGTAACCTCTTTAATGCGGTGAATCGCCAAATTTATGAGGTGACGCATGGATTGAAAATCTTCAGTCACAGTTGCCCCCAAGACGTAGAGCGCATTGTTCATGCACACAATCTGTTCGGGCGCAAACCTGAGTTCTTTGGCTCGTACCGCACCTGCTGCCTTGTAGCTCACCAAGCAGATAAGTTTTTCCTCTTTGGCCTACACAAGTAGGTTTATGTGCTCAAAGTGAGGCGTGTAGTCGATGCGGCCTTTGCTGTAGAAGATGAACTGTGCCCCCTGCACTTTGTCCCGATCAGCATAGGCTATGTCAGACATCAACATTGAGAAGTTGAAAATACTCCTGTCAATACGCTGTGTCACTTGTTCAGGCAGATAGGGAGCAGCTAGATCCCTACAGATACTCAAGTACCGTAACTCTTCAAACTCAAGACCAAAGCTACTCCGTGTCTGAGGGCGAATCTGGTACCATCGCTTTCTGTTTTCCAGGCCAGAGGTGAGGTTAACTCCGATAACGCCTTCAATTTCGTCGATCAGGCGAAGAACAGTTTGCTTTGAGCAATTCAGGTATTCCTGCAAATCCTTCTGAAAATGCCTACGTCCGTCGAGCATCAAGAGCTGAAATAGTCGGAGTAGCTTTCTTCCCTTGCTGGCATCGTCATGCTTATGCATCTACATAGACCTTAGCCATGGCTGAGCCACAGCGAAAAGAAATCTCTCAGAGAGGGTTACACATGAGCAATTGTCCGTTAAACGGACAGTTGCAAAACAATTGTCTCTATTGCGGCTAACAAGCGATAGAGTTTACTCTCGTCCGATCCAGAGAGTGGTGGAGTCATTCCATCCCTATGCAATTGTCAAGTGGACGGATTTCCCGAAGTGTAGTCTGGATTCAGGAAATGCTGAGGCGTCCTCAGCGAGCCACATGAGGCGCGCCTTTCACAGACGCGACTACCATCTGGCAAACTACCACCATGCTTGCGCACGGATTGCCATTTTCCGTCTCTGATTTTAGATTTAATATTGTTATAAAAATGAGGTTTGTAAAGCGG
>JAFTDR010000316.1 GCA_017454105.1 Desulfovibrionaceae bacterium | reverse complement strand
TTTCAGATTGCCGTTCTCTCGCTGACATGCTGTAATTTACGCTAATAGGATATTTACTGTCAAGGGTAAATTTTAGCAATCAAGGAAAATTTTTTAGGGCAATCTTTAGCTAAATGTCATGCGCGTCCATTGCCCTTGTCAGTACTCGCGCTGGATCTTCGCCTAGCGCTTTTGAGAGCAAAATAAGGTCTTGCACCCTTATACGTTGAGGTTGACCATTGCTCTGGCGATTCCGTATAGACTGTATCTTCCTACGCGGATCTTTGTCGTCAGGGTAAGCCAGTTTTCCCCAAGCAGCCTCAGACAAGCCCTTCTCTGTACGAATGTTATCAAGTATCTCTACGATCTTTCGTTCGACCAACACGGCAACCTCATTCAATGGTGGCATATGACCTCCTTATATTGAAAAGGTCATAATGCCTAAAAAATCTCGCTCGAAGAAGGCGATATAGTTCCCTTGCTTTTTGCTGAAATTTACCCTATATATGACCTTGCCGTCAAGAAAACAGCGCGATTAGCGTATTCCACCTCCGCCCAACTACCTGTATGTGCCCGTCGTGCGACACTGCGTGCCTCCGCAGTCAGAGTGAGGACTGAGATAGTTTGCGTGGGGTTGTCAGTCAGGGCGTACCACAGTGTTCCTGCAGGCCTCTTGCCGTAGCGTTGGCGTGTGTACTTGCGGGCCGTTTCCCGACTGACAAAGGCAGTATAGTTTACTCAGGTTAAAATTGTCAAGCAAAATTTAACCTGAGTTAAGAAAAGGTTCAAAAAAAACTCCGCCGGCGTCCTTGGCGGAGATCAGTATGTTTTTAATACCCAAACGACTTTACCAAGTATTATTTTTTCTGAGCTGTCTGTCGGCACGGAATACTCGTAATACAGCCTTTGATCTGGGTTGTCGGAATGAAAGATGAAGGTCTTTTTTTCATGATCAAATCGAATGCGTTTTATGACGTGTCCCTCATGCGGAAGATAAGCTAGATAAACCAAATTAGAGACAAAGGGGACGTCACATTGTATGCCGCAAATACTCTTGTCTGGTATGCCAGGTGCCATACTATCCCCTTCAACTTGAAGGGCAAAATCGCATTTTCGAAAAAGTTTTGCTGGGACATACACAGTTGCGATTGGCTTTTCTTCGAGAAGATCGATCGGTAGGCCAGCTCCAGCAACACAATATACGTTAATTTTGTGTTGATCTTGAGAGTTTACGTTGGTCGTTCGCGCGATCGGTTGATCCTTTTGTTCTGGGAAATATTGTCGATAGTCAAGCCCAAGCCTGTCAAGGTAAGAGAGGAATTTTGCCAGAGACGAATTTTCGGCTTTTTTCGCTCCTTCAAGCCAACCTTTAACAAGAGGCCCGCTAACGCCTACTATCTCTCCAATTTGGTCGTAGGTTTTTCCACTATCCCTCAAGGATCGTACTTTCGCAAGTATAGCTTTCCATCCGTCACGCGCGGCCTTTTCCCAAACATTCGGGGGAGATTTTGGAGTTTCAGAATCTTTTTTCATGCTTCCTCCTTATCATGGAATGTACTTTTAACTCAAGTTAAAGCACCTTGCGCAAGCTGTTTAACTATGGTACAATATTTTTACCAAAGTTAATAAGGAGCGGAAGCGTGAATATTTTAGATGAATATAGAAAGCGAGAAAAATTAACGTATAGCGAAGTGTCGCGTCGTGTGGGATTAACCACGCAGTCCGTATTCTACCATTGTAAGGGGAAGAAAAAAATTTCAGCTGAGAGCGCAGTGACGTATCACAACGCTCTCGGAATCCCACTGCATGATCTCCGTCCCGACCTCTGGCCCGCGGAGAGACCACAATAAAAAAATCCCCCCTCCGGCACACGGTAGGGGGGGATATGGAGTTCATGTGATCATTGTTTATATAGCACTAGCAATAACTTTTCTTGTCCTCTGTGTTATCGCCATGGTAATCGTTTGGTTGTGGTATGTCGCGGATTCGGCATGGAACGTACGAAGATTCAGTATCGCACACGGTCTACTTAACTGTTGCGATGATCATCTTGCTCGCCAAAATTTTCTGGAGCTTCTGCAGCAGCCATATAAGCTCGACGGCATAGAGAAATTACGCGGTCAAGAGCCTCCTTCTCAGAAATCTCCGGCTCAACGATGCGAAGGAGCTGAACGGCAATAACAATCCTTGTCACATTGTCCGTGAGCTTAAAAGAAGACATAAAATCGTAACGCATACTTTTCCCCTCCTTCGGGAATATAAAAAATGAATATAGGCAAAAGAAGAATATCCACTGCGAGGGGAAAATGAAAGTCTATGATCTCCGTCCCGACCTCTGGCCTGCGGATCGGCAAACCGTAAGGGCTAGCGATGTCTGACGTGTACTCTGATTTTTCTTTTTGGATAATTATTTTTTGCGGCGGGCTTGCGGCGAATACTTTTCTTGCTGCACTTTTTTGCCGGGAAGATCCAGATGACGAGAGAAAGGATCCCTTTCGCAAGAAATCTAAGTCCAAGGCAAATAGCAAAAAAAATGCAGTTAGCAAGTACAGAAATAAGGGTGCCTTCATTAAAATGTGCAAGTTTTGCAGGTATAATAATGAGAGGAGCTGCGAAAAACAGAGCAAGGTAAAAACGCGTCTCGATAAATCGCCTATAATAAAATGAAAGAACAAGTACAGATATAAGGATGCGCTATCAGTATCCATAGAGATTTTCCTCCTGTGATGTTGGGGTTGTGGCGACTTGAACATACAGGAAAAGGGCAGTCCATGACAGGACTGCCCTGGGATCCTCAGACATGAAACAAAACAGCCTCTCCGGAGAGAGGCGAAGGTATAAATGTGAAATATTGCGAGTTATCACATAGCGAGAGGCTTTACGTCGAAGGCCTTCGAGCAATACGAAATTTAGAGTTGTCCGTAGAAGAACAGATACTCATAGAAATTATTCGTGCCATAAAGGAAAAGGACAAAACTTTCGCAGCAAGCAAACTCGCTGCAACGCTATACGACATCGCTGATGAGTGCGGAGCAATGTCTGACCTCCTCAGCTGCATTGGAAGCTGGGGAGACACACTGCCGGATCAAGAAGTG
>JAFTDR010000032.1 GCA_017454105.1 Desulfovibrionaceae bacterium | reverse complement strand
GCCTGTCTTTCCTATTGTCATGCACAGCGGATCTGAAAAGTGGAACGCTCCCTTGTCAATCCATGAGCAGATTCCCCAATTGCCAAGACTCTGCTCAAATACCAGCCAAACAATCTTGCTCTGCTCGTGGATGAGAAAACAATCAAAGATGAAGTACTGAATAAAAATTCAGATTTCTATGCACTGCTTCTAGAACTGAAGCGAGCAAAGACGCCGATGGTAATGCGGGAAGCGATCAACAAGTACAAAGATATCCTTGGCAAACCTGAGCATAAAGAACTGCTAAAGACCTTCATTGCGATTATAGAAACGCTTTAACCCGGATGCAGGCGCATCAAATATTCGCTTTGCGTCTTTAGAGGAAGTTGTAAAGATGATTGATAGCAATGCGATTAATTGGAAGAAGAACTATTGCGAGGAGCTGAGGAATGACTTGCAATTTCTCGAGGAGATGAGGAATGACTTGCAATTTCGCGAGGTGATGAGGAAGGACTTGCAATTTCGCGAGATGATAAGGAAGGACTTGCGCGAAGAGATGAAGGATGAGTTGCGAGAAGAGATTGACATTGAGTGGATTCAGGAAGCCAAGCAAAAAGCGAAGCGGGAAGATGCCTTAGTGATGCTTCATAAAGGTTTTTCGCATACAGTGATCGGAGAGATAACTAAGCTGCCACTGGAGGAGATTGAGAAATTGCAAGCGCAGAGAGTGTGATGCGAAAAAGAATCTCTGATTTCCCGTACGTATTCTGTATCCGCTCACAGGTACACGGTGGAATGCGCGATTTATGCAAGCTTTTCTGGTATCTCAAATGGTAGAATGCGGAATTTGTCACCTCTGATACGATTTGAAGAACTATAAACGCCGCGTTGTACCGTTGACCCATGAGCGGATACCGTATTCTTGTGTACACGGCACTGCTGGCTAGATCGTATCAATAATAAGCTTGTGACAAGGAAAGAGGGGCTCCCGCCTGTCTTTCCTATTGTCATGCACAGCGGATCTGAAAAATGGTACACTTTTATATTAGCGTGTATACTGACTGGCAAACCACGTCAAATCACCGCAAAAGGCCTGGCAGAAATGTGAGGCCTTTTCTTTTTTCGGGGGATCTGAAGCCAATTTTAGCTTGGTAGGACGAGGTGACAGGCTCTGCTCTGTTTGTGTAGATGACGCAAACGCCAAAGACATGCGATACTTTTGAAGGCGCACTGATCTTGCGATCAAGCTGCCAAGAACTCAAAGAAGCATACAAAGACATTCGGCCCACAGCCAGGACAAAAGCATTGGCACTTGTTCAAACTCTGCGACCGCTTACGTTCAGAAATCTCAGACCAAGCATGGACACATTTTGCGGATCAGGCAGCGTCACAATGATTCTACCCGCGCAGGCCAATCGAGATCGCTTCCTTTGGCCGCACAGGGAAAACTATTATGCGGCCGGATATATAGGATTTCTGTTCGAAGGCTCTGGGCTTTGCTCTTCCCTACTTTTAGCTAGCCCCCTAAAAGCAAGCCCCTTGGTCTCGCTTCGCCTCGAAGCTCAATTCTTGCGACCAGCTGCTGCAAGCCGGGCTCAGAGTCGAGGCTAGCAAGCAATGCCTGGCGGAGTCTTGCGTTTAAATGCGGGCAAAAAAAAAGGGCCTCCGAAGAAGCCCTTGTGAGACAAGAAGCGAATCCAATGCCAAAACATTGTCGTGTCGCGGGAAGAATCATTCTTTCGCTCCGTATAGCTTTGCGCGCAGACATTTCGATGTATGAGCTTTAGAATGGGCTAGCCCATCACGTACTCAAACGTATTCTGCGGTCAGGAAAAAAGTTGCCACCGTTGATCTACGAACCCGCTTTGTCCTGGAATCTCAGACCACGCAGTGCACATGTTACCGACGTACGTAACGGTTTCTGCGACAAGAGGCGTTTGGTCTCTGATACAACAAGGATAGGCAAAAAACTGGAATCTTACTGTATCGCCTGAATGGCTTTAAGACTCGCATCCCCAAAACGCTCCCCATAGATCTTCCAGACAGAGCGGGCCTTGTTCGCCAGAGCTTTCCTGTCCACATCCTTGTTCACAACGCATGTGGTACTCGCGCGTATAGTCCGCAAAAAGACTGTATCCAATGCCCGACATAAAGCACGCTGCCAAATCTTCGCGTCCAAAGCCGCCTTGCGCAGAATCTCTTGGTCCGAGGGGGAAAGCGTTTTCCATACCTCGGCGCTTATGACAAGGGCTTCTATCGAGTAGGAATGACTTGTCAGTGAAAGATAGCTCTGTACAGTATAAAATTCCTTTGTCGCAATATGGGCAAGCGGGGATTCCTGACCGTCAATAACGCCTGTTTCAAGAGCTGTGTACACTTCTCCTAAGGACATAGGCGTCGGCGCAGCGGCAAGAGCATTCATCGTCTCTACAGAGAGGGGACTATCCGCCACACGGATTCTAAGACCGCGCATGTCTCTAAGCGAGCGGATCGGCCGGACATTATTGGTCACATGGCGAAAGCCGTTCTCCCAAAGATCAAGCGTATATATCCCATGACTTGCAGTCGCCCGACAAAGATCCAGGCCAATGGTGTCGGCTGCCTTGCGGGCATGGCCTATATCGCGAAAAAGATACGGCAGATCAAAAACCGCGACTTCAGGAACGATCCGCGCAAGTATCGCTGTGCCGATAAGGGCCATATCAATGACCCCAGTCGCAACTCCCTCTAAGAGTTCCTTTTGGTTTCCAAGCGCTCCTTGGGGAAAGACCTCGATTACCAGGGAACCGTTGGAGCGTTCCTTGACAAGATTTGCGAAATACACAGCGCCTTGACCATAGGGATTCTGTGGCGCGGCCTCATGACCCAGACGGAAAAGACGAGGCGCAGCATACGCTTGAGAGGAGAGAAAAAAACAAAGAAAGAGGAGAGTTAAGATGGGACGCAACATAAGCAACTCGTCTATGCAAACACACCCACGGCAAACCGCAAGCCATATGCCCGTTTTTGCACTTAAGAAGAAATCTGCCGCTACTGGCCGATTGCGCTTAAGTCACCTCTGTACGCTCTGGGAAAAGCATTTCTGTCCATCTTGCGACGACTGCGATCTTCCTTCCCGACCTCTGGCCAATACGGCGTTTTCTTGTATCAGGAAAACGACTTCCCGAACGACAAAAGACACACTCTCTCCTCTCGCCAATTATGCCTGCTCGATTGCGACGCACCTCTCATCTCCCCCTCTCCTTGTGCCTATGTGACGCTCGCTTTCGTGTGTGGCCAAAGCAAGAGAAGGGAAGAGAGAGTTTGGCTAGCACTGACGTACCGAAATACGTGTGTATCTTTTACCCAGAACTTTCTTTGTACGCAGGGACTGAGAGGAGTCGATACTCGTGCTTTGTACTCTCAGCATGTATCAGTACTCATCACTCATCACTCATCCAAGCTTTCGGCATGCCAATAGGCTCTAGGAGATCTTCCAGGCCTTGGCCTACGCGGAAGAGCAGATCCTCGGCAAAGGGTGGGCCGATAAGCTGCATGCCAACAGGAAGTCCACTCTCTCGGCCTAGGCCGACAGGGAGGGAGAGGCCAGGGAGGCCAGCTAGATTTAAGGAGAGGGTGTAGGCATCCATCAGATACATGGCCAGGGGATCGTCTGCATGCGAACCGATCTTCCAGGCTGTTTTCGGCGAAACAGGCGCGAGAATCACATCACAGGACTGAAAGGCCGCGAGATATTCGTCGCGGAGTATGCGGCGGACCTGGGCCGCCTTGCGGTAGTAGGCATCGTAGTAGCCAGAAGAGAGAACAAAGGCGCCCAGCATGATGCGCCGCTTAACTTCACGGCCAAAACCCTCGGTGCGCGAGCGCACATACATGTCCATGAGATCGGCGCAGTCACTCGCCCGGTAGCCGTAGCGCACCCCGTCATAGCGGGCCAGATTGGAACTCGCCTCAGCCATGGCAATAATATAGTAGGTTGCAATGGCTGCCTTTGTGTGGGGAAGGGAGATCGGAACAAGCTCGATGTGTGCATCCTCGAGC
Source organism: Desulfovibrionaceae bacterium (assembly GCA_017454105.1). Lineage (GTDB taxonomy): Bacteria > Desulfobacterota > Desulfovibrionia > Desulfovibrionales > Desulfovibrionaceae > Desulfovibrio. The sequence goes on along the minus strand of JAFTDR010000032.1, from coordinate 44,210 downwards.
TTCTTATGGCAGGCCATACAGGCTTCCCGCACCTCGCTGTCCATGCCCTCCCCGTAAAACTCCGTTGGGTAGCCAATCCGAAGCCCTGTGAGACTTGCGCCTGTCTCTGTGTATGCGGGAACAGGACGGGGACTCGACGTCGCATCACGCGGATCATGACCCGCTATGACTGACAAAACGCGCGCGCAGTCGGCTACAGAACGCGCAAGAGGGCCCACCTGATCGAGGGATGAGCCGTAGGCTATGACACCGTAGCGGGACACGCGCCCGTATGTCGGCTTTAAGCCAACACAGCCGCAGAGAGCCGCAGGTTGGCGGATTGAGCCGCCTGTGTCTGTGCCCAAGGAGGCAAACGACTGGCAGCTTGCAACAGAGACCGCCGAGCCGCCGGAGGATCCCCCAGGCACGCGCTCCGTATCCCAGGGATTGTGCGCTGGATGAAAGGCCGAATTCTCGGTCGTGGAACCCATGGCGAATTCATCCATATTGTTCTTGCCAAGAAGAACGCAGCCGGCAGCACGCAGCCGCTCGACAACAAAGGCGTCGTACGGCGGGATAAAATTTTCAAGGATACGGGATCCGGCACTTGTCCTAAGCCCCTTGGTCACAAGGGCGTCTTTCACCGTGACCGGGATACCCCACAAGGGAGCATCTGGATTAGGACCCTGGGCATCAAGAGCGTCCGCCTGTTTGAGCGCGCCCTCGCGATCGAGTGTTATGAGCGCGCCCAAGGCTTTTTCTGAAGCTTGAATGCGCTCAAGACAGGACAATGTCACTTCCCGGACGCTGACTTCTTTCGCAAGAAGCGCGTCCCGAATCGCAGTCAGTGAACGTTCACAGAGTTCAGACATAGGGCCCTCTCACACAATACGTGGAACGACAAAGGATGACGAATCGCTTTGAGGCGCGTTCGCAAGAATTTCTTCATGCGTCCTTGTGTGGCAGGCATGATCCTCGCGGGGGACAAAATCATGATCACAGGGACTGTAGAGGGGATTCACACCCTCCACAGCAACATCGTTTAGCACATCCATATAGCCGAGAATGCTCGCAAACTGAGCAGCAAAAAGAGACTCTTCTTCCTGTGACACGGAAAGTCTCGAGAGCTGCGCCATATGCCGGACCTCTCCTGGGCCAATGGTTTTTGTCTCGCTCATCTCTCCCTCTGTGCGTACTAGCGTTTAGTTGGAAGCCGTAATTTATAGGATGATTGGGGTGGTCTCTCAAGAACAGGTTCAGGTGCCCTGGGTGCGGGTTGCTCAACACGCTCCTGGACAATGGGCGCGGGATCCGCTCTGACCTCGCGGCGGACAGGGGCCGGTGCGTCATCGCTTGCGCCCCCCTGCATGCGGATGGCTGCCCGCTCACGGTGTGTGACTCTCAGCTTCTCAAAAAGCGCGACATCCATGGGAGCCATACCGTCTGAGGTCACGCGATGGATGAACAGTTTCTGATGGGCTATGCCCCGCGCATCCCAGTGTAGCGGAGCCAGAAGACGGACAATACCCGTTGAGCGGTTGGCCTTCTGCACAACCTGCGGGGGAGTCGCCCGCTCATGAAGATTGAGATTGACGGCAAACTGCATGAAGTCATAGCCAAGAGCGCGCCAGAAATCAGGCGCAACTTTTTCAAGTGCCTTCACCCGGGCGTGCATGTTCCAGGCGACCGGGAAAACGGCAAGCTCGAAGCGCTCGGCCCGATCCAACTTTTTCCCAACAACACTCTGCTCCCAGCTTGTTGTCCCCAAAAGGACAAGTCTGTCCTCCCCACAGTTCACAAAGGCCTTCTGTATGCTGTCAACGCGGCGCCAGGATGCGGGGAGAAAGACCGCCTCAAAACTTGTCTGCGGCAGGACGTTGCTGCCGCTCTGTACAGGATTAATGAGTGCCCGCGCCTGTTCGGTGATTTTTTTCGGATCCGTTGACGAATAGGTGACTGAGCGCAGGGAGGCGTTTTTCTCCCGGACCTTGGCGGCAAAGAGGCTCGCCATCTTCGTGCTGTAGTCATCGGTTCCGTAGAAAGCGCCAAAGGAGTGAATTTTCAGGGCTTCAGTCGCGAAATCGACCAGGGCTTCCACCTGATCGTTGGGACTTGGGAAAAAGCGGTAGGCGAGCGTTCCCTCGTCAGCGCCGTCAAGATTGTTCATAAAGGCAAAGTGTGTCCGCTCGGAGAGAAGACCGTTTTTCTTAAGCAGAGAGTAGGTTGTCCGCTCAATCGGCCCCCCGACAACATTGAAATGGCTCGGCAGAGCGTGGAGCTTCTCCTGCCAGCCCTTTTTATTCGTGTCGATGAACGCAAGCGTCACATTGATTCCGTGTCCCCGCAGCTCGTCCCGCGCAAGCGTCGCACCCTCGAGAATTTTGCTCGCTATGCCCGCATAGGGGCCATCGCCGGGCAGAAGAATGACAACTCCTGGCTCACGGGGCCCATGCTGCTTAGGGGCAAAGAGCGACGGCACCTGACAGGCCGCGAGCAAGAAGAGCAGACACAGGGCAAGAAGGCGGCTCGCCATCATTCCAAAACGCATACGTACTCCGTTTTACAGGGAGGGTTTCCTGCTTCAAGCATTTCTTCTCTCCCGAAAAGACAATTGCAGCGTCTTTCGGGCAATCTGGCACGTGGGTCACTGACAGGCGGTCCTGCATACGCGAAAGCGCAGTTTGCGTGCCAGATAAAAAAAAGAGAGTACAATTTTTTTAAGATTCTTTCAAGACAAGAATCGCCCGTCCGACTTGCGGAACGGGCGATAGTCAGGTCAAGTACGACCTATTCGGGCCAGAAGGCGAGGCCTATATGGTAGCCAACAAAGGCGACACCGTAGGCGAGAATGGTATTAAAGACAACGCTAAAGAAGAGCCACTTCCAGCCGCCGGCCTCCTGCTTGATCACAACAAGCGCAACAAAGCAGGGGGAGTAGAGCAGGACAAAGAGCATAAGCGAGATGGCTGTCGCTTTCGACCAGTTGGGCGCTTCCTTTAAGCGGTCGCTCAGACTCTTGGTTGCCTCCTCATCCTCGGCGTCCTCTATCTCACCAAGCGACCAGGCTGTGCCAAGAGTGCCGACAACAGCCTCTTTTGCGGCAACACCGGCGACAAGGGAGATATTTGTCCGCCAGTCAAAGCCTAATGGCGCCATAATGGGCTCAATGCCCTTCCCAAGGCGGCCGGCAAGCGAGTAGGCGAGTTCCTCTTCACTTAAGGTATTCTGCGCGTCATAGAGGGCATCCAGAGCCTTCTCCTTGTCCTCCTCCTTGGCGTTTTCGGGAAGCTCGTCCACAGCCTTCTGGGCCAGGGTTATGGCCTCTTCAAGCTGGGCTGAGCGGTCTTCGGGCAATTCAGGAAACTTCATCATCGCCCAGAGAATGACGGAAATGGCGAGTAGGACTGTGCCTGCTTTCTTAATATACATCCACGCCCGCTCCCAGCAGTGCATAAGAACACTAAAGAGTGTTGGGAAACGGTAGGGGGGAAGTTCCATAACAAAGGGAGTCGGATCGCCCTTCACAACAGTTGAGCGGAGGAAGCGCGCGACAAGAAGCGCCATGGCCCAGCCAATCAGAGTCATGCAGAACATGACCTTGGCCGCATCCTCAGTCCCGAAAAAGGCGGTCGAAAGCAAAAGAAAAACGGGCCATTTCGCGCCGCAGGTCATATAGGGAAGGGTGAGCAGAGTCGCGAGCTTCTCCTTTCTGCTCCGAAGCGTTCGTGTCGCCATGGCTCCAGGGATTGCGCAGCCGCCTGCTATGCCGCCTGCAACGCAGTAGGGCATGACGGAGGCGCCGTGGAGACCAAACATTCTAAAGACCCTGTCCATCATATAGGCCATTCGCGCCATGTAGCCGCAGTCCTCAAGGAAGGAGAGCAGTGAGAACATAATCACAATAAGCGGCACAAAGCTTAAAACACCGCCGACACCATTGATAATGCCGTCAACAATAAGGGATTTGAGCGAGCCCTCACTCATCGACTCACCGACAAGATCGCCGAGCGCGGCCAGTCCGTCCTCAACCCAACCCTGCGGATAGGCGCCAATCTCAATTGTGAACTGGTACATGGCGTAGAGGACAAGAAGCATGATCAGCGGACCGAAAAACATATGGGTCAGGATGCTGTCGAGCTTGTCGCTTACAGCCAGGCGGTCGCGTGTGGGATCGCGCTTGACGACTCCATTCCCAAGCACGCTGCGGATAAAACCGTAGCGGTGATCGGTTATGACGTTCTCCATGTTTGTCCCAAGTGTCGCCCGCACATGCTCAAAGGTCTCATCGCAGATCGCGCGCAGCTTTTTTGCGCACTCAGGATCCGCATTTTGGACCTCACTCGCCATGTCTGTGTCGCGCTCAATCAGCTTAAGCGCGACATAATAGGGATGATAGGCGTCCGCAAGCAGGGAGGCCTTCTTGATTATCTCCTCCATCTGATGAAGGGCGGAATCAATGTCATTGCCATAATGGAGCCTAAGCGGCTCATTTGTGCCCTTGTCGGCCACAGCGATCGCCGAGTTAAGAGCCTCACTAAGACCCTCGCCTGTGCGGGCTGTCATTGGGTGGACGGGAATCGAGAGGGCTTTTGAAAGCGCTTCAAGATCCAGGCTTATGCCGCCCTTCGCCGCCTCATCCATCATATTGCAGGCAAGAACAACAGGTATGCCCATTTCAAGCATCTGCACAGTCAGAAGCAGGTTCCGCTCAAGGGCCGAGGCCTCAACCACATTGATCACAGCATGGACATTCTTTGAGGAAAGCTCGCGCCGCGCAACGATTTCCTCCATCGAATAGGCAGTGAGCGAGTAGGTGCCTGGAAGATCGACCAAGGTTATCTCGCGCTTGTCGACCTCGATAAAGCCCTCTTTCCGGTCAACCGTGACCCCAGGGTAGTTGCCGACATGCTGCTTAGCCCCGGTATAGCCATTGAACACTGTCGTTTTTCCGCAGTTCGGATTCCCCGCAAGGGCAATCCGAAGTGGCCGAGAGATGGAACGCGCCTCATCCATCGAATCATTGGGCATAGTTTTTCCTTTGTGTGGAAAAAGAAATTGAAGTTTGTTTTTAAAAAATTTCGCGGGCCAAAAAGAAGGCGCCGCGCGCCCGAAAACAAAAGGCTCTCCACTGAAGGAGCAGTGGAGAGCGTGGACTAGTCAACTTCAACACTGATGTAGTCTGCTTCACTGTTTCGTAAGGAAATTGTCACTCCTGAAAGACGGACCGCTATCGGATCGCGCAGGGGAGCCTTTCCCACAACCGAAATCGTGGATCCAGGAATAAGCCCCATGTCCCGAATGCGGCGGTTCATCTCACCGCGCGCATTCACGGAAAGAATTTTAGCTTTTCTCCCAACAGGCAGATTACGCAGATTAATACTCATACTCTCTCCGTTGCTGCATAGGCAGCTCTAGTGTGTGACTGAAAAATAAGTCATGACACAGAACGGAGAAAAAAGCAAGATATTGAAAATCACTTTCTTTTTTACATCGCCTCTAGGCGCATCGTATTCTCTACATCGCCTCGCGGCGAACCCAGACATGCCGTAAAGCAAGTACGCCAAAGACAGCCGAAGCTATGACATGGGCCGTGCCACTCCCAAAAAAGCCTAAAGCTGCGGATACGCCCATAGCAGCGAGAAGCGTTCTGGACTCGGCTTTTCTTGGACTTACGCCGAAAATGGTCTTTTTCTTCTCAACTGTGCAGGGGACGCTACTCGCCTGGGAAGCAAATTCTGGGATCGCCCCCTCAAGCGACTCACAGATCGCAGGAAGCGAGGTCTCCTCTGTGAAAAAAACAAGCAGAGAACCATGGCCCGGCTGGATCTCCGTAACACCCTTGACCTTCGCAAGGACGTCACGCACCCGGGCCTGACCGTCCAAAGTCAGTAAAAGCGCATGGCGCAGACGTACTCGTCCTGGCAGAGCATGCGCGACATACGATGCTACCATAGGCATCCTCTCCTACGAAAATAATAAGCCCGGCACGATACAAAGCCTGGGCAGTCCTCATTCAAATAAGCGCCTCTTTTGAAAGGACGAAGCATACCTGACACAGAGGCGCGCGACATCAGGGACAAGGGAGGCCTAAGTGACGCGGCCTCCGAATTTCTGAGAGTGCGCGCCCTCTTTGTACTCGTTTCAACTAGGCAGGGAGTGCTTCTTGCCCACTCTCCTCTCCGTCAAACACAATGCGCCGCGAAAAAGAGGCGAGATGCGGGCGCAGGGCGTTTAACGCAATGCCCAGAGTTGTCAGATTGTGCAAAACAGCGCTTGTCCCTGCAGGCAGAAGGCTAAAGAGCCCGCCAGCTAAAAAGAGACTGTTTAACAGAAGCGTTGCCGCGAAATTGACGTGGATGCGCCGCATGGTCGATCGCGCAAGCAGTCTCGCAGCGACAAGACCGCGGAGATCGGGCCGTGTCAGAAGGACATTGGCGACCTCGCGGGCAAGGTCAGTTCCATCGATCATGGCGATGCCGACATGCGCTTTCGAGAGCGCCGGGGCGTCGTTTATGCCGTCACCAACCATGAGGACCTTCGCGCCAGAACTCTCAAGTTCCTCAACAATATGCGCCTTGTCCGTTGGCAAAACCTGCGAGCGATAGGAGGTGATCCCAGCCCGCTTCGCTATGGCCGCAGCCGTGCGCTCATCATCTCCTGTCAGCATGACCACGCGCGAAAAACCAAGCTCCCTCAGTTCCTTAATTACAGAAACAGCCTCTTTGCGCAGAGGATCCTCTATCGCGAGCATACCGGCAAGCTTGCCGTCCTCTGACATGAACAGAAGCGATCGGCCAAGTCCACTCTGCTCCTCGATCGCGGATTGAAGCGGCGACAAATCGACTTTCTCGTCATGTTCGATATAGTGCCTGCTGCCAACGCACAGACGTTTATTGTGCAGCGAGGAGGCTATGCCGTGGGCGACAATATACTCGACATGGGCGTGTTCCTCCTCATGCACGAGATGCTCCTCCTGCGCCTTAGCCACAACAGCCCGGGCGACAGGGTGGGGAAAATGCTCTTCGAGGCAGGCCATAATACGCAAAATATCGCTTCTGCTGTGGCCTGCGCAAGGGATAACGTCCGCTACAGCAGGGCTCGCGTTGGTCAGAGTCCCTGTCTTGTCAAAGACAACGGTGTCGGCATCACTTAAGGCCTCAAGATAGCGGCCGCCCTTGATCACCATGCCAAGCTGTGTGCCCTCACGCATGGCTGTGAGCACAGCCAGGGGGGTTGCGAGCTTAAGCGCGCAGGAATAGTCCACAAGGAGGACAGAGGCCGCGCGCATGAAATTTCTTGTCAGAAGATAGACAAGCCCGGCAAGGCCGAAGGTGAAAGGCACTGCTATGTCGGCAAGCCGCTCGCTTTTGCCCTGGATCCCCGCCTTAAGCGCCTCCGATTCCTCGATAAAGGCGGCAACCTGGCGGAAACGCGTCTCGTCGCCGACCTTTGTCACCCGAACAACAATCTCCCCCTCCTCAACGGCTGTGCCCGCAAATATCGCGCCGCCCTCTTCGCGCTTAACCCCAATCGGCTCGCCTGTCATCGAGGACTGGTTCACAACAGCGACACCCTCGGCAACAACGCCGTCCACCGGAATGGACGAGCCTGCCCGCACAACAACAAGGTCTCCGGGCTTAATCTTGGCGAGCGGGGTTGCGACCTCCTTGCCGTTCTCCTTACGCCAGACTGTGTGGACGTTGAGAGTCAGGCTTTCAGTGAGCGAGGCTAAGGAATGCTGCTTTGTCCACAAAGCAAGGGTATCACCTAGACCAAGAAGCAAGGTGAGCATGGAGACTGTGCGGAAGTCGCCCATGGCAAGGGATGCGAGAATCGCCGAGGCGTCAAGCACCTCGACTGAGAGTTTTCCACGAAAAAGCTCGCCTATGCCCTTAAAGAGAAAGGGCAGAGCGCCAAAGACGGCAAGCCCCATGCGCACAGGCTGCGGGAGAAGCGGCCGGATAAAAATATAGCGGAAGAGCGGAAAGAGGGAGCCGCCATCCCCTTTTTCGGCCACACATCTTGAGCGGACTGGGATGCGCTCCTCTTCTTGCAAAAAGTTCAGAGCCTGGGTGCGCGCCGCACAAGTCTCGTAGAATATGAGAACACTGCCTGTGCGCGCGTTCACCTCTGCCCGGACACCGGAAAAAGCGTTCAGCTTCTGTTCGAGATCGAAGGCATAGCTTCTTGGGAAGGCGGCGTTCGCCCGAATACGCATTCTGCCGTCAGTTTCTGAGTGCAGTCCTGTCAATTCATGTACCAGAGAAAAAGTCATAGATAATCCTTATCGGTCCAGAGGGAGAACTTGAAGGGCGTCGGAACAAAAAGTCCTTTGGGCCGCCCGCTTACGGTAAAAAAGAAGTTCTGCGCGCAAAGCTTGAGCGCAGAACTCTTTTTGAATGCGTACGAGAGTAAACGGAGCCGCTCTCACGAAGCGCTAGCCGTTTTGCGAGACATTCTCGGCCTTGCGCTGATCAGCCTTTTGACGCGCTTGCGCAAGCATGTCTTCGGCATCCTCTTTCAGTGTCTCAACCTTGCCTACGATCGCATCCTTAATATCAATGCCGCGGCTAATCAAATCACTTGCGGCAGGCCGCAAATCGAGTTTGCCACGGCTCACAGCGGCTGCGCCAAGAGCACCTAAGGCAATGCCACCTATAAGAAAAAGACCGTATTTAAGAAAATCACTCATGGTATCCTCCACTTGTCTTGCGCCGAAAATGCGGCGCATTAGCAGATTTCGCACGCACAAAGGTTTATAGATGAAATTAATATTCAAAGTCAATAGACAAAGAGAAAGCGCGCCTTGAAGGCGCGCTCGACAATACAAATTTATTTTTTCACTTCAGTGAAATCGGCATCAACGACATCGTCGTTCGGATTCTGCGCTCCAGGCTTCTGGCCAGCATCCGGTCCAGGCTGGGCGGCCTGTTGTTTGTAGAGTTCCTCAGCAAGCTTGTGGCTTGAGTCGGAGAGATCCTTGTGCGCCTTCTTAATGGCCTCGACGTCCTCGCCTTCCATGGCCTTTTTCAGATCGCGAATCTTGTCCTCAAGAGTTGCCTTAAGCCCGCTATCGACCTTGTCTCCAAGATCTGTGATCGACTTCTCAGTCGCGTAGATCAAGCTATCGGCCTGGTTTCTCGCCTCGATGAGATCCTGCTTTTTCTTGTCCTCACTTGCGTGGGCCTCGGCTTCATGGATCAGACGGTTGATCTCGTCATCCGAGAGGCCTGAGGAGGCTGTGATTTTAATCGACTGCTGCTTGCCTGTGCCCATGTCCTTCGCTGAGACATTGACAATACCGTTTGCGTCGATATCAAAGGTGACCTCAATCTGCGGCACGCCACGCGGTGCTGGCGGAATGCCCGTCAGATCGAAGCGACCGAGGGTCATATTGTCTGCCGCCATGGGACGCTCGCCCTGAAGCACATGGATCGACACGGAGGGCTGGTTATCGGCAGCCGTTGTGAAGGTATTACTCTTGCGTGTAGGAATGGTCGTATTGCGGTCAATCAGGCGTGTAAAGACGCCGCCCATTGTCTCGATGCCCAGGGAGAGCGGGGTCACATCGAGCAGAAGGACGTCCTTGACATCGCCAGCTAAGATGCCGCCCTGTATGGCCGCGCCCATGGCCACGACTTCGTCGGGGTTCACGGAGCGGTTCGGCTCTTTTCCGAAGAACTGCGAAACTGTCTGCTGGACTAAGGGCATACGGGTCATGCCGCCGACCAAAATGACCTCGTCGATTTCGCTGGGATTTAAGCCCGCATCCGAGAGGGCCTTGCGGCAGGGCTCAATTGTGCGCTCTGCGAGATCGCCCACCAAGGACTCAAGCTTTGCGCGGGAGAGCTTCTGCATGAGGTGCTTTGGCCCGTGCTGATCTGCCGTGATAAAGGGAAGGTTGACTTCAGCCTCCATTGAGGTCGACAGATCCTTCTTCGCTTTTTCCGCAGCCTCTTTAAGACGCTGCAGGGCCATGCTGTCCTGGGAGAGGTCTATGCCGTTCTCTTTTTTGAACTCATCGACAAGATAGTTTATGATGCGCAGATCGAAATCCTCGCCGCCAAGGAAGGTATCGCCGTTTGTTGCGCGCACCTCAACGACATTGTCGCCGACCTCAAGAATCGAGATATCAAAGGTGCCGCCGCCTAAGTCGAACACAGCGATCTTCTCGTTGTTCTTCTTGTCGGCACCGTAGGCCAAGGAGGCTGCCGTCGGCTCGTTGATGATACGTTTGACCTCAAGGCCTGCGATGCGGCCCGCATCCTTTGTCGCCTGGCGCTGAGCGTCATTAAAGTAGGCAGGCACTGTGATGACAGCTTCGGTCACTTTCTCGCCCAGATAGGCTTCGGCGTCGCTTTTCAGCTTTTGGAGGATCATAGCCGAGACTTCGGGCGCGCTGTAGACGCGGCCGTCCACCTCAACACCTGCATCCTCATTCGCCGCTTTCTCAATCGCGTACGGCGAATGCTCTTTCCAACGATCGACCTCAGGGGTGTCGTATTTGCGCCCCATAAGACGTTTGATCGCGAAAATCGTTCGTTTGGGGTTCGTGACAGCCTGACGTTTCGCTATATCGCCGACAAGGCGCTCTTTATCCGTAAAGGCCACAACCGAGGGGGTCGTGCGGCCGCCCTCGGGGTTTGTGATGCATTTGGGATCTTTTCCTTCCATGATGTAGACACAAGAGTTCGTTGTGCCCAGATCAATACCAATTATCTTGGACATGTCTCCTCCAAATTGCAACTGCGTGCGCAGTCAGTTTTTTTCTCTCGTTTATTGACATTCTCAATTGACTTCTCAATTGGCATAGTCGTTTTGCAGGCGCCCTCGCGCGCCTCTCAAACGGAAGGGGGCTCCTTAGTGTTTGCAAAAAGAGAGACGCACACCCTCCACAATTGTAAAGTAAGACAGAGTTTTCGTCTGTCCAGACTTTTTGCGCAATTTTTTTTTACAAAGAGGCTCTTTGTACAAAAAAGCGCTTCCCGTGCGGCTTTTCCCCACAAAAAAAACGCCCCGGAACCGGGGCGAGAACTTATGACAGCTCCTGGCGGTAGCGCAGAGACTGCCGCAGAGTCTCTTGATCCATGTATTTTACCTCAGCGCCAAGGGGGATACCCTGGGCGAGCCTGGTTATGCGGACATTGGGATAGTGCTGCTTTACGCTTTGAACAAGCCACGCCCCCGTCGTCTCCGCATCCGTCGTCGCGCCAAGGGCCAGGATAAGCTCTGTGACCTCCCCCTCGCCCAGGCGGGCTAAGAGACGCTCCGTCCGAATCCGCGCCGTATCGTTTTTTTCCAGAGGTCCTAAAAGGCCGCCCAGCACAAAGTACTGGCCATGATAAAAGGCCCCCCGATCCAAGGTCAGCATGCTGTCCCACTCAGGCACAACGCAGAGCGACTCCCGACCCCGCGCGGGATCGGCGCAGATGCGGCAGGGATCCTGCTCTGATAGGCCGAAACAGCGGGAACAGAGGGTCAGACGCTCCCGTAATTCAACAATGCTCTTGCCAAGCTGCTCTGTCTTCTCCCTTGGCCACTCAAGCAACTTCATTGCCGCGCGCATCGCGGATTTTGGGCCGAAACCGGGCAATTGCGCAAGCTGGTTGACAAGGGAGGCTAAGACCTCTGGGATACGTTCATCCGCCATGCTATCGCTCCTTATCCGGCGCCATGCAGCTAAAAGATTCCCGGCAGCTTGAAATTGCCGGAAAGCGAGGCGACTTCGCGCTCCATTGTCTCCTGCGCAATGCGGTGGGCCTCGTTCACAGCGGCCACAATAAGATCCTGAAGCATTTCGACATCGCCGTCCTGGACCACCTTCGGCTCAATGGTCAGGCTCACAAGCTGATGGTTGCCGCTCACAACCGCTTTGACCATGCCCCCGCCGCTTGAGGCCTCAAAAGATTTCTCGGCGAGTTCTTCCTGCATCTTTTCAATCTTATGCTGCATCACCTTTGCCTGGCGCAGGATATCGTTCTTATTTACCATACTGCTCAATACCCCGAATGCTCACGTCTGTGAGGAACTGTAAAAAAGTATCTTGACATTGTTGTCAAAACTGCCAGGCAGTTTCGACAAGAGACCTGAACTGTATACTCAATAACTCAGCATACGCTGGTACGGTTGAAACGCACGCAAGACGGACTCTTGCTCGCAAAAGGCGAAAATCGCACGAAAAAACTTCGTGAGCCATTGTAAGACTCGTACGACCACGCAAGAAAAGCCAAGCGCAGCGGGTGGGCAACACTCTGTCGCAAAAGTTTGTGTACAGCGCGGACCTTTGGAGACTGAGGCTACAAGTCAGCGTTTTCTGCACTGCTCAACAACAACATCGAGAACAGAAAAAATGGAGGCCAGCTCGCTTCTGGTACGCAAGGACTCGGTCAGCTCCTGCTGCGACTCCTTCTGCTCAGGCTCAAGAATCTCGACGACAAGCGCATCGCTTTTGCGATAGGCGCGCAGAAGAGCCTCAAGCTTCCCCTTGCATTCCGCAAGCCTGTCAGCCTGAAAACGGCTGACAGGACGCACGGAAATGACAGGCCCGCTCATAACTGTCGCAAGCCCGCGCAGATCGCGCTCTGCAAAAGGCAGGCTCTCTGTCCCGGCTGCGTGCGCATACTCGCAAAAAGAGTACCAGTCAAAATCGGGTACAACAGGGCTTTCAGGAGGGCCTTCGTCCGCATCCTCGCCCTCACCCGCATCCTTTGTCTCGCGCGGCACAACAATGGATGCCGCCTCATAGCCCAGCCCGCCTTGTGGCGCACGCGAGAGAGTCTTTTGCTCTCTTGGCGCAGACTTGACCTCAAAGGCTTTCGGTCGCATGTCCCGGGCTCCCGCAGGCGGTGTCTTGGTCTGAGGTATTTGCGCCTGTGGGATCTGGGCCTGTGGGATCTGGTTCGGAGAGATCTGGGCTTGAGGGATCTGCGCTTGAGGAATCTGCGATCGGGCCGCTCGCACAGGCTCTCCCCCGCGCGCAAGCGGCGCCTCAGGCAATGGCGCGCCCTCGATAGGGAAGAGGCGGGGGAGAAGCGTCACGTTTAAGAGAAGAAGCTCAAGACTTGAAGCGGGCTCTGTACTCTGCACAACGCTTCTGTGCGAATCAAGCACAAGCTGCCAGGCCGCGTGGAGGTGGGCGACTGGGAAGTTTTTGGCAAGCGGCTCAAGTAAGGCCGTCTCGCCAGGGGTGAGCCCAAGCACCTTGGCTATGCCCGATCCCCCCTGCTTAAGCAGGAAGAGATTGCGGAAGTAGCCTGCAAGTTCGCGCAGAAAGAAGCCAATGTCCACGCCGCGGCGCAGTATCGTCTGGGTCAGGGTGACGACCTGGGTGCAATCGCTCTCAGTCATGGCCGAAAAAAGCGCCTCAAAGAATTCCTGACCGGCAAGGCCTAAGACATCGCGCGTCACAGAAACGGTGAGCGTGTCGTTGCCAAGGGCCAAAGTCTGGTCTAAGAGCGACATGCTGTCGCGCACACTCCCCTGCGCCCTGCGGGCTATAAGGTGGATTGCGTCCTCCTCGTAGGTCAAGCCTTCCTTGCCCAAAATGGTCTTAAGATGGGCTGAGAGTTCCTCCTCGTTCAGATGCCTGAACGTAAAATGCTGGCATCGGCTCACGATAGTCACGGGAAACTTGTGCGCCTCAGTTGTCGCCATGATGAAGACAACATGCGGCGGTGGCTCCTCAAGGGTTTTTAAGAGGGCGTTGAAGGCGCTGCTTGTGAGCATATGCGCCTCGTCGATGATAAAGACCTTGTACCGGCCCTCCATGGGCGCGTAGCCGACTGTTTCCCTGAGTGTCCGAACATCCTCAACGCTATTGTTCGAGGCGCCGTCTATCTCGACCACATCGACGTGGTTGCCCTGCATAATCTTTCGGCACTGCGCGCACTCATTGCAGGGCTCAGCAACTGGGGCGTGGGCGCAGTTTAAGGCCTTTGCGAAGATGCGGGCGACTGTTGTCTTGCCCACGCCGCGTGTGCCGCTAAAGAGATAGGCACAGGCCGGCCTGTCCTCGGCGCAGGCCCTGGACAAAACGGCCTTGACCATATCCTGTCCGGCAACATCCTGAAAGGTCTGGGGACGGTACCGGGCGGCAAGAGAGAGTTTTTTTCCTTCGTTCACGTCGCTACAGTGTGTACGGAGTGAGCCAGTCCGCGTAGTGTGAATTTTCGCCCTGCACGATTTTGAAAAATTCCTTCTGCAGATGCTTTGTGATCGGACCAGCCTGTCCTGCGCCTATCTGACGGTGGTCGAGTTCGCGGATGGGAGTGATTTCTGCGGCTGTTCCGGTGAAGAAAGCCTCGTCGGCAATGTAGAATTCATCGCGCGTGAACTGCTGCTCAAGCACCGTGTAGCCGAGATCACAGGCGAGCTTAAGAACACTATCGCGCGTAATCCCGCCCAAGATTGAGGTCCAAGGTGTTGTCTTCAAAATCCCGTCGCGCACAATAAAGATGTTTTCGCCGGTCGCTTCACTCACAAAGCCGTTTGTGTCGAGCATAACGGCCTCATCGTAGCCGTCGTCGCGCGCCTCGATCTTCGCTAAAATCGAGTTGATGTAATTGCCGGCCGCCTTAGCCTTGGACATGGAGGTATTGACATGGCTCCGGGCAAAGGAGCTTGTTTTTACGCGGATGCCGCGCTCAAGCGCCTCTGGTCCCAGATAGGCGCCCCATGGCCACGCAGCGATAATTGTCTGCACAGGATTTGCGCCGGGATAGACGCCCATCTCGCCGTAGCCGACAAAGGAGAGGGGGCGGATATAGGCGTCTGGCATCTTGTTGGCTTTAAGTGTTTGCAGTATAGCCTCTGAGAGGACATCGAGCGTGTAGGGAATGGTTATGCCTATGATCTTCGCTGAGTTTAAGAGGCGCTGCACATGGTCCTTTAGGCGAAAAACCGCCGAGCCGCCGCCTGTCCGCGCGTAGGCGCGTATACCCTCAAAAACGGCGCTCCCGTAATGCAGCGCGTGGGTCAACACATGCACCTGCGCCTCGTTCCATGGAACAAGTTTTCCATCAAACCAAATAAATTCCGTCGTCTGCATGACAAACTCCTTACCCATAAAAAAACTGCTCACAAAAGCAGCCTGATATCTACAGCGGAATTTTTACTGAAAATCACGCCCACTGGCAAGTCTGCCCCTAAGAGCCTGCGGGCAAACATTTTGAGGCAAGTATGACAGAACGTATGCTCCTTGGAATCGACGCCGGAGGAACCCACACAGACGCGGTTCTCATCAGAAACGGAAAAGAAAAAAACGAAATCCTGGCAAAAGCAAAAGTCCAAACCCGCCACGACGATCTCCCCTCCTCTGTGAACGCGGTACTCGACGCCCTCTCAGCGGATCTTAGCTCCGTATCCCAAGTGACCCTCGGCACAACGCTTGCCGTAAACGCCATCGTCCAGGGCCGTCTCGATCCTGTGGGCCTACTCCTCGCAGCAGGCCCTGGTCTTGCTCCAGAGCGCTTTGCCTTGGGCTCCTATGTCGCAGTCGCTCAGGGAGGTCTTGACCACAGGGGAGTTGAAGTGACTCCTTTAAACACAAAGGGACTTGCCGCAACTCTTGCCGACTGGAAGGAACGTGGAGTCCACTCCGTTGCCTGCGTCTCCAAGTTTTCCCCAAGAAATCCAGATCATGAAAAAAAACTCGCCCTCCTCGCTGAAGAAGCCGGCATGACTGTGACCCAAGGCCACAAGCTCTCAGGTCGCCTGAATTTTCCGCGCAGGATTGCGACTGCCTGGTACAATGCCGCGGTCTCCAAAGTCCACAACGCCTTTCTCGATGCTGTGACAGAGGTTTTACGCCTGCGCGGCATACAAGCCCAGATCCGCCTCCTTAAAGCAGACGGCGGCTCAATCCCACTCGGCCTTGCCCGCAAAGAGCCTGTGCAGACAATACTCTCAGGTCCTGCGGCAAGCGTCATGGGCGTTCTCGCCCTCGCAAAATCAGAGGGAACCGCCCTTCTCCTCGATGTTGGCGGCACAACGACCGACATAGCGCTACTTGCCGACGGCTCCCCTGTCCTTGACCGCGACGGCATGCGCATTGGTGGCCGCAGAACGCTTGTGCGCGCCTTAGCCTCCATATCTATCGGCATTGGCGGCGACTCGCTTATCACCGTCTGTGACGGGAACGTTCAGACAGGCCCAAAGCGCCTAGGCAATGCCATGGCCTTTGGGGGGGATGCCCCAACCCTGCTCGACGCGCTCAATTTCGAAGGCCCCCTCTCAGGGGACACAGGCGATCGCGCGCGCTCTGAAAAAGGCATAGAGGCGCTTGCTAGCAAACACGCGCTTTCCCCCCACACGCTCGCCCAAAAAGCGATAACCATGGCACTCGACGCGATATACGAAAACGCGCACAGCTTGCTTGAGCGCGTAAACTCTCGTCCAATCTACACCCTGCGGGGGCTTAGGAGCTACACAAAAATGGCCCCTGAGCGCATCTTCCTTGTCGGCGGCCCGGCCCACTGCCTACGCGATCGTCTTTGTGAGCGCTTTTCCCTCCCTGTCGAAATCCCAGAGGAGGCGGATGTCGCAAATGCCATTGGGGCAGCGCTCACAAAACCGACCGACACACTGGATGTCTATGCGGACAGCGCGCACCGCACGCTTCGAGCCCCACGACTCGACGTGCACGAAAAATTGACCGGAAGCGCGACCTTGGACAGTGTGAAAAAGCGCGCTCTTGATCTTCTGGCCAATCATCTCACAGAGAATGGCATCGAGGACGCATCTGTTGAAGTTGTTGAGGAGGATATTTTCGCAGTCCTTGACGACTACGGCTCAAGTTCCCGCGATATCCGCGTAAGCTGCCAGGTTGTGCCGGGCATTACGGGAAAAGCTCATGCAGATCGTTCTCTTTGAGCCTGAAATTCCGCCAAACACGGGCAATATAGCGCGTCTGTGCGCGGCAACTGCCACGCGCCTAAGCCTCATCGAGCCCTTAGGCTTCTCACTGGACAATCGCTACCTCAAACGGGCCGGTCTCGATTACTGGCCCAATGTCTCCATGGATGTCTGGCCCTCCTTTGCCGACTTTATGCAGAATCCGCACGGCCGGCTGATTATGGTCTCCTCAAAAAGACGTGCACAGAGCGTGCCCTACCACACCTTTGACTTTACTGAGACCGATTGCCTAATTTTCGGACCTGAGACGCGCGGCCTGCCCGACACAATCCTCGCCCTCTCCCCCTTGCACATCCGCGTGCCCATGCGCGAGGGCGGGGTCAGAAGCATCAACCTCTCAACCTGTGCGGGCATTGTCCTCTATCAGGCTTTGATCTCTGTCGGGATCCCCAAGGATTGGTTATGATGCTCTACACTGTCTTTGACGCGCCGTACCTCGCCCCAGTAGCTCTCATCCTTGATTACCTCCTAGGCGATCCCAAGCTCCCCTGGCCCCATCCTGTGGTTGCAATTGGCCGCCTCTACACTCTTTTCGAAAAAAGATTGCGCAGGCTACCGGTTCACAAGAAAATCGTGGGTCGCCTTGCAGGGGCCTTTGCCGTAACCGTCATCGCAGGCCTAACAGGCATAGTCTCAGGCCTCCTCCTTTTGCCCAAGTATCTTGGCCCAATCGCCGCCCTCTACCTTGCCTACGCAGGCCTTGCCATGGGCTCTCTTATGCGTACTGGTAGTCTTGTCCTAAACGCCATAGAAGAAGAGCCGCTCCCAGAGGCGCGCAAAAAACTCTCCTGGCTTGTGAGCCGCGAGACAACCACAATGGATCGGCCCTGCATGCGCAAAACCCTGGCCGACACCTTGACTGAAAATTTCACAGACGCGCTTGTGGCCCCTTTTTTCTGGCTTCTGCTCACAGGGCCAATTGGCCTCTGGGTCTATAAAGCCATAAGCACAGGCGACTCCATGTGGGGCTACACAACAGATGCCTGGCGCAATCTCGGCTGGGCCTGCGCGCGGGCGGATGACTGCGCAGCCTTTATCCCAGCCCGCGTGTCTATTCTTGTTGTCGGCCTCTACGACAGCGTGCTTCGCAACCTTTTCCCCAAGAAACGCATCTGGCGCGGACGCTGGCCTGGATTTCTCACTGTCCACAGCCAGGCGCTTGGCATGCCAAGCCCAAATTCCGGCTGTTCCATGAACGCCTTCTCCTGGATTCTTAAAGCCCGCATGGCCGGCCCCTCCGTCTACTTCGGTACACTCGTAGAAAAGCCTTGGCTTGGCCCACCCGCTCATGAGTCCCTCCCCTGGGACAAAACTCTCCTCTCAATCCTCATTTGCGCCATGCGGGGAGCGGGCTTCTTCGGCATGCTTTTTTTCTGGCTTATTCTTGTCCTCCTGTGCTACTGACCGCTTGCTCCACAGGATAGACGGGAGACCCATCCTTGTCCTCGAAGAAATGGGCCTTCCCGTCCCTGTGCCCGTCCTCATTTGGGCAGACAAAGACATTTTTCTTACCCGCATCCGCGCCGCGCCGGACTGCGCGGTAGAGAAGTTTCCCCTTGCACTCAGGGCAATAGAAGGTGCTGCTTGGAACAGGATCCCTGCTTCCGTCCTCGCGAAAAAAAAGCACCTCACCCGATGCGTGCCCATCCTTGTTAAAGCAGGCGACATAGGGCCTGCCGTTTTTCCGCGAAATCTTGTAGGATAGAATCTTCCCGCACTCTGGGCAGGTCTTTAAAAAAGGCTCCCCGTCGCAGTCATCGCAGGCAAACGTACAGCCTTTCGCGTAGCCGGAACAGGCAAAATAATAGCTATTTGGATCATTCTTCCTGGCCCTTCTCACCAAGACTTCCTGACAGAGAGGACATTTTTGCTCAGCCATTACGCACTCCTTTTCTTATTGTATGCGCACACAAAAGTGTGTACGCGGCCCTTTTTTTGTACGGGCCCATAAAAAATGCATGAGAAAAACTCAGTAGACCAGTATATATAAAATATAACACATCATATTTATTTGAAAGCCTGCCCAAAAACAAAACAAGACGCCTGCGTGCGACAAAATCGCATAATCCTAAAAAATACCCGCAGCAAAAAAGAAAGCGCCTCCAAAAAAGACGATCCCCTGCGGCAACGCACTTTTCCGACACTTGAGTCTGAGCGAGAGTGCTGACTCACAGACGATCCGCGCAGGGCAAGATAAAAAAACATGGGCGCTTTTAGCAAATCGACATGGAACGCTTTGCGCCTGTCATGTCAATCCATTGTGTGTACGAAAGATTAAATATGATGTGTCATTTTTAAATTGTTCACAAGACAAAAATACGACAGAAAAAAATTCTGTCAAGAGGGAAGCCCGTCTTGCATGATCGCGAAGACGGGCAGAGGCTTACGCACTATAGTCATCAGAATAGGGGGAGAGCCCATCCGGTCTTTTCTCATCATAGTCCTTAAGCGCCTTTGAGACCAGGCGCGAGAGACCCCAGAGCGCAATTAAATTGGGGATGACCATGATGCCGTTAAAGAAATCGGCGAGTTCCCAGACAAGATCGACTTTAAGAAAGGCGCCTAGAATTATGAAGCCGATGACAAGGAAGCGGAATTCCTGTATGAAGCGCGCGCCAAAAAAGTAGCGCACATTCTGCTCGGCAAAAAAATACCAGCCGATAATCGTCGAAAAAGCAAAAAAGAAAAGACAGATCGCAACAAAGGCGTAGCCAAAGAACTCAGAGCCAAAGCCTGCGGCAAAAGCTTTCTGGGTTAAGGCGATGCCAGTAGTTGATCCATCGAGAGATGAGGTCACAAAGATAACAAAGGCTGTCATATTGAGGACAACAAAGGTGTCGATAAAAACACCCATGATCGCGACAAAGCCCTGCTCCGCAGGGTACTTGACGCGGGCGACAGCGTGGGCGTGAGGCGTCGAGCCCATGCCGGCCTCATTGGAAAAAAGCCCGCGCGCAACGCCGTAGCGCATGGCCTCCTTGACGCCAGCCCCAATGATACCACCTGTGGCCGCGCTCGGATCAAAGGCGCCAACCACGATCATGCGCAAGGCGTTCGGCAACTCTTCAATATACCAGAAGACTATCAAAAGCCCTCCCGCTATGTAGAAGAGAGCCATAAGCGGCACAATCTTTTCCGCTGTCGCGGCCATTCTGTGCGTGTCGCCTAAAATAACAAAGCCGCCACACACGGCAAGCACAATGGCTGTACACCACGGGGGAAGGGAAAAAGCGACATGTAAGGAATCGGCTATGGAATTGGACTGGACCATTGTGCCGATAAAGCCAAGGGCGACAATGATCGCAACTCCAAAGAAAGCGGCGAGCGCCTTACTTCCCAGGCCCTTAGCGATGTAGTATGCGGGGCCGCCGAGAATACGGCCGTCCTCAGACTTTGTTCTGTAGAGCTGCGCCAAAACGGCCTCAGCAAAGATCGTAGCCATGCCGAAAAAAGCGGCAATCCACATCCAGAAAATTGCCCCAGGCCCGCCCATGGCTATCGCCGTAGCCGCGCCCGCAAGATTCCCTGTTCCTACCTGCGCCGCAACGGCCATTGCCAAGGACTGAAACTGCGTCATGCCGTGGTGGCCCGCAGGCTCCCCAAAGAGCGTCATGCCGCCAAAAGCCTGTTTCCAGAGTTCACGGAAGCGGCGTATCTGGAGAAAACGCAACTTCCAGGTGAAATAGATACCCGTCCCGACTAAAAGGGGAATTAGGCCGTACACCCCCCAGAGAAAACCATTCGCCTCACTCACAAGCTGCGAGAGTGTACCCATCATTCCTCCCCATACACGTTCCTAGTTCTCCGCATGTCGACAAAGGAAGTTTTTACTTGAGATCCACGTTTTCCCGTCCGATATAGCAGTAGAAGCGCGCTCTGGCACTCTGGTAGTCGGCAAGCGCCTGACTTGCGTCGAGTTCGGCCTGGGTGAGTCTCACCTGCGCGTCGAGCAGTTCGGTAATTGTGCCGGTCTGAGTCGCATAGCGCGTGCTTGCCATGTCATAGGACTCGCGGGCCGAGGTCAAGGCGAATTTCGATGCCTTGATCAGCTCTTTCGCCGCGGCTATATCGAGAAGGGCGCTGATAACCTCGGCCTGGGCCGCGTTCATCGCCTCCTCAAAGTCTTTCTTGAGCGATTCGGCGCGTTTTTTGTCCGATAAGGACTGAAAGACGGCCTGGCCACCTGAAAAGATATCCCAGGTGAAGTTTATGCCTGCGGACCAGTAGTTTCGCGTGTAGCCTTCGTAGCTTTTATCCCGAAAGCTCTTGCTTTGGCTTATGGAATCATAGGTCGCATCGACACGCGGCAGAAACTGTCCCATATTGACGTGCATATCTTTATAGGCCATCTCGACGCTCTTCTGGGCGATAATCAGATCGGGACGTTTGCGCACAGCCTCCCGAACCGCTTTCTCCTCGCTCATCGCATCCTGTATGCCGTACTCAGTGAGATTGCCGACATACTGCACAGAGGCCTCTGGGGGAAAACTTAAGTATTTGTTGAGCTGTACTTGCGTTCCGCGCAGATCGTTTTTACAGCGGATGACCTCTTGATGGGCTTTCGCTAAATCGGTCTGGGTCTGCAGCACATTGATGTACGGAGCCATGTCCACCGAGACATAGGATTCGGCACTTTTAAGCTGCGTCTCAAGGCGCGCGACAGAATCCTGGGCAGTTTTTAACTGCTGCCTGATAAGCAAAAGTCTCAGAAACTGGAGCTGCACATTGCTTATGAGTTCAAGACGCGCTTGTTTGTGCCTTGCCTCCTCAACCTGCAGTGCCAGGCGGGATTTCTGGAAATTATTCAAATGCGCGAAGCCGGCAAAAAGGGAGAGCTGCATGCGCACGCCCTTTGTCCAGTTGTCGCTTGAGAGGTTGTCCGAACTGTAGGTCTGGACCTCCTCGTAGTTGCGCATGCGGTTATAGGATTGGACAAGAGAGATGCGCGGCCAAAAATAACTCTGCGCAACCCCAATATTCATCTTCGCGCTCTCAAGCATCCGTATTTTCGACTCAATGGTCGGATTCGTGGCAAGCGCGCGTTCCACAGCCTGTTTGAGCGTGAAAGTGCGCTTAGCCACAACATTCTGGGATTTCCGCCCGGGAGCCGCATAGGACGCGCCAGAGTACACAAAAAGGGCAATCAAAAGCAAAAGAAGAACGCAACGTACCTTCATGGCATACCCGTCACTCCCCCGCAAAAGCAGGGGTCAGCAACTCCCTCCTTTATTCATCGCAATCAAAGTCCAATACAAGAGGCGCTTCTAGCGTGTGCGGCTTTTTCGCGCAAAAGGATCCTCAAGATAGAGAAGTTCCCCCTTGTCCGCAAGAAGGACAAGTCCGTCCGCATCGCGCACCCATCCAGAGGTCCGCTCAAGGATGCGCAAGACGTCCTCTGCCTCGGCCCTACGCAGAACATCCCGCTCCTTTTTCCCAAGAACAAAGGAGAGTTGCGCCCCCTCCTGCTTGTAGGGAACTGATAGCCAAAACGTAGGCCCGGCAAGTTCAAGCGTTCCCAAGCCGTCTTCACTCGCAGAAAAGGTACAACGCACTGTTGTACGCCCAACTGTCCCCTGCCACATCCGCCCCTGCGCGAAGTCCGCAAAGGAAATCTCGCGTTTTGTGAAATTCCGCTCAGGTATTGTATGGGAATAGCTCCGCACGCGCACGATGCGCGAAAGAGTGGGATCGTAGGCGATCTCAGCGTCCACAAAGAGCGCATCCGCCTTCGGAAGATGGCTGAGAGCGTCTCCTGTTACAGAAAAGAGGCGCTCGCTTGCCCCGTCCTGCAGCATATTGTAGGTTCCGCTCTTTTCAACGGAAAAGAGCGTCCCCATAATGGTAAAAAGAGGCGGTTTGTAGGGGGCTTGTGAAAGCGCAGCGAAATTCGCAGAGCCTCCGCCAACTGCCGCGAACGAGCCGTAGAGATTCTCGCTACCGACTGTGAGTGTCGCGTACAGGCCGTAGGCGTTCTCAAGAGTCAGAATAGATCCGCCCTCCCTCTGCCGCCAGTGCCCTGTCATATCCCGGGTAAAGTTCCGCTTAGCGTGCGTGAAAATCTGCCGTAAGACAAAATAATGCCCGTCAAGCAAAGTGAGTTCAATTCTTTGGCTTAGGGCATGATCCCGGCACTCGCCGACAAAGAGGCTGTTCGACCGAAGGATGAGGCGGCCTGCCTGGATTTCTTGGGCTATGAGGCAGAGAACGATGAGCGCAAAAGAAAACCTGATCAGTAAGGCCATTCAAGGCACCCAATCTCCGTACTAAAACTCCCGTACAAGGAGGGGATTGGCTAATCGCGCAGAGCCCTATCCCAGTTTTTAATCAGAGGCTCGAATATATAGTACAGAACAGTTGTCTGCTTGGTTGTGATAAAGACGGTCGCTGGCATACCGGGGGAGATGTAGAGTTCCTCGTCCTGCAGGGCCTTCAAATTCACCTCAACATAGCAGAGGTAATAGGGCATGTCACCTGTCCGGTTATCCTCCAGGCGGTCAGCTGAAATATAGGTCACCTTGCCCGGCATATGCGGAACAATACGCGTGTCAAAGGCGTCAAGCTGCACCAGGGCCTCTTGGCCAATGTACACTTCGGTTATTTTATTGACCGGCACCTGTGTCTCAACAATCAAGGGATTGTCGTGCGGCACAATGTCCATGAGCGGATCGCCTGCCCTCACAACCCCGCCCTTGGAGTGTACCTTAAGATCCACGACCTTGCCCGCGACAGGCGCGACAATGCGCAATCTCTTTTTCGCATCGTCCATCGGGCGGAGCGACTCTGTGGTCTGAATGATCTCATTCTCAACGCGGCCGAGATCACTCATCGCCTGCTCAATAAAGCGGATCTTCACATCCTCCATGCGCAGGCTTGTCTCGCTGACCCTCTGTCTCGCCTCAGCGATCGACTGGTTTAAGTGACCGCGGTTGCCCTGGTGGGTTGCGAGATTTCTCTCAAGATCGAGAATCTGCGTCTTATCGAGATAGCGCTCTTTATAGAGTTTGCGCTTTGCGGCCAATTCTTCATGGAGTGTCGCAATAATGTTTTTCTCTGCCTGAACCTGTTCTTGAAAGCCGCTGATCTGGGCCCGCAACTGCGCAACCTGGCTTGTCAAAAGCGAGATCTGAGCTTTTACGGCATCGCGCCTTGCTGTGAAAATCTTCTCCTCATTCGCTAAAACCTCAAGGCTATCGCATTTCTCGGCCTCTTTTTTAAGGTCACTCGGCCAGGTAAAGGAATCCTTGAAGTCTTTCTCGGCGTGTAAGCGAAGCTGGGAGGCGCGCAAGGCGACCAATTGTTTTGCAAGGCGGGCTGCGTCTGAATCCACGCGCACGCTCTCCAAAATGATCAGTGTCTGGCCCTCGTCAACTTCCTGTCCTTCCTTGACCAAGATTTCGTCGACTATGCCGCCCTCAAGATGCTGCACTGTTTTCCGCTCGGTCTCAATCTTAATCTTCCCAGGCGCGACAACAGCGCCGCTTATGTGGCCAAAGGTCGCCCAGGCCCCCATGATGATAAAGAAAAAAATGACAATAAACATGCCCTGCCGGATAATACGCTTCGGATCCTCTATTGTATCGTCCGCAACTGGGCCTTTGCCCTGATCCAGTGCCGCCTTATCGTCAATTGGACGGACGGCCTTAGTGTCCAGGACTGCAAGATCCTTCTTTTCTTGTTCAGCCATGCTATGCTCCTCCATTCTGAGGAACATTTGGCGAGGCTTCGCGCTTTGCCGGCGGTTCGGCCTGCCTGTGTTTCATTAAGGCGTCGCGCTGCGCGTTTTCTTGCTGTTTCTGCATTTTTGCCAATTGCTCAAGCACATCCTTCCTGGAGCCGCACAGCGCAATCTGCCCATCCTTCATGACAAGAATATTGTCGACAATGTTTAGGATGTGCGGCTTGTGCGTCACCAAAATCACGGTTGCCTGCTGCTGTTTTAGATTGAGGACAGCGCGGGCGAGAGAGGCCTCGCCTTCCTCATCAAGATTCGAGTTCGGCTCATCAAGGACAATAATCCTGGGATCGCCGTAGATTGCGCGTGCAAGGCCTATGCGCTGGCGCTGTCCTCCAGAAAGCACGGAGCCTCCGTCGCCAATCTGCGTGTCATAGCCTTTTGGCAGGGCGAGAATCATCTCGTGAACACCCGACATCTTCGCCGCTTTAATGACCTTTGCCGAGTCTATCGGCCCAAGACGGGCGATATTCTCAGCAACTGAGCCTGAAAAAAGCTCCACATCCTGCGGCAGGTAGCCGATAAAGGGGCCGAGGCGCTCAGAATCCCAGCTTTCTATATCCGCCCTGTCAATACGCACCTTTCCAGATGTCGGATGCCAAATATTGAGCAGAAGCTTGCAGAGCGTTGATTTGCCGGCAGCGCTTGGGCCAATGACTGCGAGCGACTGGCCAGGCGGCATGCGGAAGGACATCCCCTTGATGATCACGCTCTGTCCTACAGCAAAATAGAGGTTTTCGACTGTGATCTCGCCAACAGGATCGGGAAGGTCCATGTTTTTGACATTCTTTCTCCCGTCAAGCAGTTCCTTTAAGCGTTTATAGGCACTAAGCGCCCCTAAAGACTGCTTGTAGGTCGCCATGGCCTGGTCAATTGGCGAGAGTGCGCGGCCCATAATGATTGAGGCCGCAATCATGCCACCAGGTGTCGATTCGTGATTGATGGCCAAATAGGCGCCAAAGGCATAGATTAAAACCTGCAGGCCCATGCGCACCGATCGGCTTATCGCCTGAAGGAGACCCGCGCTGCTGCTTGCCAAAGTCTGCAGCTGGATAACCATGTCGTTGCGCTTGCCCCAGCGGTTTGTGACACTGCCGATCATGCCCATACAGCGCACAATGGGCGCATTGCGTATGGCTGAGCCTGTAAACTTCTGCGCCTGGCTGTTTAATACAGTTGCCGCCTCAAGGCGCTTTCTTGTGAGCCTCTCTGTCAGGATGCCCATAAGAAAAACAAAGATGCCGCCGCACACACCGACAGTCCCTAGCATTGGATGGAGAACAAACATGAGCAGAAAATAGAGCGGCATCCAGGGAAAATCGAAAAAGGCGAAGACTGCGTTGCCACCAAGGAAGTTGCGCAGAGTCTGCACATCGCCCAATGATCCACTCTTGCCCTGGGGTGTTGAGGAGGGGACACCGGCAACTTGCAGATTCTCTTTTAAGACTGTGCGGCTCAGCATATGATCGAATTCAATGCCCGCCCGGACAAGAATGCGCGAGCGAATCCAGGTGAGCGCCGCAAGGATTGCGAGCGCGATCGCAGCCGCAATCGTGATGACAATCAATGTTGAAAAGTTGAAACTCGTCAAAACCTTGTCGTAGACCTGCAGCATATAGATAGGAAAGGTCAGCTGCAAGACATTGACAAAAAAGCTAAAGAAAAAGGCATACCGGAAGTAGTAGCGGCATGCCCTTAAAAATTCCTGCATTTGTTCTCCCTTGATATTGCACGGAGTACAGCACTGGGCAGCACTTCTAGTTAACGCACCGAAATAAAAGTAAGACAGAGAGTGCATTTGTCAAGAAATACGGTGCGTCCATTCTCTAAATAAAATCGGAATCAACCGCTGCCTTTCCGTTGCCCAGCATAATACGAATGTACTGCAAGCCGTATTCGTCGACAGGGACAATCGGAAACGATTGCTTGCAGTTGTCACAGACTGCGACAGTCGCCTCAATGGGATTTACCTTCGGCACATGGCGCCCGCAATGCGGACAGGGATAAAAAAAAACGATCTCCATGACTTCGGGTAGCACCGGTGAGAGCGGCTTAGCATTTGCCGGTTTTTTTTTCGCCATGATCGCTACCCAACAAGGCTTGTCCCGGTCATAGTCGAGCTTTGTGGCATACCCCACAGTGAGAGAATGGTCGGCGCCACATCGGCAAGACGTCCAGGACGGAGCGTATGCTCTTCGCCTGTCTCAACGAGAAGACAGGGAACAAGGTTTGTTGTGTGCGCCGTATGGGGGCGGCCATCAGCTGTCAGCATGACTTCACAATTGCCGTGATCGGCGATAAGCAGCATGCGGCCGCCTCGCTTTCTAACGGCCATAACCATGCGGCCGACACATTCGTCAACAACCTCGCAGGCTTCGATGGCTGCTGGAAGCACACCCGTGTGCCCCACCATGTCGCCGTTTGCGAGATTACAGACGACCAGATCGTAAATGCCGCTCTGCCATTTCTCCACAAAATTATCCGTCACCTCTCTTGCGCTCATCGAGGGCTTAAGATCATAGGTCGGCACTTCCCTTGGGGAATCGACCATGATGCGGTCCTCTCCAGGAAAAGGCGTCTCAAGGCCGCCATTGAAAAAATAGGTCACGTGCGCGTATTTTTCCGTCTCTGCCAGATGCAGTTGGCGCATGCCCGCTTTCGAGACAACTTCAGCTAAGCCGTTTGTCACGGATTCTTTCGGAAAAGCGACAGGAATACCGAAAGAGGCCTCGTAGGGGGTCATGGAGGCGATTCCAGCAAGATTTGGACAGATACGCTGAAATTCTGTGAAGTTGGGATCAATAAAGGCTCTGGTTAGTTCCCGCATGCGGTCTGCGCGGAAATTGAAAAGAAAAAGTCCATCGCCATCATGCATGCCATCGAAGCCCTTGATTATAACCGGCTTGACAAACTCGTCTGTGAAGCCCGCAGCATAGGAAGCTTCAATCGCATGAGCACTTGATTCCGCCTGGGCCTCTGCCTCGCCGTGTACAAAGAGCTTCCAGCCGCGCTCAACACGCTCCCAGCGCTTGTCGCGGTCCATCGCGTAGAAACGGCCTACGAGATCGACAATATGGCAGTCGGGCAATGCGGCGATTCCCTCTTGAAGCCTCGTAAGATAGCCGGCTCCGCTTTGCGGATCCGTGTCGCGGCCATCCATTATACAATGGATGCGCACAGGCACGCGCCCTGCCGCAAGGCGGCAGAGGGCAATAAGATGCTCGATATGGCTGTGCACACCGCCGTCGGAGATAAGGCCAGCAAAGTGCAGGGCGCCACCACTTGCTTTGACGGCAAAAATAAGATCGTTTATGGCCGTATTTTTGGCAAAGGATCCGTCCGCAAGGGCCATATCGATGCGGGTCATATCCTGGTAGACAATGCGGCCTGCCCCGATATTCAAATGCCCGACCTCAGAATTGCCCATGTAGCCTTGAGGAAGACCGACATCCAAACCGTGGGCGGTCAGATGGGTGTTCGGACAGCTTGCAAAAAGCTCATCTAAGACAGGCGTTTTTGCGACATACGGCGCGTTCCCAGGACCATGCGGGGCAATGCCCCAGCCGTCTAAGATAAGCAGAAGTGTCGGTGTGACCTTATTCATCGTGCTGCCCCTCCCTCGGTAGTTGACGCCAGAGATCCTCAAGTCTATAGAGCGATCGCGTCGATTCCAAAAAGATGCTGACCACTATGTCGTTTAGGTCGACTAGGACCCACTCGCCGGCCTGCAGACCCTCAATGCCCAAAAAGTCATCGCCCTTTTCATGGCAGAGGGCTGAGACTGCGTCCGCAAGAGCGCGGGCATGGCGTGGGGAGGTTGCGGTCACAATGATCAGACGGTCCGCGAAGGAGCCCCCAGACTGTTCTGTCAGATCAATACAGGTATAGTCGAGCGCTTTGTGTTCTGTTAGGACCGACGCTATCGCATCCACCCTTTCCTGAAGGGGGGCGGAGTGCTGGTTTGGCTTGTTCATCATATGTGGGTTTCTCTATACGGTTTCCAGGGTCTACGAAAAAGCAGTGCAAACACAAAAATCTATCTAGTCACTATATGCAAGTCCCTCAAATTCCGCAAGTACGCGAGAAAAACAGGATCTTCGTTATGAGTCGTGGGCTGCGCAACCGATGAACCTTGGCGCGCCTTCGAAAGTCATTTCATTGTGCGATCTGCGTAAGTAATCCGCTACCTCAGAGCCAGCAAAAGCCCATCGTCCGAAGGACTAGAGCCTTTTGACCTTCGCGAGATCGGCGGACAGTCAGGGGCGCGTGAGCTAGAGAGCGTACCCTTGGACTTCCGCGCCTGCAAGGTAAACCGAAGCTTCGCAGGTTTCCGAAGCGCAACAAAGGTGAGATGCCCAATGAGGGAGCAGACGGGGAATGTCGCCTCCTGCCCAGAGCTCGCTTACCCACGAAACCTATCGAAGATCCGAAAAACAAAAAGGCCGCCCTATGCGGACGGCCATAATATCAAAGGAAATTAGTGGAAGTCGGTACTAGAAGGTGTAGTTGAAGGTCAACTGAGCCTTCCAGGCATCATGAATGGAGAAGTTGCTCCGGCTCTCCCAAGCGCGGGAGTGCTTCCAGGTCTCCTGATCCATGCAGTTTATGATGTAGCCGAGATCCAAATTGACAGAGAGGTTCTCGTAGATGCGGTAGGTGCTGTCGAGGTTGAACTCAACCAGGTTGTCATTGGTTGTGAGGTAGGGGCCCTCATAGGTTGTGTTATTATCCCAGGAGCCTGCGGTCGCAAAGTACTTGACCATCGACGCGTCGTTGGTACCACCCCACAGAGCAACACGGAAGGTGTGCTTCAGATCCTCAAGGAAGCTCATATCACGCACCTGGAGACCCACGCCCCATGTACCGGCGTAGTTGGTGTGCTTCTCGTTGAACGAACCCTTGAAGTTGCTTGAATACCAGTCTGTGCCGTCAGCGCCCATGAAGGAGGTGAAGCGGCCATTCGACTTGACAGAAGGCATACGCTCGGAGCCGTTTTTCACGTCGCCGTCGTCACCCGAGGCATACCAGCCGAAGATGCCAGGAACGCCCCAATCCATCTTGTACTCAACCAAGGCCTTGATCAACCAGCCCTGACGGTTGCTCTCAGCGCGCTTGTCAAAGCTGCCTTTATAGTTGTGAACAAAGGTCTTGCCGAAGCCTTCGACATAGCCGTAGTTCAAGTCAAATTCGATGTTCAGCGGATCCGCAGCGGTCACCTTGATCGGCAAGCCGACAAAGAAGACGGAGGAGTAGTCGCGGCTGCTGCTAAAGCCAGCCACCTGAGCCTGGTTGCCAGGATTGGCCAGGAGGGAGGTGTTGAAGCTACCGTCAGCAGTTCTCCATCTGTTGCCATAGCCGTCAAGGGCATTTTTGCCGAGCATGCCGTACATGCCCCAAGGAGTCACTTCAACGCCGTCGAGGGTCACAGGCACTGCGATACCAAAGAGGTCGAAGTTGTCCAGATAGTGGGTCTCTCTCGCGTCAGCGTAGCGGTTATCCACATAGTTGTCGTTCGCCGGACGATACCAGAAAGCGGTCAAGCCGACCATATCGTTGAACTGATAGGAAGCGGTGATACCGGCAACGTCCGCATTGCCAAAGACGTTCGAGCCGCCGGCCGCGTTCGGAAGATAGACATTCTGGAGGCCCATGCGGAACTTAAGATCCGTCTCAGGCACAAGCCAGTCGATGAAGGCGTTTTTCACCTTGACGACTACACCGTCAGCACCGAGTGCTGCGCCGTTGCCTGCGTTACCCCAATCCTGAGAACCCATTTCAAACCAGACACGGCCTGAAAGATTCTCGGAAGCGACTGCATCCAACTGGATACGGAAACGCTGTGTGGCACCGAAGAGGTCGTCCTTGCGGACACCGTTGCCGCCGCGGAGATTGGCATTGCCAAGACCGAAGCCGACCTGCCATTGACCCTTTGCCTTAAAATCAACAGCCTGAGCGCCAGCTGTTGCACCAAGCAGCATACCTGCTGCCAACATAACGACCATACAGCTCTTTTTTACGCGAGCGAACAGTGTGTTCTTTTCCATTGCTTTGCTCCTTTTGGCTTGTACAATTTTTTTAACGGTCAAAAAAATTGTACAAGGACATAACTATCCCTCCTGGGAGAGTTTGTCAAGTAAAAAAATTAATTTTTTCAAATTTTTTTCGGAAGGAAAGTCTAAAAGACTTCTTCACGGACCACAGTGATTGTTTACACATCCTGTAGGAGCCAGATCGCCCGTCCATTCGCGGGCAAAACAGGCCTTTTGGGCGTGCGTTTAAAAATTTATACCGAAGACTTGCTCTCTTTACTCTAAACCCGTGCGCATGGCAAGCAAAAAAAAAGGCGCCCGAGGGCGCCATTGTACGTACTAGAAACTGTACACAAATGAAACTTGGGCTTTCCAGGCATCCTGGGAGCTGAAGTGCTCACCATCAGCGTAGCCGCGTTTTGTCCAGCTGCGGGCCCAGGTGCCGCGATCCATCATGTTCACGATGTAGCCGAGATCGAGGTTGACGGCCAAATTCTCATAAACCTGATAGACGTTGTCCAGGTTGAACTCAAGCAGTCCGTCGTTGGTTGTGAGATAGGGCCCGTCGAAGGTGACTTCCGACCCGGCGCCAGAGTATCCGCTGTATTTCACCATATCCGTGCTGTTGGTGCCGCCCCAGTAGGCAATGCGGAAGGTGTGGCTCAAATCCTCAAGGAACGTCATATCCCGAATCTGGAGACCGACGCCCCATGTGCCGGCGTAGGTCATGTTGTTTTCCCAGAACAGACCTCTTGTGCCATCGGCCCAGAAGTCTGTCCCTGCGCTGCCCATAAAGGAGGTGAAGTTTCCTGAGCCAGAAATAGAGGGCATACGCTCAGAACCGTTCTTGATGTCGCCGTCATCGCCTGAGGAGTACCAACCAAAGAGACCGGGAACGCCCCAATCCATCTTGTACTCGACCAAGGCTTTGATCAACCAGCCCTCGCGCTTTGTGTCGGCGCGGACGACGCTTGCGTTTTGACCGAAGCGGGCCCAGTTCTTATAGTTAATGGCGTTCACGCTTCCTAAGCCTGAGACATAGCCGTAGTTGACGTCAAACTCGATGTTGATGGGATCAAGAGCGGTCACGGCAATGGGCAGACCGAAGAACCAGGCATCGGCATAGGCGCGATCGCGTTTTCTAAAACCACGGTAAAATCCGCCCTGGCCGGGAAGGTAGGCATAGAGCGTGTTCAGCATGTCACCATCAGAGGCGTTGAAATTCTGGTTCCAACCATTTGTGTCGTCAAGGGCGTTTCGGCCGATCATGCCGTACATTGCCCAGGGGGTGATCTCAAAGCCGTCGAAGGACAGGGGCACAGTCAGACCGAAGAAGTCAATGTTGTCAAGATAGTGCACGCGAGAATCCCGTGCATTCTGTCCCTGGTAGTTGTCGTTTGCCGGGCGCATCCAGAACGCGGTCAGGGAAGCATTATCAGTAAATTTGTAGTTCATCGTCACAGCGGCGACGTCACCATCCATAATGGCTGAACCGCCGGCGGCGTTCGGCAGGGCCAAGGCCTGCAGGCCCATGCGCACACGCAGATCGGTCTCAGGAACCAACCAGTCGATATAGGCGTTCTTGACCTTGACAATAACACCGTCAGCACCGAGCGCGCCACCAACACTATCGGTGTTGTTGCCCCAATCCTGCTGGCCAATCTCGAAGAAGACTGTGCCTGAGAGGCTCTCCGACGCGACAGCATCCAACTGCAGACGGATACGCTGCGCAGCCGAGAACATGTCGTCTTTCTGTGTCCGGCTTGTGTCGTTAAAATTGGCGTCGCCAAGGCCAAAGCTCACAATCCACTCGCCCTGAGCCTTGAAGTCAATGGCGTGCGCGGCAGAGACGCCACCAGCGAGCATGCCGGCTGCCAAGAGCAGAACCATGCAATTGCGTTTGAGACGATTAAAGAGTGTCATAACTCCTCCTATATCATAGCACTCAAAATTTCTTGCTAAAATCAAGAGAGTGCAATTTTTTGTACGAGATGACAAAAGCACAAAGAGTAGCTTTTGTCAACTAATTTGAAATTGAGATTCATTTTAAAATACGCCTGTCCCAAGCGCACGTGTCCAAAGCTCCTCGTACGAGAGCCAGTGACAGTACACGCGTGGTCCATAAGGGAATCTCTGTGTTTGTGCTGTTTTCCAGCGCAGACATCAGTTTCCAATTTTTTAGGTTAGTCACATGGCAAAATGTTAGGCCTTGACACCGCCAAAGCTTCCCTGGAGAGAGCGTCGCAAGCCCGAAAAACCGAGCAAAAAGGGTGCTTTTAAGGGGAGAAGCGAAGCGACCCTTTACCGCCTCTTAAACGCGGTATACCCGATCACATAATGGTTTTCCCACGAAAGCCAAAGAAGATCGGCCTCTGTTGGTCGGCATGGGAAGAATCACTGTGACACCGAGTACACATGAGGACTGACGCGGGTAAGACTGAGCGGTTATTTATGCAGGTTTTCTGCGAAAAAGTACAGACCCTAATTTTGTACTCAAACTTCCTAAATCCCCCCTCGATTAGTTCAGCGTTAGCGGACGGATTTCTTTCCGCCTGAACATGCCGGGTTTCAAATACGCTTGAGGGTCCGCCTTGCAGTGACTTTCACTCACGGGCCTTCTTTTCTTTTATGAATGGCCGGGCAAGGTAGTAGCCAGATTGCCAAGATTGTGAATTGCACATCTCTTTCCGCCAAAGCCTATGCCCATCCCATAGAGAGTTGAGCAGTCTTCCGGTGCAAAGTGCTTCACATATTCCTTCGTCGTAATCTGCCTCGCTGCCTCACAAGCCGCTTTCACCCGTGCATCATACTCATTCTTGCATTTTTTACACAGCGGTCTTCGTCATCCTCTGATAGAGCGCAAGATCCGCATAGCCATCACCGCCCTCTGCCTCGGACGTGACGACAACGCCCTCAAATTTCGTAACGGGTGCCAACACACCCTGTATAAAGCCATGGTAAAAATATTCTTGCCCGGTATCACGCAGGGAAATAAACTCTCCCAAGTTTGCGATCTTCGCTAGTCAGCAACAAAATTGCTGCACTTTGGCCACACCAATTGCCAGAGGTGCTCTCGCTCCGTTATTTTTTTTCTGCGATTATACTCTAGCTAGCCAGAAACAAACTGACATTTTTGCGAACTTACGTCAGCACTGAGTCTTGCGTAGCAACTCCAAGTGACAACTTTTTTTTCTGTCCGCAGTATATCTTTTATTTCAAGAGTTTTCAGCCCATGGCGCGACAAGGCTACAGCCGCTCTCCTGCGCTTTGGCTTGCCCAGGCGTCTAAAGAAACCCATGTCACACAGGTGGCTGCATCGTACAACAATTCGAAGGATGCGCGAACGATTGTTGAGATTCCAATGAAGCTATACTCGACGTCACAGTGATTTGTACCGCGCAACGAAGTGAGCCTGGTGGCTGCCGGCCAATTGAGGTCCCTTCCCTTGTGGCTTTCCAGAGAAAAGGGAAAATCATATGCGGCCGGGTATATACAGTACGCTGTAGGCCAAGCTCAACAAATCGGCTTTGCAATCTACAAGATAGGCATCGTACAATCACGTCATACAGCGTCGTCGATGTGTGTGGGAAAAAAAAGGGTTCCCGAGCAAATACTCGAAAACCCTGGATATATCTGGAGCGGGAAACGGGATTTGAACCCGCGACGTCCAGCTTGGGAAGCTGACACTCTACCGCTGAGTTATTCCCGCATGCGTACGCATTTGGAGCGGGAGACGGGATTTGAACCCGCGACTTCAACCTTGGCAAGGTTGCACTCTACCACTGAGTTACTCCCGCAGTATACTTGGAGGCGACATCCAGATTTGAACTGGAGAGTCGAGACTTTGCAGGCCTCTGCCTTACCACTTGGCCATGTCGCCTCTGGAGCGGGAGACGGGATTTGAACCCGCGACTTCAACCTTGGCAAGGTTGCACTCTACCACTGAGTTACTCCCGCGCTCAACAAAGACAGGTATAGTCAGATTCCGCGAAACTGTCAACCACTTTTTTCTTTTTTTTGAAAGACGCCCAAAAAAGCGCTCGTAGAGCCACTTCCCGCGTACACCTACTTGCTTAGCCTGTACAGAGAACAGCCAATCCAACCGTAATTTTTCCCTGGATCAGGCGGTATATCCGCGTAGAATTGATAGAGCCCAGTCGCCTTAATTGCCGCTTCAATCTCTGCGCTAAACATGGCGACATGATCTGTCTCTTCTGTTTTCCCGACAGCTATGATCTCTGGGGGATTTGCGCGCAGGGCGCTTTCCAATGCATCAGTATTCTTCCCAAGCAACAAATACAGCCGGCTTATATCGTCCATGCCGTACGCCGGGGGCAGAAGTCCTGTCGCAGGATACAGAAAATGCATAAATCCGCTTATGCACAGCGTCTCCGCCCGGCTCGCCCGTATCGCATCCGCTGCCAAAAGTGTGTTTGACTGTGTGCGCATGCTCTCAGGAAAGGAGCAGCGCGGAGAGGCAAGTACGCGCACGCTCTCTGGAAAGGAGCTAAGCGCAACAGTTTGTACGAACGTGACTACGCAGGCGGCAATAAGTGCGTACTGCGCCTTTTTTTTATACTGAGGAGAGATTTCGATGAGACGCTCATAGCCTAGCGGAATAAGACCGGCAAAGCCCAGAAAAAAGAGGGAAAAATGGTAGAGATAGGAAATTTTTCCAACTATCTCGGGGATCGGGGCCAGAAGAAGGCTTGCGAAAAAAAAGCAGCGCTTTGTCGGCCGCCGCCGAAGAAGAATGAGCGCGCAGACAAGGAGCAGGACAGCCGGCCAGAAATCAAGAAGAAAACGCCAACTCTGATAGAGAAAATTTGACAGGATGTGGCCGGACTCTGCGGCGAAAATCGCGCCGGCCTTGACATAGGATAAGACAAGCTCTGTGTAGCCGCCGCGCAGAAAAACAAGAAGCGCGAGGAGAACTGCGCCAGAGCCTAGGCCACCTGCGCAAAAAAGAAGCGCTGCGCGCACACCCAGGGCAAAAAAGACGGCGCAGCACGAGAGAAGCGCGTAGATCGCAAACGTTTCGCGAAGCAGCACAGCTATGGCCACAAGGACTCCCGCCCAGACGATCGCGCGCTCCCCCTCTTTAAGCCAGAGAAGGTAGGCGGCAAAAAGAGGAATAAAGGCGGCAAAGAAACTGTTTTTCGCCCCTGCCTGGATGCAGTCAAAGGCATTGAGGCAGAGGAGAAGAAGGAGTGTACTCAATGCGGCGGCCTTTGCATCACTGGTCAGTCGGGAGATTATCCGAAAGAGGATTAAGCCCGCAATAAGCGCAAATGCGAGATCGCACAGTCGCATGGCAACCAGGGGATTCATCGGAAGAGCCGTCACAGGTGCCAGGAGGAGGGCGTAGAGATTGCACGGCCCGTAATCAGGGAGAGAGTGGGATGAGGCAAGCGAATCCGCAATCGTCATGGCCTGATAGGCGTAAAAGCCTTCGTCCATAAAGGGAAAAAGCCCAAGACTGCACAGACGCGGCAGAAAGACGCCAAGAAAAAGAACACAATACGCTGACTTACAAAATACCTCACGCATTGCGCAGAAGACTCCCAAGGACCTCAACTGTCCGTATCTGCATGGCTTCGGGAATGCCGTACCAGAGTGGCAAGCGAATGAGACGGGAGGCTGAGTCCTCAGTCACTGAGAGACTCCCGTGGACCCGGCAGTATTTCCGCCCGGCCGGAGCCGTGTGCAAGGGGACATAGTGAAATACAGCATGGATCCCGTTTTCCTTTAGCCCCGAAAGAACACGCTGCCTGTCAAAGCGGGGATGCAGAAGGATGTAGTACATATGGCCGTTCTGCCGGCATTCGGCTGGGACAATCGGCCTGCGCAGCAATTCTTGCGCCTCAAGATCGGCGAGGAGCGTGTGGTACCGCTCCCAGGAGGCAAGACGGTTCGCGGTAATCTCGCAGGCCTCCTCAAGCTGCGCCCAGAGAAAGGCGGCGACAAGTTCCCCAGGCAGATAGGAGGATCCGATATCCTGCCAGGTGTATTTGTCGACCTCCCCCCTAAAAAAGCGGCTCCTGTCAGTCCCTTTCTCGCGGATGATCTCGGCTTTCAGTGAAAACTGCGCATCATTCACAAGGAGCGCCCCGCCTTCTCCGCAGATCACATTCTTTGTTTCGTGAAAACTCAAGGCGCCAAGATGCCCGATGCTGCCCAAGGGGCGCTCCTTATAGGTCGCCATAAAACCCTGGGCCGCATCCTCGATTACCATGAGATTATGCTGCTTGGCAATCGCAAGAAGTGTGTCCATCTCGCAGCCAACCCCTGCGTAGTGGACCGGCGCAATCGCGCGCGTCTTTTTACCGATTGCCTGGGCTACGAGTGTCTCGTCAATGTTTAAGGTATCAGCGCGGATATCGACAAAGACAGGAACACCACCGCGCAGGACAACGGCGTTCGCAGTCGAGACAAAGGTGTAGGAGGGCATGATCACCTCATCCCCCTCCCCTATTGCCAAAAGAAGCGACTGCATCTCAAGCGCCGCTGTGCAGGAATGGGTGAGCAAAACCTTCTGCGAGTGGCACATTTCCTCAAGCCTTTTGTGGCAGAGGCGGGTATAGGGCCCGTCGCCTGCCAAAACGGAATTGAAATGCGCCTGGGCAATAGTGTACAGCTCTTTTCCTGTCATATGCGGTTTGTTGAAAGGAACGATCTCTGCCATTAGCTACTCTCCTGACGGAAAACAAAAACTTTAAGAGCAAGAAAGAGAAACGCCGCACAGACAAAGATCGCCGCCAATTGGACCAGCTGATGCGGATAGTGCCAAATGTCCACAAAGAGAAAAAGCATAGCCAGATTGATCGCGTAACTTGCTAGATGCGCAAGCAGAAAACGAACTGTCGATCGGCTTATCCTTCCCGTATGGTGAAAGGTGAACTGTCTGTTGCCGACATAGGATACGAGCATGGCAATCGGGTAGGAGACGCCAACGACAATCTTCGGATCAATGCCAAGCCATGTGAAAAAAAGATAGACAAGGTAGCCGACCGTGTTGTGGGCGATACCGACAAGGGCGTAGCGCACAAGCTGACCTGCGGTCTTAATCCACGCTGACAATATGGGACAGTCCACAGCGTTACCTCGCAGGCGCTACTCTACGCCGAAAAAGCCGCCAGTCGGCATTTTCAAAGACAAGCTCGGTATCTTTCGGTGTCTGGGGAGACGCTCTGCGCGTCAAATACCAGGTCGCCTTGGACTGTCGCCATGCCTCAAAGATGCCTGCCTCGCCCTTGTGTACAAGCTCAGTATACGTAAGCCATGTGCGCATCCCATCGACATCCTTATTGTAAAAAAAGACGTAGCCGTCCTTAAAGGAATAGACAAGTGGACAGAAGGCGAGGTAGCGGGCAGCCATCATCTGGTCGTCAAGACAAAAGAGCGTGTCGCCCATGTGAATGCGCTGATGGAGGGCAGTAAGCGCTTCGCGCGCCTGTTCTGCACGCGCTTGCATTGCCTGACCCTCACGGCTTAAGGGCAGCGTAAGCCCGCCAAGCGCGGATACGGCAGAGGAGGCGGCAATATACTGTTTGTCATGGGAGGGGAAAACCGTTACAAAAACAAGGAGGGCGGCCATGACGTAGTGGACGGCTTTGGGAAAACGATCAAGCACGCTCATACACGAGGCCGCAATGAAAATCCAGGATAGCGGGACTAAAAAGCGGATTCCCCTGACAAGCTCGTGCCCCATAGAGACCCGTCCGAAATCGTAGGCGTAGTGCGACTCAAGATAGGAAAAGAGAAAAACGCAAAAGAAAGCAAATAAAAAAGCCGGCATCATGTGCGCGAGTGTGCGCACTCGTTCGTTGGCTGAGCGCCATGACAAAACGCAGGCCGCAATTCCGCCGTAGAAGATATAGGCTATAGGACAGAACGGTGAAAAAAGAGCGCGCAGCGAATCAAGAATATTGCCGTAATCCTCATGCCACCTGATAGCGAAAGACTGCGCAAAGATTCCAAGTTCCTCGGGGCTAAACGATCGCTGCTGAAGAAGAGAGGGCCAGAGGAAAAGCAAGACCGGCAGAAAAAAAGCGAGCAGGGAAAAAAAGAGTATTTTCGCGTGCCGAAAGACGGTGCAGAATTTTGGCTTGTGGAAAAAGAAAGCACAAAAGAAAAGCGCGCCCGTCTGCAGGGCGCTCACTCCGTGCAACCACATGCCAAGCCCTGCGACAAGCATGGCGAGTGGCCGTAAGGAAACGACCTTGTACGCTCTAACTGCCAGCATAAGCATCCACGGCCACAGGGCCGCGTGAAAAACCCGCGGCACGGGGTCAGAATGGGCTATCCCCCAGAAGGTGCCTAGGCCCACCCAGACTGTGATGCTCACAACAGAAACAAGGATAATGGCCTGCGCCCCGCTTTTAAAGAGCCATTTCCCAAACGCGTACCAGCTAAGAAAAAAAGCGACCAGGATGAGAGCCCCTGCCCTAAGAAGCCCAAGAGCATAGGCAGAGCCTGGAGTCAAAAGATTTGCAAGCACCCGCTCAGCGTTCGGGATGCTGTTTGCCGGGGATCGCGTATGGAGTACGGGATCCGCCAAAAACAGTTCCGGCCGATCCGCCCCGGCCATGCCCTGCGCGTAGGTTGCAAGATCGCTATCGATGACAGCACCTTCAGCCGTAATCAAGCAGGATCCCTGGTAGGCTAGACAGGCGAAACACAGAACACACGCCACAAAGAAATAATCCACGCAGTGTTTCATCGCAGATTCACAGTTTTGCTCCCCTTCCCGGGGCTGCCGATGTTAAAGACACGCGAGACAATATATTTCGGCCTTTTTTTGACTTCTTCAAAAATATTGCCGACATATTCGCCCACAATGCCTATGGCCATAATTGACGATCCTCCTAAGAGGGCCGTAACCCCAATAAGCGATGTCCACCCCTGCACGACATTGCCCGCAAGCCAGGAGCAAAACGCGTAGAGGCAGATGAGAAAACCTAAGAAACCGACACAGGCCCCCCACAGGCTGACAAGCCGAATCGGCAGGGCCGAGAAGGATGTGATCGCAGACCAAGCAAATTTCGCCATGCGCGAAAAGGGATATTTTGTCTCCCCAAAGCGGCGCTCGTCGCGCACATAGGGAACCGCGATCTGCGGGAAACCGACCCAGGCGAACATGCCGCGCAGAAAAAGATGCTCCTCAGGCATGGCCTTCACAATATCGACAACACGCCGCGAAACCAATCTGAAATCTCCCGTGTCTTTAGGCAGGCCTCTGTACACGCAGCGCTGCATGATTCGATAAAAAGCCCAGGCGGTGACTTTCTTGAAAACCGTCTCCCCCTGCCGCGCGATACGCTGACCGTAGGCGACATCGTAGCCTTCTTCAAAGCGCTGAATCATGGCGGGCACAGCAGAGAGCGGATCCTGCAAATCCGCATCCAGGATCACGACCGCCTCGCCGCTCGCATAGGAAAGACCGCATGACAGTGCGGGCTGATGGCCAAAATTCCGGCTAAAGGATATAACTTTGACATACGGACAATCCCTCGCCCAGTCCGCGCAAAAAACAAGGGACGCATCGCGGGACCCGTCATCAACCAGGACAATTTCGTACTGCCTCTCTCCGAACTTGGGCAGCCACTCTTCAAACTGACTGCGCAAATACGGAAGTGTTGCTTGCTCATTGTATACAGGGATAACAAAACTCAGAAACGACAGGGTACGCGGAACAAGCTCTTCTGGCATGGCTCCTCCTCAAGCGTGACGTGCGAAAGGATTGTACCTGACTCGGCAGAGAAGTCAAAAGACTTGCATTCACAGGCAGTTGCGCTAAGCTCTGACATTCTTTACTTAGGTCGGATCATAATAGTGGATACAAAAGAAGTCTCACTCTATATTTTCTTTGGCGTGCTGACGACTGCCATAAACTATATTGTCTACGTTTTCGCAATACTTCTCCTCTCCCTCCCCTGCCTAACCGCGAACACAATCGCCTGGATTGTGGCCGTCATCTTTGCCTTCATCACCAATAAGCACTATGTCTTCGCCTCAAAGAGCCGTGACGCGCCGCGCGTCTTAAAAGAACTTGGCGAATTTGTCGCAGCCCGCCTTCTTTCGGTCCTTGTAGAAACTGCAATTCTTTTTCTCTTTGTTCTACAGCTCGGTTGGAACGAATTTCTGGTAAAACTAGTCGCCAATGCGATTGTCATCATACTGAATTATCTGGCGAGCAAATGGATTATCTTCCGATCACAATAAGGAGAAACCATGTCTGAAGTGCAACAATTCAAATGGCACTGCCAGCGTATGGGCGGAACCGACCAGGTCATGCTGAGTACAATGGCTGAGTTGCGTCATCTGCGGGAACTTGATCCCAAACTCTGGGGGGCACTGAGCTGCCCGGCAAGTGGCCTTGAGTTTGATGCGACAACACTCAAGCTGCTTGATACTGACTGCGATGGCCGCATCCGCATGCCGGAAATCCTTGACGCCACAGACTGGATCTGCGCCCGCGTGAATGACACAGCCGATATTCCAAGCGAGCCCACATCCGTTCCTCTCTCCGCTATAGACGACACAAGGGATGAAGGAAAACGCTTAAAGACCACGGCAACGACAATACTCAAGACCCTTGAGATCACAGGCGAGGACGCAAGGATCACCCCAGAGCAGGTGAAGCAAGCTGCCGAAAACGCGGCTGGCCAGTCCTTTAACGGCGACGGTATCCTCCCACCCCTCGAAGAAATGGACGACTCTTTGCGGGAATTTGTCGAAAAAGGCCTTGCTGTTGTCGGTGGGGCACAGGACGCAGGCGGATCCCCTGGCCTTAATGCGGAACTTGCGGACGCCTTCGTCCATGAGCTGACTGCCTGGAAAGAGTGGCGCGCAAACGTCGCAAAAACCGAGCATCCTGTCGAGAAGACTGAAGAGGCCTGGAATCTTCTTCAGGAACTCCGCCCGAAGATCGATGACTTCTTTCTGCGCTGCGGCCTCTCAAGCTTCGCCCCGCAGGCGACCGCGCACTTAAACGCCGAGGTTCGCCTCAAAGAGGCGGCTGATAAGGAAGATATCGCTCTCGACGATCTTATAACCATGCCGCTTGCCCGCATTGAAAACGGCGCACGCCTTCCGCTCTCAGAAGGACTCAATCCCGTCTGGAGTGACCGCATCCATGCCTTCGCAGACCTTGTGAGGCCACTTTTGACCGACGAGGAGTACATTAGCCCGAAAGACTGGCGCTCTATTGAAAAAGCCTTCGCAGCCTTTGGCGACGCTCTTGGCAAGCGCCCCTCTGTCGCAACCTACGAAGCCGGAAGCTTCGCGCAGCCTGTCGACCCAAATGCGGCCTTGGATGCTCTTGGGGAAGAGGGGGTTGACCGACTCCTCAATCCGAAACTCCACGCCGAATTCAAACAGCTCTGTGAGCGGGATCTTGCAAACGCCGCAGCGAGCGAGGATATTGCTGAGCTTGAGAAATTCGTTCTCTATTACTGCAATATCCACCGCCTGCTCATGAATTTTGTCTCCTTCTACGACTTCTACACCCTCCGCCCAAATGTCACCTTCCGCGCAGGGACACTCTATATCGACGGCCGCTCTTGCCAGCTCTGCGTGCCGGTTGACGATGTGGGCAAACACTCAACCATGGCCGGCATGAGCCAGCTCTGCCTCCTGTACTGCGAATGCACGCGCTACGGAGAGGACGGATCGGTTCAGGCGACCCGCAATATCATGGCCGTCCTGACAGCCGGCACAGATGACGTGTTAATCGAAGGACGCAACGGCGTCTTTGTCGACAATACGGGCAAGGACTGGGATGCAAGACTAGTCAAAATCATTCACAATCCCATAAGCTTTAAACAGGCCATCTGGTCGCCCTATAAACGCATAAGCACCATGGTCGGTGAAGCTGTCGCCAAATTCGCGGCAAGCAAGCGCGATGAAAGCCTATCCGCCGCGCAGAAAGGCATTGCCAACATAACGGCGCCGAAACCAGCCCAAGCGGCAGCGCCCTTTGATATCAGCAAGGGCGTCGGCATCTTCGCCGCTGTCGGTATTGCCTTAGGTGCCATCGGCACAGCCATCGGCAGCATAGCCCAGGCCCTCTTCTCTCTTGCCTGGTGGCAATTCCCCCTGCTTATAGCCGGCATATTCCTGATCATCTCAGGCCCCTCCGTCTTCCTCGCCTGGCTCAAATTCCGCAAACGCACCTTTGGTCCCGTTCTTGAGGCCTCCGGCTGGGCGGTCAACACGCTTCTGCCCATCAACATTAAACTCGGCGGCGCGCTCACATCCGTCGCAAAACAGCCGGACAACATAGAACGCCAGTCTATCCTGGACCCCTTCCGCGAGGACAAAAAACCCCGCACAGGACTCTGGATCACAGTTATTATCCTGGCATCCGCTCTCATCTTCGGTGGCTGGCTCTGGGGAACTGGTAAACTCGACGGCATCATTAAGAAAGTCACCGCGATTGTGCAGCCTGATAAAACGGACGAAAAGAAAAAGGACGATAAAAAGCAGAGCGACAAGAAAAAGGACGATAAGAAACAGGACGACAAGAAGCAGGACGACAAGAAACAAGACTCAAAGGAACCTGATAAGCCAGCGGATACCAAGCAGGAAAAGAAGTAAACAGATACGCGCAAAAGCCCCAGGCATGGGGCTTTTTTTTGGTTCTTCGTTTCTCGCGCTGCGAGGTTTTCGGCGTCCTCGCGTTGTACGCGGATTTACCCGCCGCCGTGGTGTCACCGATGGACCTTGGCGCGCCAATTGCGCGATCTCTCACGCTTTCCGCGTCCTAGTAGTAAATTTTCTATGTCCGTGTGTAAAAAGATGGAGGAGATACTCCTACTTCGTTAAGATAATTGTGGGCAAAAGATACACACGTATTTCGGTAAACCAGTACTAGGAGCCAGCAAAAGTCTTTTGACCTTCGCGAGATCGGCGGACAGTCAAGGGAGCGCGAGCTTTAAAGCTCGCAAGGTGGAAAAAGGCGCTCCTTGCGGCGCAAGGGAAGCTTCGCAGGTCTCGCTTAAGCACCGAAGCGCAACAAAGGTGAGGTGCAAAAGAAGGGAGCCGAGGGGAATACCACTCTCTGCCCGTGGCTTTTTTACCCACGAAACCTATCGAAGATCCATTTCATCCGTCACGAGTAGCTGCTCAACCTACGTCAATGCGTTCCCCATGGTATTGGCAGGAGATCCTTTCGCGCGGTGCTTTTTCTATCGTTTCACATCATGTTGCTCTGCCTGCTCTAAAGCCTTATCCTCAATTGTAGCTTGGTGGGACTGGGCGACAGGCTCTGCTCTGTTTGTGCGGATATGCCGCAAACGCTAAAGACATGCAATACTCTTGAATGCCTATTTGAGCCCCAAGCGGAGCCTTCCCCTCTTGCGATCAATCTGCCAAGAACTCAAGAAGCATACAAAGACATTCGGGCCACAGAAGAAGCGAGCAAGTCATCTATTCCAAGACAAATGCGACCGCTTACAACGGGAGTCCCCAACGAGTCTGGTATATTCAACTTCAAGTGGCAACT
This sequence comes from Desulfovibrionaceae bacterium, assembly GCA_017454105.1. Classification (GTDB taxonomy): domain Bacteria; phylum Desulfobacterota; class Desulfovibrionia; order Desulfovibrionales; family Desulfovibrionaceae; genus Desulfovibrio. The sequence goes on along the minus strand of JAFTDR010000032.1, from coordinate 52 downwards.
TTTTTTCTGACCGCAGTATACAATACGAAGGGCGACCTCTCTTAAGAGGTCG
>JAFTDR010000315.1 GCA_017454105.1 Desulfovibrionaceae bacterium | reverse complement strand
ACAGCTTTTATACCTTCTCTCTGAAATTGATTTCAGTAATATTTCCAATCGTCATATTTCAAGGCATTCCATTCAGTGGGAAAGTCAAATACAAACGAATCAACAACGAGAGATGTCATAGTTTTATTCCTCATGCGCCGCATCAAGATAGCGTTGAGATTGGTCTAAACTTGCATCCAAGCAGTCGATGTTGCCAATGTCATTTGATGTATCCCCTTGTTGAACTGCAATTTCATTTTTAGAAAAATACAAAGAAAAATATCTATCTTCATAGTTACTCTTTTTCTTTTCAAGTATTTCTAGTTCACGAAGCAAAAAAAGACTGTGAGTCGCAATAATAATTTGCACGTCCTGGCTGAGAACCACTAATACTGCAGCAAGTTCTTTAATAAGCTTTGGGTTGAGATTGGCTTCAGGTTCATCCCAAAGCAATGTTGAACCTCTTTCAATGGAACCATTTTTGATGAGGTAAGCCAACATCCCCAGTTTTCGATGGCCTTCTGCATACATAGATGCACTTTGTAAGTATCCGCTCACGGGGGTACGGTAAAATGCGGTTTTTTACACGCGGATCCGACTCATGCCAGGCACCCTTTTTGAAGACAATTTCTTCTTTTTTTTGCCTGACCGGCTATGGCACAGCTTCTTTTTTGCAAAATTTTTGGTAACAAATGGCTTGACTTTTTCTCTGAATATGCTAGCAAAACAGCATGCAAAATCCAACTCAGCCAAACTCCTTTCTTCCGCAGCCACCAGCCGAGATCCTGACGGATCCCTCGGCTCTTCGCGGTTTCTATGAGACGCATGTTGTTGCCTTGCATAGCGAAAAAATGGGTTTGGAGGCAAAAGTAGCTCAGTTGGAAGGCGCTCTTACTGAAATCGCTACCAAATTAGAAGGTCTTTTCAGCGATCTGCGGGACATATTTCGTCGAAACTCTAAGAACTCCAGCATGCCCCCGTCCAAGGACTCTTTTTACGGAAGGATGTCTCTCGATAATCTGCTGAAGAAGCATGGCTTGGGTGACTTTACTGCGTCTAAAAAGGCGTCTTGTGCGACCTCTCAAACACCGGAAGCAGGGACCGAGCAGCCCTCGAACTCAGACTTTCAGGGAGCGGCTTCTTCCCAAGAGTCGCCCAGTCAGGCAGCTGCAAGCGCAGAAGCAAAGCAAAAACCTGAGAAGTCAGGCGCATCTCCTGCGTCCAAGAACCAACCTACTCGAAAGGCTCATCATCCCGGTGCCAGCCAGAAGTTGGCTGAGCCTGATGAGGTCGTCGTTTGTCCTCCTACAGAGTGCCCCTCGTGCGGTAGCACTGAATTTACCGATATTACTGATGACCACATAGAGCAATTCGTAGAGGCGTTGGAAAAGCTTGTCAAAGTCACACACTACATTATCCAAAAGGGAACGTGTGCGTGCTGCGGCAAACAAGTTTCAGGTAAAGTGCCGGAGGAAAAGCAAAACATGGGTTTTGGCGTGATGTTTCAGGCACTTATTGCCTGGTTGATCTGTGTTTGTGTTGTAAGTCGTAGACATCTGCAGGCCTTTGTCGAGCGCATTATGGGTGTCAACATCAGCCAGGGAGGCATTGATAAGATTGTTAAGCGTGTGGCAATAGCTATCAAGCCGTACTATGATCGCATAGCGGAATTGGCCAGATCGGCTCCAGTCAATCACATTGACGAAACGAGCTCACCAGTGTTTGGACCGCCAGGGTCGCTAAAACATTGGATGTGGGGCATGTTTAACCGCCGCGTCTGCTTCTTCAAAATCCACGCCAGCCTGGCAAAGGAGTCTTTTCAGCTCCTCATCGGTCCGTGGCGGGGGATACTTGTGTCCGACGATTACGGCACATATATTAAGTGGGAGAACGGGAGACAAACCTGTCTTTCCCATCTGATCCGTGCTGCTCGTGCGGTCTCAGAGTGCGATGTTCCGAGGATCGCTGAATGCGGCACATGGCTTCTGTCTTTTCTACGCAATCTTCATAAGAAGAAGGGCGAACAGTGGACAGCAGAGGAAGTTGCTGCTCTGAAGGCAGACTTTGATGCGCGTGCACAACAATATAAGCATGTCGGAGGTAAGGCGAGTACGCTTGTGAAGCGGCTTCTCGAGGAATTCGACGCTATGACGTATTTTCTGACCCACCCTGAAGTGGATCCTGACAACAATTTTGCTGAACGCTGTCTTCGTTCGTATGTTGTCTTCCGTAAGATGGGGTACGGTGTAACCTCAGAGGATGGAGAAGCCTGGCTTGAGCGTATTTTATCGCTCAGTATGACCTGTAATCTCCATGGAGTTTCCCTCTATGAGAAACTTGCCGAGGCTCTGGAGTGCTATTATAAAGGCACAACACCGAACCTTGACTGGCTCGAAAAGGAGCCCGAAGAAGCTGCAAAGGAGCCGCCAAATCAATAGCCATATAGCCTCTAACTCCGCACGTATCTATAACCTTGGTTAATACCAAGGTTTTTTTGCCTTGAGAGCTCGTCTCATGCATGCTGGGGCAGCCGAGGACAGGCACACACTGAGAGAATTCAACAAATTTCCAGGTAAAAATAGCCTGCATGGGCCTTGCCCTTGCCCAGGCTTTGCCCTTTTTATGGAGGAGGAGCTACAACGAAGAGGATGGCACAAAAAAATAAGAAGTGATAATCTTCATAAATTAGAAGAAAATTTACTCTGACTACGATAAGAAATAATCTTCATTTACGGGCAGCGGGGCCGGGAGGAAACCCGCATTCTATGGTACCCCCGTGAGCGGATACAAATCCTCCATGTCTCTAATGGCTTGTAATCTCTTAAAAGCTATTTTTTCATACACGAAGTCTGTTAAGAAAAATAGACAATTATATATTTCAGAATTTCTCTTATAGCCTTTAGCCCTTTCGACTTCTTTTTTAGCTTGCTCTTCCCCATAGTATCTCATCATT
>JAFTDR010000314.1 GCA_017454105.1 Desulfovibrionaceae bacterium | reverse complement strand
GCACCCCACTTTTACGAAGAGATTGGACATGGCGGTGCGCGGATAGAGGACTGATTCTCATCCAAAGAACGCTACCACTGAGAGCAGCTCAGAAGAGACGCTTCTTGATTCTTGCTAAGTTGGTATGCTTCTTGCATATTTCTGTGTTTCCAACGAACTTGGCGTTCACACATATCGGAAGCAGCGTTGAGTTGTCAGATGGTTGATAGGACGCGTAAACAGAGGCGCACATCTGCTGTTGGCTTTAAGTCAATCTGATCTCGTAGAGATGCAACACAAGCCAAAGCAAGCTGATATGTGTGACTGTTGAAAGCCATTGTGTTGAGAGTAGTGCGCCATCTCTCGCAAAGGGCGGTAGCAACGGTTCCCCAGCCTGCGCAACAAAGTCTATGGACTTATGAAGTACGTGAGCTTAGGTTGTGACATGCCTATCGTTACTGAGTTTTGGTACGATCTTACGTCTCTTCTTGCGATAGGATTGACAAGTGAACTCAGTCGAAAGAGCAACTAACGCAGGCAGACGGGTGACCTAAAAGATGCTTAGCGCAGTCACGGCGATCGTAACATGCAACTTGTCATGTATTGGAGCCAAGATGGCGAATGACGCAGAAGAGACAGGGTAGTGGCAATAGACCACTACCCTGTCTCTATATGAGAGTCTGCTGCTCATACAGACTGCTCTTTCTGCGATCCACAGAAGAAACAAGAGGTGTACAATGTCACTATGGGCGTAGCCTTCTGTGGAACGCTTGAGTCTTAGGGACAATGTATTAGAAGTTTAGATAAATGAAGCGAGTGTCAAAGTTAGGAAACTTGACACTCGCTTTGTTACAGAAGAGACGATCTGAGGCTATCGATTCTAGCCTTCGTAGCCAGTATCGATGGGAAGATCATAGTGTTTGGCACTTTCTCTTGCAAGAAAGTCGCAATCTTCGTTGTCGGGATTGCCAGAATGACCTTCCACCCAATGTGCAGTGACGCGATGCTTTTCGAGTAGAGCGACGAGTCTGAGCCAAAGGTCCTTGTTTTTGACTGGATTCCCGCTAGAACTCCGCCAACCTCTCCCAATCCAGCCATCGATCCATTCGTTAATGCCCTTGCACACATACTGAGAATCAGTATAGAGATCGACCTTAGACACCGCATTGTGACAAAGCAACCTCTAGACACGTCATCCCCCCTTCCTCCTCCCAAAGCGCCCCGCGCCTCTGCGGCATCTCCCTTCAAAGTTTCAGGCCAAGTATACTCAAGCCAGAAACAAACTGACATTTTTTCGAGCAGAAGTCAGCTCAGAGTCTAGTATTTTCAACTCCAAGTGGCATTTTTTTTCAGACTGCAGTATACTGCGTGCATCGCACCTACCCTGTCACCGGACAGGACAGCCTGCGCTCAATATCCCGGGGATCCAAGAGCCCCTGGCCGCACTTCGACAAAGCAACCTCAAGACACGTCATCCCACCTTCCTTCTTCCAAAGCGCCCGTGCTTCTGCGACATCGCCCTTCAAAAGCGCATCGTGAACCTGCGGACTTATGGTTAAGACCTCAGCACACAGTGTCATGGACACGCAGCCCCGTCCACCGCAAACGGCGCAGCCCTTACCCCGAACAGAAACAACGTCTGTCGAAAGAACAGCAGCCACCCGCTCGTAAAGTGCAGGATCCTTGTTTTTCACCGTCTCAAACGGCTCTTTGCAGGCTGGACAGAGGACAGGCACAAGACGCTGATGGACAAGTCCAGAAAGAACACCCGGTTCAAGAAGACGGGGACGGGGTTCTGGAACACCGGTTTCAGCGAGCAGAGACTCCATGCGCCGCACAATGCCAAAGACATCGTTGGCGTGCAGGGTGGCCCAGACAGAATGGCCTGTCTGGGCCGCAGCAACGGCTGTCGCGCAGGCCTCGGCATAGCGTATTTCCCCGATCATAAGAACATCTGGATCCGAGCGGAGCGCTCCAGCAAGGGCCTCCCTGTAGCGCTCCCGCCTCTCCCCGCCACGAACCGATCCCTGGGTCACAACTTGTATCTGCTCAACGCCCTCAAGAATGTATTCTGGAGGATCCTCGACACTCAAGTACGATCGCCCAGGCACGTCGCAGACCATGGCCTCAAAGATATGTTTGAGCAGCGTCGATTTGCCATGCCCCGTTGCCCCACTTATGACACACAAACCCTCCCTGCGCGTCAAATCCGTCAGGATCGTCTGCTGCTTCGGGAGAAAACCGAGTTTCGCAAGACGCTCGTCAAGACTGCCCCGCGCCTCCGTCGCGTCATAGAGAAGCCGCAATGTCATGAAGGTGCCGCATTCCCTGGTCTCGGACTGAATGGGCTCTGTGTGCAGACGCACAGAGAGAATGCCCTGCGGCAAGACCTTCGGATTGACAATTCGGCCGTCAAGGCGCTGCATGGGACTAAAAACAGCCCCACCGGTCTGCTGCGCGAAATAATTGTAGAGCAGGGCCATTACGGCCTGACCAAACGCGCCGTCCTGCAAATCCCGATCTACAAGCTCGCCCAGTATGCGCAAACGCACACGGGTGACATCGCCTGTCTGGATTATGTGAATATCCTGCGCTTTGCGCGCATGGGCCTCCTCAAATAGCGAGACAACATAGCGCTGCAATTCGTTTTCCCGCATGCGATCGGTTGTGGCGCAACGCTGAAAGCATTTGGCAAATTCCGGGGCACTGTGCCAGACAATCTTCTTTCCCGCCGTAAGCCCAGCATGCACAATCTCCCCACAATCCCTGTCCTCAAACAGCGCCTCAGAACAATGCATGATCGCCCCGTCCACATAGACCTTACCAGACGCCCGCTCAGAAAGTCTCTCCATACATCCTCACTCAAACGGCAAGGTCACAAGCCGCCCGCCGTCCTGCACAACCACTTTTTCCCGCTCAATCACCACAAAAGAAACCCCGGCAGCACTCATCCCTGTATGGACCCAGATGAGACCGCCATCTGGTAAGCGAATCTGCGCCCGAAACTGCCGGTCACGCCCCCGCTCAATCGCCCGAACACTCAAAACCCTCTTGTCCTTTTTCTCGCGAAGTGCCCGGGTCTTGGCCTCAAGTCCTGCTATCTCAAGCTCCAGCGCGCGGACGCGCTTTAATTCCTCAAGCGCATCCAGCCTCCTCTGCCCATCCTGCCACGCGCCAAAAGTTGTGGCCCAGGCTGTGCCGCAATACAGAAGAACACAGAAAAAAATAATGCTTCGCATATCTCCTCTCATTTTCCATACACAGTCGCCTCAATCGCCCACTGTCCGCGCGCAAATGTGAGCCGCGCAAGCCGAACCCCTGGCAAAGACTGTAAGCCCTCCAAAAGCGCGCCGATATGGCGATCGCAAATTGCCTGCACCCGAAACGTCCCAACCCGAAAGGGAGCAAGAGAGCCCTGCTTTTGCGCGGTAAGCGTTCCTGTGCAGCCAAGATGCGCGGCACAGTCAAGCACTTTGCCCTGGATATCAAGCCATGGGCAGAGGGAGTCCTCGGATAGGGAGCGTTCTGGAAGGGCAAGACGCGTTCTCCGCTCAATAAAGCGCCCATCAAGACTTGGCACACAGTCAGCAGGAAGACCCTGGTAGACGGATCGCTTTGTCCGCGCATAGCGCACAGAAAGCTCGGAATCGGCAAAAAGAATGCGCTCAAGTGTCCAGCCATTCACAGAAAGGGGCAGGGTGCGCAGATGGGCTATGAGCGCCTCTGTGTCCACGGCACGTGCCGGGGGAACAAGGACTTCAGGATTTGGCCTATCAGGATTTGGCCGCATCACCTCCTCTGGGACATCGGAAAAAAAAGCGTAGCCTGCGAACACAAGCCCTATGAGCAGAATAAGGCCCAAAGTACGACGCCTGCCAGGCCTCTCCCTATGCTTTCGCAGTGGCCCCTGCACAGGCAGACCCGCACCGAGCAGCCAATTAAGACAATACGCGCAAGGACTGAGCCTTGTTAGGCGCATAAGACTGCGCACGCTCTCTTCAAAGGACTCTGTGCGGAGTTCAATTTCTGGAGGGCTGCCCTTCCGCTCAAGAAAAGCCTTTGCCGAGAAAAAGGCCAATGCGCCCTCCTTGTCTGTCGCATAGAGGGAGTCGGCAAAACCGGCCACAAGACCGTCTCTATCCTGAGCATAGAGCCACCAGAAAGCCTGGCCCTCGCTGTCTTTCAAGGCAAGAAGCAGAAGAGCGCATTTTCCGCGAAGATGCCGGCCGCGCCGAAGGCTATCGGCAAGAGACCGCGCTCGTAGTCTGCCATCTGTACAGGCAAGACCCACCTGCTTTCCACTCACAAGAGAAACGTCATAGATCGCATCGTGACTTACGCGCGCCCTGTGCCGCCAAAGAAAACCAACAGAGTAGATGCGTCGCCCAATGGATAGAAAACGCAGTGTCCGCATGGAAAACTCTAGCGCTGAGCGCCAAGGCCAGGGGCCGCGTTTTCAAGTTCAATGGTCACAATGATGAGCGAGGACTCACGCGAGGCCTCCCTACTTGCCGAGAGAAGATTGGCCTTTTTCTCCTCTGACACGCGCGCATGCTGAAATCCGGCAAGCACAAGGGTCTAACGAGTTTAGTTATAATCAGGGGTGTCTCATCCTTACTTTTTTGATCTATAGTCATATTTTCATCAGAAAACCCCGATTGTACGCGACTTTCAGAAGACTTCCGTGCATTACTGACATACTTCGCCATCACTTGCATTATTAACCTATTCATAATATAAACGACGGTATAGTTGACGGTATGGAAAACCTGTCTCGCGAAAAAGTACCCAAGTCCCCTGTTCTACCGTCATCGATTGAAAAATCGGTTCTTCGCTGGATTTCGTGGGTGACTCGGCTGCGCGTAGTAAGGTTTTTTGGAGATCACCCGTTCTCACTGAGTAACCTCCCTTCCGCCTGTACCGCAACGACGGGTCTTGACGAATGCCGCCTTCGGAGTGGTTTCATTGTGAGATCTGCTTCACGCTTTCCGCTTTTTTGGAGCCAGCATCGCCCCGAAGGACAAGAGCCTTTTGACCTTCGCGAGATCGGCGGACAGTCAAGGGTGCGTGAAGCTTCGAGAGCTTTCCCTTGACGGACGCCGCTGCAAGGTAGAAAGAGATGTTAGATGCGGCGCAGGGGAGCTTCGCAGGTTTTCGCAGAACAGTTTTTTCCGCTAAAAGCACCGAAGCGTAACAAAAGTGAGATGTCAGGAGGGAGCGGAGCCGACGGGGAATGTCGCTGCCTGCCCGTACCTTGCTTACCCACAAAACCTATCGAAGATCCAAAAAATCTCGTAACTGGTACACTATAACAGTTGTGGTGAACCTGTCAGCGCACTTCCGCTTTTCCAAACCGTTGGCCAAAGACCTGCCAACACACCATTGACTTACATATCCGCCATACCCACGCTTCGACTAGTGGTGACACTGTACCGTTGGCCGATGAAAATCGCTTCATCAATGTCGTAAATGGTACGCTATGGCTTTTCATTGTTGTAACCTGTCAACATATCCTTGACTTACAACATCCACCATACCCACGTACTGTTGAAAAATCTCGCGACTGGACGGTATGACGCTTCGATGTTGTGACTCGTCAACATGTCCTTAATTTGCATCTGTCATATTCACGTACCATTGGCTACGAAAAATCTCGTGACTGGCCGTTATCCCGTCCCGCTGTTGCGATTTGTCAACATGTCCTTGACTTGCATCCGTCATATTCACATACCATTGGCCACGAAAAATCTCGTGACTGGACGGTATGACGCTTCGATGTTGTGACTTGTCAACATGTCCTTGACTTGCATCTGTCATATCCACGTACCATTGGCCACGAAAAATCTCGTGACTGGACGGTATGACGCTTCGATGTTGTGACTTGTCAACATGTCCTTGACTTGCATCCGTCATATCCACGTACCATTGGCCACGAAAAATTTCGTGACTGGCCGTTATGCTGCCCCGCTGTTGCGATTTGTCAACATGTCATTGACTTGCATCCGTCATATCCATGTACCATTGACCACGAAAAATCTCGTGACTGGGCGTATGCCGCCCCGCTGTTGCGATTTGTCAACATGTCATTGACTTGTGTCCGTCATATCCATGTACCATTGACCACGAAAAATCTCGTGACTGGACGATATGACGCTTCGATGTTGTGACTTGTCAGCATGTCCTTGACTTGCATCTGTCATATCCACGTATCATTGACCACGAAAAATTTCGTGACTGGTACGGTATGCCGCTTCGATGTTGCGATTTGTCAACATGTCCTTGACTTGTATCCGTCATATTTTTGTACCGATAGAAAATTTCGTGATTGGTACGGTATGACGCTTCATTGTAACTCAACACCGCGTGTACGAATTTCGATACCATAGATAAAGAAGCATATTTCATCTGTCGTAAATAAGTTAACCATATCGTACTATCTATAGATCTTAAATTCCCACCCGGTGAGTTAGCTACGTAGAGGTAAGCTACAGTCCATCAGCTCTTCCAACTCAAAAAGAGCCTCTGTAGCTAAACGAATTCTTTTAGCTACAATCCGCCGCCGTAGTAGACAGAATGGCCTCTCTTGCCATGTAGGTAACACGGAGGGCGGGAATTCAAGATAGATATGGATACCAACAACAAAAGAGGGGAACATGGGACGATTGAAAGATGGAATGCTTCAAAGTTTACGATTTAACAAGGAGACAAAAACATGGTATACGAAAACTTGGGACTTGAAAAAAAATCCAAAAAGCAAAACTGTTGCAGAAGAGGCTAAAACAAAAATTGCCGACGGTGAAGGGCTTACATTGTTCCTAACAGACGGAGGGAACATGATATGGCGAATCGAATACAGATGGCAAAAAGCAAGAAGAACATATACTGTCGGCATGTACACAAACGATTCAAACAGCGTTTCACTTCTTAAAGCACGGGAGACATTAATACAAGTAAAAAAATGGCTTAAAGAAAATAAAGACCCGGCAGAAGAAAAAAGAAATTTAGAAAAAAAACAAACTGAACAATTAATAACTTTTGAAAATATTAGTCGGGAATGGTTTGAACAAACGACTATACATTCCGTGGAAAATCATCGAAAGATAATAATACGAATGCTTGAAAATTACATTTTTCCATTTTTGGGAAACGTACCGATTACCGATATAAAAGGAAAAGATATCATAGAGTGTCTTAGAAAAATTGAAGACAAAGGGTATTTTGATATACCTCACCGTTTAGCTAATATTATAGCACGAATTTTCCGATACGCTATTTTACTCGGTCATTGTGAAGTCAATATTGCTTCCGATTTACGATTTGGTTTAAAAGTCGGCGAAAAGAAAAATTTTCCAGCCTTGACAGATCCTAAAAAAATAGGTTCTCTTCTTTTGGCAATAGATTCGCTAGAAGGACATTGGGCATATCTTTATGCATTAAAAATAATTCCGTACGTTTTTGTACGTAATTCTGAATTGTGCAATGCAAAATGGAGTGAATTTGACTTAGAAAATGCTATCTGGATCATTCCTGCAGATAGAATGAAAAAAAGACGTCAACATCTCGTTCCATTGGCCAGCCAAGTAGTTACTCTCTTAAAAAAATTAGATAAAAATAAAGAATATGTTTTTCCTTCCGTAAAAAATTCTTCAAAACCAATTGACAAAGATCATTTATTAGAATATTTACATAAAACTGGATTTACTAAAAATGAAATATGTATACATGGATTTCGTTCAATTGCATCAACATATTTAAACGAACAGGGGTTTAGACCAGATGTTATCGAAATTCAACTCGCACATGTTCAAAATAATAATGTACGTGCAGCTTATAACAGAGCAGTGTACCTAGATGAACGACGAGAAATGATGCAAAAATACGCCGACTACCTAGATAGTTTGAAAATTCTAGCCAGCAAAAAATAAAAAAATCTCCCGCTTATAAACAACTATAGGCGGGAGAAATATTAGAGGTGAATATGCGCAAAAATAAATTTAAAATAGATCTTAAAAATTCATTTTTGTATCTTTCAAAAAATCGTAGAAAAAAATTAAAATATCAATTATTAAAAAAAATAATTTTACAAAATTATCAATATAAAGATAAAAGAAAATTTTTTTCAAATATATACATGCCGTATTCACAAGATACAATGGAATTTTCTTGGTGTGCATGCAATTTTCCTTCAAAAAAATATCCAGATATAATTTATAATGCATATTTAGAAAATTGTAATTTTCATATAAAAGAAGAAGTGTATTGGAAAATTTTTAATACGGTAATGGAAGAATGCAAAAACTATAAAGAAGATACAGATATAATGATACCGATTACAGAAAATAGAAAGAAAAAATATTTTGTTCAATGGAATGAAATTACAATAGATAAATATGACAATAGAACTCGTTTTGAAGAAATAAACAGAAGAGAAAAATTATGGTATTTTGAAAATGAAAATAAATATATAATTCATGAAAGCGTGTTTTTACATTCTAAAAATAAAATATACGATATATTTGCGCCATTAAAAGAAAAAAATCAATATATACTAAAAGAGAATGGTATTTATCTTAACGCTATTATTGATACAAATAATTTTACAGTAGAGAGAATAAATAAATTTATAGAAGAATTTTACGAAAACAACGAAATAGCATATAGTAAAAAAGAATCTGTACCTCAAGAACATTTATGTTATAAATTTAACGAGTTATCACAAAATTTTGGACTTCCCTTAGATGAAAAATTTTCAAATGATATTTAACAAAAAAAGAGGGACGCCAAAATTTTTGGTGTCCCTCTTTTTTTAAGGAGAAACTATGTCGTTAGGAAAATATTCTGAATCAGATATATGTATTCTTTTGAGAGAAGATCCTTTAGTTAAAATTCTATCCGTAGAAGAAAAAGAACAAAGAATAAACAGCGGTAAACATTATTCAGAAATGATAAGTTTGGAAAAAGATGTTAGTAAAAATCATTTTTTTCTATACAGACAAATTCTTGATTTACAAAAAGAGTGGTTAGCGTCTGCATCTATTAGTGTTGTAAAAAAAATTTATGAAACATTTAAAAATCCGCTTTTCATTTCCCTTGCTCGGTGTCTGCTCAGCGGTTTGCGCAGTAGTAGCGGCCTCATCATCGAGGAACTTCAGTGTAACACCATCGCCATCAGTGGCATTTTCGTCCTTTTCAAGCGAAAAGCCGTGCTCCTTCAGGGTCTTGTCAAAATTCTTCTTG
>JAFTDR010000313.1 GCA_017454105.1 Desulfovibrionaceae bacterium | reverse complement strand
GTGGCCGAGCCAGAGCCTGTTCAGAAAGAAGCTGTGGCCGAGCCAGAGCCTGTTCAGAAAGAAGCCGTGGTTGAGCCAGAGCCTGTTCAGAAAGAAGAAAAAACTGAATCTGAAAAGACAAAGGTGGAGGATACGCAGCCTGTTTCTCCTCCTGAAACAGTGAAAAAGAAATCGAAATTCTTGCCAATACTCCTTCTTCTCCTTCTCCTTGCCCTTGCGGCTTTGGCTGTCTGGTATTTTCTTGTAAAGACACCACCCAAGGAGGATCTCTCCTTTCTTAAAGGCAGTCATACAGCCGAGGGCATTCTTGAAAACCGGGAAGGTGAGCGTGTCGACTTGCAGCTCAATTTTCCAGACGATACCGGACAGGGCTCTGGCGTCATCACAAGTCCAAAGAAAAAATGTACGGGTTCTGTGACAGCACATCTTGGCGCAAACAATACCGTACACTTGTCGCTTGGCACCTTCACCTGCCCAGACAATGACCATTTTGATCCCTTCACCATCGAATGCCGGCGCGACACAAATGACTGCACAGGCAGAAATGCGGGCGGCGGGGATTCCTGGAAAATCAAGCTCAATTTCAATAAATAAAAGGATTTGCCATGCGATCTTTTCACTCCTTTGTCCTTTTTTCGATAGTGGCGGCAGGTATTCTGGCAATCTGCCTTTTTCAGGAATCTCCCGTATACAGCGATATTCTAAGACAGGGAAGTGCAGCGAGCGAGAAACAGGAAGTGGCCGCAGAGAATGCCAAGGCTACGCAGGAAGAGGGCGAACTCATCGGGCTTGCAAGCAAGCCCAGTGAAATCCCCACAAACTCTCTTGCCCTGGCGCTCCCCGAGGATCCCAAACAGGATATCTCAGAAACAATACTCGACGGATCGTGGGTTTTCGACCGCAAGCTCGTCAACCGCAAGGGCGAGGAACTGCGGAACGAATTTGTTTTTGACGAGAAGGGCAAGGGCCAAGCCACTTTGACCGACGCGGCAGGGCATGTCTATTCCGCGAAAGCCCAAGCAGAAATCAAGGACGGCGTCCTTGCGATCGAAAGCGATCGCTACACAAGCGCGGACAGTGATATTGTCTACCAGGAAAGCCATATTCTCTGCGCAAAAGGGCAGCCTCTTGCTGAGTGCAGGGACAGAAACGGGCAGTGGTCCGGCGAGCATCTCTATGCCAAGGACGCGCAAACCGCAGCCAATCTGCGCAAGCATATGCAGGCTTTCGAAGAGAAGAAGCAGCCGAGTGCAGCAAAACAAGAAGTGCAAGAAGAATTTTTGAGCCTGCCTGATGCCCCGGCCCGCCCGCTTGCGAAGGACGCTTCTGCGCTTGTTGTTCCCCTTGGAACCCAGGACACCCACCATGTCGCAGGTAAATGGGGTTTTGACCGTGACTTCATTGCTCCCGACAATACGCCCGTGCATGCAGAATTTCTCTTCGGTACGGACGGGCAGGGACACGCAAAGCTCACCTCAAGCAAGCATGGCGTCTTTGATGCCAAGGCGAACGCAGTCCTTGAGGACAACACAGTAAAGATTGTGACAAGCCGCTTCACCAATGCCGATTCAGGCCGTACCTTCCCGGCCTTCTTTATTGAATGCCGCAATGTCAAAGACTCCGCTGTCTGCACAGGAAGCGATGGCTGGAAAGTCTGGAAGAATGAACAGCTTCTTGCTGAAAATGAAGCCGCCGTGCAGAGCGCGCGGGGGGCCAAAGAACACAATCGCAAGGCGAGCCGCACACCTATGACAAGCGAGCCTCAACCTGTGCAAAACAGCGGAGAAGTGGCTGCTGAGCATTTTGCCGAACTCTCCGAAGGGGGCGCGGAACTTCCGCCGCAGGTCATGCAGCAGACACAGAAAGCGAAGTACACCTCTAATAGCACATCCCCGCTTTTGGGCGACTGGCGCTACAGCCGCGATTTTGCGCGGAAAAGCGACGGAGGAAGCGTTGGGCTTGAGTTCCACTTTGACAAGGACGGCAAAGGCTATTCTGTCATCCGCCAAGGAGGGGCGTCGGATGCGCGCGCAAACGCTGAATCAAGTGTCATGCCAAACGGCACCATTCGCGTCAAAACAGAGGCCTACTCCAGTTCCGACGGCACACAGTACTATCCGACTTTCATGGAATGTCGTTCGGCAAAGAATAAAGAGCTTAACTGCGATGTGTCGAATGGCTGGCTGCGTTTGAACAATGGCACTCTCCTCTCCCTTGACGGGCTTAAGCAAAAGGAAAAAGAAAGCGTCATGGAGGAGCTTATGCCGTCGAGCCCTCAGGCGTCCGCAGAGCAGAAGTCCACAGAAGATCTTCTGGCCGAAATGGCAACTCCCACGCAGGCTAGGACCGAAAGTCCACAGACAGCGCTTGTCCTGCCAAAGAGCGAGAGCGGCATGAGTTTTCTTAAAGGGAAATGGCGCTGCAATACTGGCCTTGTGCGCACAACCGACAGAGAGCCGGTCATCGTGGAATTCTCCTTCGACGCAAATGGCCGGGGCACCTCGACCATCCGCGAGAAAAATGGCACAGTCTACTCCGCTTCCGCAAAAGCTGTGTATAAAAACGGCAATCTGCGGATCAATACCTCCGACTTCTACGCGCCAAAGCAGCGTGGCCGCTATCTTGGCCAGTTTATGGAGTGCCGGCAGAGCGATACGCGTGCCCTCTGCAACGGAAGGGACAGAGAGAACAATGTGAGATGGTCCGAAGCAACCTTCAGCCGTATCCACTAATAAGGGCAGAGACGCTATGGAAAATATGCCTAAATACAAGGACGTCATAAGCCTTATCCCCTATGGTCTTCCGCAGTTTCTTGACTTCGAGGTCCCCATGTCTGTTGTCAGGAAAGTCAGCCTGACCGTGATGGAGGAGCTTGAGTCGAGCGCTGCCAATGATGACGGAACGCTGATTAAAAATGTCCGTCTCTATGAGCTTGAGCAGGATGAGGAAGGGGAATTTGTCATTCCTGAGACAAAGACGCCAGTCGATGAGACAGAGTATTGCACCATAACCTCGGACAAGCACATTGACGTCTGGCTTGACCAGTGGATTCCTGTGCCCTTTTTTAGGCATAGCGATGACCGCCACCCAGACGGCAAACCAGTCTTTCAGTACGGTCCAATCAACTGGGCCCGGGCCTATCTCACAAGAACGCGCAATGAGATCGATACTGAGCCCGCAAATTGGCGCCTTGTCCTTGCTTTTGATATGCAAGTTGATCCATCTGACGAACGGCATATCTCGCTTACAACGCAGGATGTCTCCGACAGTGCCATCTGCTCGCTTGCCGCAAAAAAACGCGACAATGCCCAGTTTCTTATGGAAAACTGGGTGAATGAATGGCTGAAAAGTCTTTGGGCGGCCTATTTCGAAGATCAGAGCCATTTGCGGCAGAATATGCCGCGAAGGGCCGTTCAGGATAGCGAGACCGAAACAGGCGAGCTGCATCTGGCCCATCTCGCCTCCTATCTCGTCTATCTGGGCGTTCTTGACAAAATCATCGGCAATAAAAGCGTGCGCATCGTAAAGCTTGAGGAGGATTCTTCTGAAAGCAATGTCATTAACGTGGATCTTGTCCTCGACATCGGCAATTCGCGAAGCACAGGCATCCTGGTCGAGCATCTCCCTGACGATAGCTGCGAATCAACGCTTTTAAACAGCTACCGGCTTACGCTCCGCGACATGTCGCGGCCATACCTTATGTACGGGGAGCCATTTGAGACGCGGGTTGAGTTTTCCAAAACAGAGACAGGTCTCTCCGAGTACAGCGACCGCTCAGAGCGCGAAAATGCCTTTGCCTGGGCCTCGCCTGTGCGCACAGGGCCTGAGGCGACACGGCTCTCGGGCCTTTCGGTGAACGCCGAAGGGGCCTCGGGTATGAGCAGCCCGAAACGCTATCTCTGGGATCTCGAAGAGCGCGATCTCTGGTTCTTCAATAAATCGCAGAGTAAGGAGACTGAGGAACTTGTCTCCTCCCTCACCCTCTGCCGCTATGTGAATAACTGCGGCATTCCCCTTGAGAATTTGAAGGAAATTAAGGCCGCAAACCAGCCTGTCCCCGAGGGAGGAGAGCGGATTTCCATAAGTTCAATTGCCCTTGATTTTCAGAATATCTTTGGCAAGGAATTAAAAGATCAGCTCGCCCGTTTCGCCATGCAGCCGCGTTTTGCGCGCTCATCACTTATGATGTTCCTCTTTATGGAACTTATCCAGCAGGCGCTGATCACAATCAATACCCCGGCAATCCGCGACAGCCGGGGCTTCCCCGATAGGCCGCGCAGGCTAAGTACCCTCATCTTCACAGTGCCCCCGGGCATGCCCGCTGTTGAAAAAACGATCTACAGCGCCTGGGGCAAGGCCGCGGTGGAAGTCATGTGGAACGTGTTTGGCTGGAAAAAATTCTACCAGGATCACGCGAAGAAACGTAAAAAGAAGGAGGTCAAAAAGCCCATATGTGACTTTCGGGCTAATCCCAGTGTGCAATGCCTGTGGGATGAGGCCACCTGCACGCAGCTTGTCTACGTCTACAATGAAATCAAGCACAATTACGCCTATGACGCGCAGCTCTTCTTCGAAAACATGGGCAAGGAGCGCTTAGTTCCGATCGACGGGGGAGAAGCCCATGAGCGCGAAACAAGGTACTCCTTGCGCGTTGCGACCATTGATATTGGCGGAGGCACAACTGATATCTCGATTACGACCTTTATCCAGGCAAATGACGCAAGCTCAACGACGCGCATCTGGCCAAAACAGGAAATCACAGACGGTTTTCATGTGGGCGGCGACGACGTTCTCCGCAATATTGTGACCTCCCTTGTGCTTAAGGGCATCGCCCAGGCCCTTGCAAAGAAGAATATTCCCCAGCGCAGAGCTGAAGAGGCTTTGCGGCACATGTTCGGGCAGAAGAGCATTGATGTGCGCGTGCAGAATCAGCGTGTGCAGTTTGTGCGGCAAATAGCCATGCCCGTTGCCTACGCCATTCTCTCACTCTACGAAGAGCGCGATCTGCACGATGTCTCAGGCGAGTTCTCCTTTACTCTGCGATCCGTCTATAGCGCAAAACCGATCGAAGCCCCAAGTCCCGATGTCTGCGCCTTCTTTTCCCAGGAGATTGAGCGCCGTTTCGGCTTAACCGACTTTGACATCATGGATGTCGAGTTCTCGATCCCCTGCAGTGAGGTTGACAAAGCAATCACAAGCGTCATGAGTCCGGCCCTCTCAAGCATGGGCGAACTTGTCCACGCCTACGACTGCGACATTCTCCTTCTGACAGGCCGGCCCTCCTGCTGGAACGCGATCGTCCGCCAGATTTTCTCTATGATGGCCATAGCCCCTGACCGCGTTGTGCCTATGCGCAACTACAGAGTCGGCAGCTGGTACCGTTTTGCCGATGAGTCCGGAACGATCACCGATCCAAAGACCACAGTGGTCATGGGCGCAGTCCTCTGCCAGCTTGCAGAAAATGCGCTTGAGGGTTTTGTCTTCAATTCGAGCAGACTCAAACTCAAGGATACGGCGCGCTTTATCGGCGAACTCGACAATCAGGGCGTTCTTCAGGCAGACAAGGTCTGGTTTGATATCAGCACGCAGACAAACAGCAAGAAGGCGCAGGGAGAGGGGCTCGAGAAAATCGTGGAATTTAGCGCGCCCATATCGATTGGCTTTAGGCAGCTTGGCGCAGACCGTTGGACTGCGATCAAGTGCTGGTTTATGGACTTCGCAAACGACGAGGCGCGGAAGCGGTCAGTTGGCAAAACCCCCTACAAGGTCCGAGTGGAATTCAAAATTCCCGAAGTAGGCGAGCAGACTGTCGACGACAAGGCTCTTTTCAAGGAGAAACTCAATCAGCCGAGTATCAACTATGTTGATTACCCCGATTCCGTGAAAGAGCGCGACGGGGAAAACGTTGTCACTGGCAGGCCCATTGTGATCAAACTGAGTACCCTGAGCAAGGCCGACGAGCGCGGCTGCTGGATGGACACCGGTGTTCTGTACAATTAACGCGTTCTCTTCGTAGCGAGGTGAGACATGGATACTCAACAGATCGTGGATATCACCGCACGGTGTACTAAAGCGTGCCAGGATGCGCAGGCGTGGGTTGCGAACAACGAAGATCGCGTGCGATCCTGCGGCAAGACAAAGGACAGCCTGCTTGCGGATTTACGGCAGCAGGCGCGGCTGTTCCGCAAGCTTGGCCGCGCGGCTCATCGCAAAATGTGCGCCGGCGTTTTCGGACCGAGCCAGGCCGGCAAATCATATCTTCTCTCCTCTCTGGCGCAGGATGAGAACGGCGCTGTGCTTTGCGATTTTAATGGCAAGACACACGATTTTCTCCGCGAGATCAATCCAGAAGGTGGCAAGGAATCAACAGGCCTTGTGACGCGCTTTACAATGACCCAGCCTGCGAACATTCCAGCCGGCTATCCTGTGCATGTGCGTCTGCTCTCAGAGACCGAACTTGTCAAGATTTTCGCCAATACCTACTATTGCGATGCCGTGCATAAGGAAGGTGTCGATAAAAAAGGCATTCAGGACGCCCTTGAGCCACTTAAGGCGCGCGTCGGCGCCCCTTGCGCGCACATCACAATCGATGTCATGGAGGATCTCCATGAGTATGTGAGTTCCTCCTTTGGCGACAAGGCCCGTCCTGTCGCTCTCGACGAAGTCTACTGGACCACGGCGATAGAAATTGCCCCGCGCTTATCCAGAGACGACCGTGTGCAGCTCTACAGCATTATCTGGAACAAGGTCGATGAGTTCACAGACATGCTCAGCCTTCTCTTGCAGGATCTTGAAAAACTCGACTATTCTGAAGAAATTTTCTGTTCGCTAAACGCCCTTTTGCCGAGAGAGGCGAGCATTATCGATGTGGAAACCCTCGGGAAAAAGGATTTTTCCGACTGTAAGGCCCAGCCAAGCGTTGATGTGCGCGCAGCGAGCGGAAAGATCGCCAATATCGAGCGCAAAAACCTGACGGCAATTGTCGCCGAACTCACCCTTGTCATGGTCCACAAGCCGGCCAACTATTTTGACCACACGGACCTTCTTGATTTTCCAGGCTACAAGGCGCGTCTTGAAACAAGCAATCTTGTGGACTATTTGCGCTCAGACAAGGCCGACAGCGCGGTTGAGCAATTTTTTAGGCGCGGCAAGGTGGCCTATCTCTTCCAGCGCTACAATGCGGAGCGCGAGCTGACGAGCCTTTTGCTCTGCAATTCGACAACAGACAATATTCCCGGTCTTCCGGCGGCTATCGAGGACTGGATCATCGCAACCCACGGCAAAACGCCGGAAGAGCGCGTCAATGTCAAAAACGCTCTCTTGTACATTCTGACCAAGGCGGACACGATCTTTGAAACAGGGGCTGGCAAAAACGTGGACACCATGTGGGACAGCACCCTGAAGGGAAAATTCCTGGCCCATTTCGGCAATACCTTTAGCCAGGCGACCCGCTGGGTGGAAAAATGGACGCCGACCCAGCCCTTCAACAATATGTTTTTGCTTAGAAACGTGAATATCCCCTGGAAGGGCATGATGCGCCTCTCAAAAACAGGCGATGTCTACGTGGAGGAGGGCATTCAGGATACTGAGCGCCATGATACAATGCGCGCCGCTTTTTTGCAGTCAAATCTTGTGAAAAAGCATTTTCGCTCCCCAGAGACATGCTTTGATGAACTTATGAAGCTCAACGACGGCGGCATTGAGCATATCAAGCGCTGCTTAGAGCCCCTCTGCGATCCCAATTTGAAGCAAAACCAGATCTCCAATGCCGTACTCCGCGCGCAGGACAGACTCTACACCCTGCTCTCGCCGCTCTATCACTCGGGCAATCAGGAAGAGGAACTCAAAAAGAAAAAAGCCTTATTTTTGAAGATCAGGAATTTCAGCGACAATCCTCTCTTTAGAGAACGCTTCCCAGAACTTTTGAACAGTTTCTCCCTCCCAATCGAACAGGTGGCCTATCTGCGCGACGATGCGGAACGCCGCTATGAGGACTATAAGCAGGCCTACTGCTCAATTGCCATGGAGCCTGAGGACACACGATCCACCACAGCACAGGAGATCGATGAGAGCGCGCTTGAAGCGGATTTTGATCCAGACAATTGGTTTGGGTCATCGACTGGAAGTCCTAGTCCTAGTGAAAACAATACGGGAAGTGAGCAGAGCGCGGCCCAAGGAAGCGACCTAAGCCATGAAAAGGATCTGCTGACCTTTTATGTTGAGCGTATAATTGAAGCCTGGAGTGCGCACAGCCACGCAAAGGCCGAAAATCCTGACATCTCGGGCTACTATTTGTTTCCGCAGTCCTATTTCCTCGCTATGCTCGACGAATTTGACGCGGCTCTCTTTAGGCTCGATATCCGGGGAAAAATAGAGAAGAAGTTCCGCGACATCGGCCGCTTTGCCGGAGACGAGGAATTAAAGACACGGAGGCAGGCAAGCTATGCCATGGGTGTTTTAAACAGTTTTATCTCCTGGCTTGGCAAAAATCCTGCGGATACGGCGGATAGCGAGCGTGTTGTTGATTTTAATGGGCGTGAGATGCAGGTCTTTAGAAACCGCCCAGAAGTTATTGGCTATCCCGATCTCCCAAAGAACTACGATGCCCAGGAACACGCCAAGCAATGGTTCAGGGACTGGCTTGTCAGTTTCTACGGCATGCTTGTTGACAATGCGGCTTCGGATGCGAGCGGCAGCATTAATATCCATCAAAATGCCCTGCTCGGGACTATCTTGAAATCGATCAAAGGGGACGAGGCATAATGGAGGTTATATTCTCGCAAAAAGGCCTTGACGGTGGCTTTGCGGATATTCTTTTTCCAACTGACGAAGGGGACTTAGGCTGCGCTCAGGGAGACGGGATTATTCTCGTCCGCGAAACAAGCACAGGCCTCGAATATCTGGGTCGCGACAAAGGACAGTGGAGTTCGCGGAAGGAAGTTTTGCGCGCAGAGGCAAAAGAATCGAAAAAGGGCTGGGTTTTCCGTCTGAATCCTTTCTATGTTGATTCCCTCCAGTCAGGCGGCTACATCGTCATTCTTGTGGATGCGAATGGCCAGGAAAAATGCCAGGCGGATATGTTTGTGCAGGGGGTTAAAAAATCAGCCCTTGGCACAACCGGTTTTAATCTCGCCGAAGATCAGGAAAATCAGAAATCGAACGAGAATGCGGACACCTTAAATAAAATTTTGGAACTTGCGGCCAAGGCCAAGGAGGCTGAACAACGCGCGCAGGGAGCCCTAACAAAGGTGCAGCAGGCCCATGAGAGCATAGCGAAAGCAATCAATGAGGCTTTTTCGCCAAAGACAGGGGAGAGGCTTTTGCAAACTAAGAGCCTCCTAGCCGCGGCAGAAAAAGAGCTGAGCGAAGCGCGCACGCTCAGAGACTCGGCGCACGGGCTTCTGACAAAGAGCGCTCTCGCCAAAGATGCCGTCAATGCGCCAAAAGCGACGGGCGCCATAGACGCGATAGCGCTTGCCCCCCTTGAACAGAGTCTTGCCGCGCACAAAAGCGAGCAGGCAAGGCTGAACGAGATCGCAAGGAAGCAGGAGATCGCCCAGGCCGAAGCTATGGCGAAAGCGAAAGCCGAGGAAGAGGCCAGAAAAAAAGCTGAAGAAGAGGCGAAAGCGCAGGCGAAAGAAGCGGCGAGACAAAAAGCTTTGGCCGAGGCCAAGGCCTTGGCCGACGCGCAGGCTTTGGCTGCCAAAAAAGAAGCAGAAGAAGCGCAGGCTTTGGCTGCCAAAAAAGCGGCAGAAGAAGCGCAGGCTTTAGCTGCCAAAAAAGCGGCAGAAGAGGCGCAGGCTTTGGCTGCCAAAAAAGCGGCAGAAGAGGCGCAGGCCTTGGCTGCCAAAAAAGCGGCAGAAGAAGCGCAGGCTTTGGCTGCCAAAAAAGCGGCAGAAGAGGCGCAGGCTTTAGCTGCCAAAAAAGCGGCAGAGGAAGCGCAGGCTTTGGCTGCCAAAAAAGAGGCAGAAGAGGCGGCTCTTCGGGATGAACGCAGGCAAGCGCAGAATGGGTCAAAAAAAGGACTTGTCATTGGCGCTCTTCTTGTGCTTGTTTTGCTCCTTGGCGGGGCGGCTTTCTACTTTTTGAAAATGAAGCCCAACGATCCGCCTGTACAAAAAACGGCAGTCGAGCAGCCGGCCCCTACCGATACGCAAAAGGACACAGAGAAGAGAGCAGAAATGATTGTGCCCAAAAATGCGCGAGAGCTGGTTGCGGCTTTTTTTGCTGACAAGACCCGCTCCCCCGATGTGGCCATGCAGCTTGCCTCTGAACTAGCAAGTACCACGCAAGAGGATCAGGATGCTCTCTACCGTCTCTATTACTTCGCTGCCCAGAATGATAACGTGCAGGGTATGGAGCGTCTTGCCGAATGCCTTGATCCGTCAACTCCTGCCTGGGGCACAATAAAGAAAGATGCGGCCGAAGCCTGGTATTTCTACGGGAAAATACCCAATGGTCAGGCGAAACGTGCAGCGCTTAAGGC
>JAFTDR010000312.1 GCA_017454105.1 Desulfovibrionaceae bacterium | reverse complement strand
TATTACGATTCTACAGGTTGATTGCAAGATATAGGAGGCGTTTGTGTCTGAAAGCCGGATACTCTCACATGCGCGGGGTAGGGCCCATTGCAATCAACTTCACGAATTGTAATAGAGCTAAAAACACGTATTTCTTATCTCCAGCTGCCGAGGGAGACCTCCTTGCGTTTCCGTTTGCCTCCCTCAGGAGGTGCCATAAGCACCATTCGCGGGTAGAAGCGTGCAAGAACATCGACGAGATCCTTTTGTGCCGCCATGACGGTTGCGATGTCCTTGTAGACCATGGGGGCTTCGTCGATTTGGGCAGCGAGGATCTCGACACCTTTGTCTTCCAGATACTGCAGCGCTGTATCAAGAGCGCAGGAGCGGAAGGCTTCGGCCCGGCTCATGACGCGTCCGGCACCATGGGAGCAGGAGCAGAGGGATGTATTGTTCCCAAGACCCCGCACAACATAGGCTTCCGAGCCCATAGAACCAGGGATGATCCCTTCAATCCCCGATCCTGCTGGTGTGGCTCCCTTGCGGTGGACAATGACTTCCTCGCCGTCGTGGATTTCCTTCCAGGCAAAATTGTGGTGATTTTCCACGTGAAGAAGTTCCTGCACACCGAGGTTTTTCAAGATATGGCTGTGGATAAGTTCGTGATTTGCTGCGGCATATCGCCCCATAAGCTGCATCGCAGCCCAATATTCTTGTCCATCAGCGCTATCCATATCAAGACAGGCTAAGTGGCAGAGGGCGTTTGGCAGCCCAAGGTGTTTCTGGCGGGCAAGGGAACTGTAGAAGGTAGCGACTGCCTCCCCGGTTCCTCTGCTGCCAGAGTGGCTAAGCAGCGCAAGATACGTGCCTGCCGGAAGGAGTACGCCCCCAAGTGTTTCAGCTTTTTCAAGCACGAGTTCTCCAAACTCCACAAAATGGTTGCCGCTCCCGCTTGTTCCCAATTGTTTTCTGGCCTTGAGTTTATTTGCTTTCACGATTTCGGAGAAGTCCCAGTCTTCTTCCATGACTGGATGCTCGCGCATTTCACTCTCCGCATAGTCACAGCCAACACCGAAGCGGGTTTCTTTTTTGAGCGCCTGACGGAGTATGTTGCGTTTATCCTTGTCAAAAAAGCTCGTCGGCATATCGAGAACTGTGAGTCGCATGCGGCACGCGATATCCACGCCCACGGCATAGGGAATAACCGCGTTTTTCACCGCAAGCACACCGCCAATGGGTAAGCCGTAGCCCTTGTGGGCATCTGGGAGGAGGGCGGCTCGTCGCGCGCAGGGGAGGAGGCAGGCGTTTATAAGCTGCTCCTTGGCCTCTGTATCAATGAGTTCCTCGCCGAAGATAGTCCAGGGAACAGGATCTGTGCGCGGATATTCCGTAAGATCCAGTGCGGGTTCGCCTGATAGATCCCGCAGCCCTCGGACTTCAAGAGAGACGCGGACGTTTTTCTCCCCGATTGTCGGTGCTGAGTGTGCGCAGTCGAGAAAAAGACCTATGGTCATAAGGCAGGTTGTCAGGTGATTGGTGATTTTGCTGACAGTCATGCTGCCTGCGCCCGCTAAGGCCATAGGAACTAAGAGCTGGTCTCCGAGATTGTAGTCGACAGCGCTTTCGGACTGCACATAGGCGAGGGCATGGCGCGCAGCAATTTCAGCGACTTTGGTTGGGGGGCGCTTGGGCTCACCGTATTCCGCAAAGACCATGCGTTCTAAGCCATGTTCTGTTCGAATAACAACCGCAACGCCCTTTCCCTGCGCATTGGTGTGTTCATTGACGGAAATCGACTCATTGCGTACGCCAAGCTCGGTATATTTAGGATGGAGAAGTTGTGCGCATTCGGCGGCGATTGTTTTTTCTGAGAGGCCTTCGGCGTAGAGGATGGCCTTTGCTCCTGTCAAAGGCGCGTGGCCTTCCAGATGCAGTGGAGTGAGCTGCTTGACGGGATCAATGCGGACTGTCAGGCGCCCTTCGCCCTTGTCCATGTAGCCAACTCTTTCCATAGTGATGTCTATTGCCGGGCCCATCTGGCGGAGTCGGGGGAAGAGGGCGTCGCGGAGAAATTCGAAGCATGGCGCCTTGGGGACGTGGGTTCCGCCAATGACCGTGATTTGCGATGGGCCGTCCGCAATGAGGAGCGGCGGAACAAGAGCTTGTAAAACAAGCGTACTGCTGCCGCCGCTTCCGATCGCAAACGTATAGTCCCCCGCCTTGACAGGTCCTGGTTCAAAAATAAGGTCTTTTGAATCAAGCACTGCGCCGCGCACTGTGGCGGACGAAATTGTCTGGGCTGCCAAAACACAGGCTAGATGCTGGGGGCGCAAGCCTGGTTTTGGGCGTTTGCTCCGGATATTCACCATATGAAAGGGGACGCCTGTGGCAAGAGACAGCGCGAGCGCTGTTCGGAGGATCTGCCCACCCCCTTCGCCGTTTTCACCATTAATCGTACAGAATGCGCGCATTGTTTTCACCAGTATCAAATGATTTTTGATGGGTATTTGAGTTCAAATGCGGAAAGAATGGAACTCAGGTTCTCATCCAAAAACGACAGGGCCTCTGTGCGCAGGTCTTGCGGGATCCCAAAGTACGCCTCGGCAACGGATCCGGTGATCGCGGCCAGTGTGTCGCTGTCGCCACCGAGGGATATGGCCGTGCGGACAGCGTCCTCAAACGACGTTGCTTCAAAGAATGCCTGCAGTGCCGGCGGGACCGTACCTTGGCAGCTTATGTCAAAGTGGTAGGTAGGCCGCATTTCATCGATCGTTTGGTCAAAGGTGTAATAGTTCGAGCAATGTGTCCGTATCTCTTCGAGAGAAGCACCGGTTCGCGCAAGGTAGATTGCGTCCGTTGTTGCCAGTGCGCCCTTGATCCCTTCTGGATGATTGTGGGTGACTTTTGTGACGATTTCTGCCAGATTTTGCGCGTGCTTTAGACTTGTTCCTACGTATGCGCACCCGCTCACACGCATCGCAGCCCCATTGCCAAAACTATTGTAGGGTTCTTTGTTTTCTGCCCTAAGCCATTTCCTAAACCGACCACCATATCCGGCGTCTGGATACGCCCTCCCAAGCGATACCATGGCACTGATGGTTTCTTGCGTAAGATCTGTGTGCTTCTCCTCAGAGTTGAGAAGTGCCTGACAAACCGCAAGACTCATGACCGAATCGTCGGTCGGACTACACCTGTCCGAAAACAATGGAAAATCCTTTGACCGATGGTTGTGCCATTCGAATCGAGAACCAACAATATCGCCGATAAGTGCGCCTAACATGGAATTCTCCTCTTTTGAGCGTCGTTTTTTTTAAGAAATATGCGGTCCCTTTGTACAAATTAAATCAGGTTGTCGACAATATGCTGCTTCACAACCCAGACCGCACAAGTACGGAATATGCAACATGAAAGCTTAAGAGACGAAAATGTGAAACGAACTGACATATGTGCGCACTCAAGTCTGGTATTTTTAACTCAAAGTGGCAATTTTTTTTGACCGCAGTAGAGCTACAAAGGCTTTTTTGGGGGTATTGCGTGGCTGAAATGTACAATATTTTTTTTTGATGATTGCCAGTGCGCATTCTGACAGGACTTTCGCAAGGAAAGCGTGCGGCACCTGGGTCCAGACAAAACTGGCCATATCCTTTTTGCGAGCGGCGAGAGAATGCTTTTGCCTTAGGCGAAAATCTTGTGTCGGTCCCGCAAGGAAAACGTGATTTATAAGGTGAAACGCCGCACGCGCTGTCAATACTCTTCCCGCATTTGTCCTCGACAACGGGAGGTTTGGGCAATAGTTTGTTCTGTTTCCGCGACAAGTGTGAACCAAAGAGGCGCGGCCGCAGGTCACCGCATGCGAGCGCGCAAGATCCGCGAGGCCCGTACAAAAGAATGCTTGCGAGGCAGGATTGAATTTGGCTGTCTTGATGCAGCGTCGCGTCCAGTTTTCGCGAGAGCGCAAGTCACCTTGCAGGCTAGCCGTTTTTTTTTAGCGTGCGCTGAGTCACGGGAATTGGAGAGTGTCTGAGCATTTTCAATACGCGCTGCGTCTATGGTTTTCTCCGTGAGCCATAAGGCTGTCAGGATCGGAAAGAAAACGCTGCGTGGGCGAGTTGTTCATGCACACGGCCTGCATATGCCTTTATCACGATAGGATGTGATGACTTTGGCAGATGCCGCGCGAGTAAGAAGACCTTTGTATCCAGCATTTTCGGCCTAATCCACAAAAACAATAGCCCCTTAGCTGATCATGGGCCAGCAGAAGCGCAGGTGAGCAAAGAACAGCTCAGTTTCTCGTCGCTCTGCTTCGAGTACAGAAGATAGCTCACCTATTCTCTGTGGAGCGGAAAATATAAAGTCCAGCCTGTTTATGCACCATGACTTTGGCTTCCACATGGCCCTGCGAGAGAAATGTGGCTTTCTCTTAAGCGCCACACAGTATACATTGAGCGTGTGACTTCGAGGCAAGCATCGAGAATTTCCATATCGGTCAGCTCTTTTTCGAACACAAGACACACTATACGACACAACCATTCTAAATTCTGGAACGATACCTCGTTTTTTCTCTGGCTGCTCGGCGGCACGATTTCCCGCGATGCGCAGTATGCCCAGCAGATACCGTCTTGGTTACGAGGGGAAAAGCAATACATTTGCCTTCACGAGAGTTCCGATCGTAAAGCAAGCGGAACTCTCGACTACCCATAGGTCGCTTTGTTTCACTGCTTGAGGGGCCTCCTACGAAAGAACTGCGATATGCGCGTCGCTTTGTATTGCGCGTGGCTTTCCATCTCCCAGGAAACTTCCGGCTTTGATTCGTTGATTCGAGTGTCTCACACGATAGAGCGCCATAGTTTCTGTTCCGGCCGCCTACTCGTTTTCCCACAAGAGACAAAGGAGAGCCAATTGGTCGGCGTCCTATGGGATACTTTCGCGTCGCGTGGAAGAATCATCGTGACGCCGAGTATACTGTGCAGAAAAAAAGTTTCATTTTTTAAGAGAATGTCTCAGCTCGCGTGTACTCCAGAAAATATGAGACAGTGAAAAAAAAATAGGCTGCAATCCTGTTGGGTTTATTCGACACAAAAAATGTCAATTTTTTTTGACCGCAGTAGAGTCACTTTGTCCTTGGGTTACCCAAGTGAACTTTGCGCCACATATGCATCCGCTCGCGGGCCAACGGTACAAGAAAGTTGCCGTGTGCCCGTGAGCGGATAGCTAATTTTTTCTCTGGCATTGATTCTTTTGTGTGAGTGGGTTATCCCCAAATCGGTTTGGCCCAGGAGTGCCTTTTCGGCAATACAGGTAGATTGATAGAGAAAAAGCTACGACAAAAAATATAGCTAGAAATTCGGTGGATAATTCGCTAAATAATAAAAGCGGTAAGAGAGCTATAGCTAATGGAAGCAGTTGAAACCAGCCAGACAGATTAGAATCGTGTAACCGCCGGCAAGATACGAATATCATTGGAACAGTTAAAGAAAAATTAATGATTGCTCCAATGGCGCCAGTTCCAGATAGGATAAGATTGAGTAAGCTAACAAATAAATAAAACCACCAGTATTCTGATCGCGAAGCTCGACCGGAAAATGTAAAAGGTTTTTCTAGTATGCATGTTTTTATAGATGTTATGAAGTCCATAGATTCTCCATAAAAGACTTGAAGGTTTATTTATACGGCGAAGAATTTTGCAGTAAAGAAACGATACGATTGTAGGTGGTTTATCTTCTTTTGCCAGTCACTTTTTGTATATTTTTTCTGAGAAATGTGCAGAGTTTCTCATTGCTGCGGAGTGTAGCGTAAGTCCTTTTTGAGGTCTAGCTACGCGAGAAGCACCAAGGCGCTCCATTTTTGCCCTGTACAAGGCTTCGGTTCAAAGGGGAGGCATCGAGGTGTCTCTGCCCGCAGCTCTTGACGCTTCGAGGGTGGAGAGGACTCTCTGCGCGCCTCGAGACAGTCTGAGACAAGAGTTTGGCCCAACTTTGCATTGTCGCTTGGCGAATAGGCACATGGGAGTGCTTCGCGCAGGTGATCCAAGCTTTTGAAGCTGCCAAACTCCCAAATGCGCAAGGTCAAGAGTCTCTCTTGCAGAGCTTAGTCCTGGCAACGGTTTACGAAGGCGTAAGACGCTTATTTGGGAAGCTTCGTGGATGCACGGAGTCGCCAAGCTTGTTTCGTAGAAAAAAGCGTCACCCAGGTTTTCCGCACGCTATGTACCAGGACCACCTCAACCGGCCAGAGCGGGGAGAATCATGCTGCCGCGCGCTGCAAAACATTGCGAAGCACCATGTGCTTTGCATAGAAGTGCAGCTTGAGATTTGCAGATCAACCAACCTGTTTGCGTTGGATGATCAGAGGGACTGCGGCTCTCCTCCGTGGAGCGAACTCGGCTTAGCGGGAATGTAAGGGAAATCCGCAAGGAGAGATTCTGTGTTTTTTAGACTCGAGGTCAAAGATCGTGCGCTTTCGTCCTTGTCAACGGAAGTTGGGAGGGAAGATTTCACCCGCCGCGAGTATACAGGTCTTTCAAGATATGAAGGGACGGATGTGTTGCCCACGAGAAAAGAGTAATGAAACCTTGACTATTTTTTGATTTCTACATAAAGATGACGGCGAAAATATGGATAATCGGCCTCAATTGATCGGCATGGCTTCGATTGCACAATGGTTTTCAGCATAGTGGCCAGTTGCCACTGTACACGATGGTATATGTCGTACGTTGCGTTGCAAAAACAAAGAGGGTGGGCGCAATGAAAAAAATTCTCATGGCTTTGTTTCTTACGAGTGTCCTCTGCGCACCTATTGCCAGTATGGCCAAAGATGTTGATATGGCCAAGATAACCTGCAAGGAGTTCGCGGAAAGTGGAAAAGATAGCATCAGCATGATGATGATCTGGATCGATGGATACATGAGTGGCAAGAGCGACAATACCGTAATGAACGAAGAATGGATGGATACGCTTGGGACTCATATGGGCAGGTTCTGCGCGCAGAATCCTAAGAAGACGATTATGGCCGCAATCGAGGCTATGCCGGAGAATTAATCGTCCATTTCTGACCGTCACCTGAGCAATAAGCTGCGGCTAACGGTTGCCACTGGAAGAATCATTGTGCGCCCCTAAGTATATTCTTATGTTGCGTTGCAAAACATGGAGGGTGAATGCAATGAAAAAAATTCTTATGGCTTTGTTTCTTGCGGGTGTCCTTTGCGCTCCTATTGCCAGTATGGCCGAAAATGTTGATATGGCCAAGGTAAGCTGCAAGGATTTCATGGAAAGTGGAAAAGATGGCATGGGCATGATGCTGACATGGATCGATGGATACATGAGTGCCAAGAGCGAC
>JAFTDR010000311.1 GCA_017454105.1 Desulfovibrionaceae bacterium | reverse complement strand
GTATCCATCTGGTGATATGATGTGTTTACACTTAATCACCAAAGGGGGCGAAAAATGGACGTCAAAGAGAGCATCGAACGGATACAGCAGTACATCGACGAAAGACACGGTGGAAATATCTACGCAGCGGCAAAAGCTATCGGCATAAATAAACAGACGCTCTGGAACTGGATAAAGGAAAAAAGGAAGAATCCGCGTGCCGAAAGTCTGAACCGCGTAATGGAAAAAATATCTGAGCTTACCGGCGAAAAAGCACAGCCTCGCGTTTTTAATGTCCCAATCGTAGGCGTAAGCGGAGCAGGGATCCCCGACTCTGAGGTATACACCGACGACGAAGTTGAGTACGTAACAGTACCTCATGATATGTACTGCGAAGGCTGTTTCGCTGTGCGAGTAGAAGGCGACAGCATGGAACCGACGATTGCCAGAGGAGCCATCTGCGGCATTCTGCCAACGCACAGTTTCTCCGAAGGAGGAATTTTTCTCGTAACAATCCCGTACCTTGGTCAAGTTCTGAAGCGGTTTGCGTTAAAAAACGGCATCCCGACTCTCAAGAGCGACAACCATAGGTACGACGACATCATCATAGAGGAGGAATATCGGACCGCTGAACTCATCAGAGGCCGCGTGATATGGGTTCTCCACAAGATGTAAACAATAGTAACCGATTGGAAAAAAAATTTCAATCGGTTATTTTTTTGTTGACACTCGATAACCAATTGGATATACTGTCTTTGCAGTCAGGGAGCATCCCACAAAGTACTCGCCTCGGCAGGAACGTCCGTATGTCCCTGACTGACACCCCACACGCAAACTATCTCAGTCCTCACTCTGGCTGCGGAGGCACGCAGTGTCGCACGACGGGCGTTTACGGGTAGTTGGGCGGAGGTATCAAGAATTGCTGAAATATCGAGATAGGTGTATATTACCTCACTAAATTGTCTTGCGTCAAGCATAAATACTTAGTGAGGTAAATAAAGACATATGGTTGTGTTAGACTTTCCCCCTAACCTAAGGGGGTTGTTAATGGATAAAGAAGTTGCCGAAAAGCTTATGCAGGCTGCCGCAGAGTATCTTTTTGTTACTCGCCGAGAAGCCCTAGGAATGTCTTTTGACGCAATCGCGAAGAAGGTCTTCCCAGATGAAGACGTATCTAAATCGCGGATGAAGGTACATCGTTTCATAAAAAAACAATCGACGAATAACAAGCCTAAGAAGATGTACCTGGACGACTTTGTGATATACTGCGAAGCTCTTGAGGTTGATCCGATTCGGGCACTCGCAGAAATTCTATCCAAAGTAGAAAAAGAAAAATAGATAAATTAGTTATTTTGGTCTTGACAAGTGCTAGCTAATTTAGCTACACTGCATCTGTCAGTCAGGGAGCATCCCACAAAGTACTCGCTTCGGCAGGAACGTCCGTATGTCTCTGACTGACACCCCCACAGCACACGCACAACGGCCCTCACTCTGGATCATGGAGGCACATGACGCGAAACGCGGGCAATCGGTGTGCGGATGCTGAGGAATTTTGGATACAAAAAACATTAGCCCGAACGAAGGGGCCTTTGCGAAAAAACACGACGTGAAGAACGCTGGAGTCCGTGAGGACGCAAGCTTGTTGAAATACGAGAAATTGTGTAGAGTGTAGAGATATGGATAAAAGGATTGCTGATATCTTAGAGAAATTTGGCGTTGGTTCATTACTGATTGGTCTGTATCAGTTCCGAGCAGTCCCCGTGTTGGTTGGGGTTGTCTGCCTATATTACTGCTTAGTACTCACAAGGAGGCTGAGATGACATCTGATCTCGCATGGATCTTGGCTGGCGTTTTTATGACGATTCTATTTCTCTACGGCCGATACACGCAAAAGTCGTAATTTTCGAAAAATGGGCTTCCTCGGGAGCCCTTTTTTGTTGACCAAATTTTGGGCACAAAAAAACCCTCCATCCCAGAGGACAGAGGGCTAGGTGAAATGATGAAAGATATTGATTTAGAGATTTTTGCCGAGATCGTAAAAGCTCTTGAGAAAATAAAAGGTGCTGAGATCACTCTATAACCTCCAGCACTGGAGCATGAAGGGGCGCCCTTTAGTCAATCTATTTAAATACTATTATAGTAGCGTCGTAACCTCCGGGCGTGAAGCATGACATGGGGCGCCTAAGTCTCAATAACGGTTCAACGCAGAACAAGTCGTAACCTCCATGCTTGGGGCATGAGAGGGGGCGCAACTATTGATGATCCTGAATACGAAAAACTATATCAAGGTCGTAACCTCCAGCACTGGAGCATAAGACTGTACTTTGAGGAAACATTTACGATTTTGAAATTGTCGTAACCTCCAGAGCTGAAGTAAGGGGGCAGCTCTAGAGAACTTTCACTGTTTTGAAATTTACTGGAATTCCAGTCGTAACCTTCAGGCCTGAAGCAGAATCTCTATCATATCACGTGGTCTACTTTGATCAATAAAAAAAACATGCAACAATATA
Source organism: Desulfovibrionaceae bacterium (assembly GCA_017454105.1). Classification (GTDB taxonomy): domain Bacteria; phylum Desulfobacterota; class Desulfovibrionia; order Desulfovibrionales; family Desulfovibrionaceae; genus Desulfovibrio. Next base: position 3,606 of record JAFTDR010000311.1, on the reverse strand, counting down.
TCGTTGCGAGGAAAGATGCATAAAGAATTTGAAATTGACGTTCTCAGACGCGGTGGGAAGTATATCGTTTTCGAAGAAGGCGGCGGCTGCACGTCTTCAGGAACCGCGTACATAATATGCAGAATATTACCACGACGTTGCGACACACACGGCTACGTGCAGAATCATCATGTCGTCCGTACATGGTGTCTGGGATATAGAACAGCCGGAATCGTTTGACGAAGCGATCAGAGCAGCAAAGGACAAGTGTCTCGATTATCACTGCAGGTCTGCATATTATTACCTCCCGAAAAAAATAGAGCTGTCATAAAGTTGACACATCAAATATAGGAGCATGACATGACAAATATCGATGCAATCAGAATTTATCAGTTCGTAGCAAACAGTTTGCGCGGAAATACTATGCGTAGCAGGATCATCCTTGCGGCATTAACAATTTACCTTCTCAGAGGATAGGCATGTGTTACGGATCCGTAGATCTCAACGGGAACCCGTGTGAGTACGAAAACTATCACGGCGAGTGTACAAAGAGCTTTCGGACACCCTGTCCGATACTAGAAGCAGAACGTAAAGCGAGAAAATCCGTGAACTATGAAGAAGCTCAGAAAAAATTGAATGAGTACGCAAAAGAGCATAGCCTCAAACCATGTAGTATATGAGGACAACGTGCTAGTAAAAGAAAATGACACGAACTATTTTGCGACTGACGCTCTGTCAAACTCTAGGTTGTCACAGATTTTAAAGTGTCCATTACTTTATAAGGTTAATCTACCGATTACTTCAAAAAGCATGGAGCTTGGCTCATTGTTTCATGCAATGGTTTTAGAGCCGGAAACACTCAATGAGCGGTTCCAGGAAAAACTCGATCTTCGCACACGCGAAGGTAAAGCTCAGGCGAAAAGAGCGAATGAAGGGGAAGTAACGCTAGTGACATCTAGTGACTGGGAGACGGCAAGGGCAATGTCTGCAAGCCTGACAAGAAATACTATTTGGGAAAGGATGGTCAGCGCAGGGTTTGATGCAGAAATTAGTGTGTATAGTACATATCGCGGGTTAGATGTTAAGGGTAGACTCGATGTTTTATGTGAGCTTGACGGTGCGACATACATAGCAGATCTCAAAACAACAAAAGATGCGTCCCCTGAGAGCATTCAAAAAAGTATTGCGACTTTCGGTTATCATAGACAAGCGGCGTGGTACAAACTGTTAATGCATCTTGAAGGGATTGATGTTAAAGACTTCATCTTTTTCTTTGTTGAAACTCACGCACCATACATAATCACTCCTGTCATCCTCGACATAGTTGCAGAAGAGACTGGTATGGATGAGCTGGAGCATGCAGTGCAACTGTACATAGACTGCATGACGTCTAATAACTGGCCTGGGTACACAGATAGTATCGCTTATATTGGACTCCCTGGATACTATTATAAAAAAACAACTAGATAGGCGAGGTTGGGTATGTCGCAAGCAGAGGTTTTGCCAGCAGTCAATGCAGTAAACACGCCTGAAGAACTTTCTTTCAATACTACTGCTGGATTTGAGTTAATCCAAAGGCACGCAAAGATATTCGCTTCCTCATCCATTGTCCCCGAGGCGTTTCGTATCGGGGGGCGGCCAAAAAAAGATGGTCCTGCAAACACCAATGAAATGGCTATCGCTAATTGTAGCATCGCGGTAGATATGGCACTGAGAATGCAAGTAAGCCCAATGGTCATATTCCAGCAAATGTATATTATTAATGGCCGTCCTGCCTTTTCGACTGCGTTTATGATTGCGCAGTTCAATAAGACAAATAAGTATTCTACAATTCAATATGAATTTACAGGGGCTAAAGGAACAGACGATTACGGATGTCGGGCAGTATGCGAAGAACTGAAGACACGCAAAAAACTAGAGGGGCCATACATCACAATCGGCATGGCTAAAAGGGATGGTTGGTACGGAAAACCAGGCAGCAAATGGCAGACATTACCAGAACTCATGCTCCGATATCGTGCTGCCTCGAGCATGATTCGTCTTTACCTGCCAGAACTCTGCATGGGTCTGCACACTGAAGAAGAGGTGCGCGACTCTGAGCCAATACAGGCCGTCGCGACGATCGTGCGGACTGAAGAGGTGTCGGTGCAGCCACAGCGTGAGGAAAACACGAGTACGTCACGACCGCACATCATCGACCGCAGACGGTCGCAGGCAGAGACGCAAAGCACGCCTCAGAACCCAGTAAAATCTCATTCGCACCTCCAGCAAGCGTCGGCGACAGAGCCAATAAGACAGCCAGCTCAGGAGCAAGCACAGTCATCGCAGACAAAGGAGAGCGTTCAACCCGCGTCTACATGCGACTCACAACCACAAGCTGTACAACAGCGCCAAGGACAGGAGTCACAGCCTGGCAGGCAGCCAGAGCAATGCATCGTGCAAAGCGCACCGATAAACGATACTGTTATATGTCCTCAGACTAACAATATACGCAACTCACGTGACTGCGGCTACTGCAGGAGTAGGCAGGGATGCCCGGAATGGGATGCAGAGATATAGAGAGGCATAATATGTCACAGATAGCATTTCCAGAACGCCCCGTGCGCATCTTGTCCAATGCAAATATTGAGATTCTCTTTGAACAGGTCGAAAAGTGGGCAAAATCACTTTGTGAAAAGTATGTAGGCATAATCATATCCGAAGATCAAGTAAAAGCCATTAGAACGGAGATGGCAGATCTTAACAAGCACAAGAGTACTTTAAAGGCTGCATGCGACAGCGTTGTGAAAGAACTGTCATCACCGATCGAAAAAATACGGGGAGAACAAAAGCGGATCGAGTCGATCTTCGAATCAACATATGCCACTCTTAAGCAACAGGTTGACTGCATCGCCGATGCCGAACGGCAAAAAAAAGAAGAGGCAGTTGTAGCTTTAATCAAAGCATCGCTCGAAAAGCACCCTGGGCTAAGCGATTTTACTATCGACGTTCAAAAAAAGTGGACGAACAAAACCACAAGCATGAAATCAGTTCAGGCGGACGTTGACGCGATAATTGTTAAACGGCTGGATGAACTTAAGATCAAGGAGCTTGAGGAACAAAAACGCGCCGCAGAGAAAGAGGAAGAACGCAGGCAATGGGTTGAGCAAGCACGAGAGGAAGAAAAAAAACAGGCGGAATCTAAGCAAGCGCAAATACCTCTTACCCCACCAACAGACGGCGCAGAAAAAAAAGAGGCTCCAGCAACAGAGCCAGAGCCTCAAGGAAAATCGACAACACCTGTATCTCACAGCGATGCAACAACCATGCAAATAATTGTGTCGTGGGATGCAAGTGCAGATCACGAAATTAGATCATTGCTTCGCAAGGTACGAGAAATGGCAAGCAGCTTTGCTGCGAGAAAAATTGACTAATAGTGTTCAGATCTTTGAAAAAACTAACTTTAATTATTAAATAGGGCATAGAAATGAATACAAGTAAAGCATTTTATATTTTTCTTTCCATTATCTTTTTTCTTTCTCTCGCATTCTTAGCTATACTTTCTTTTATTACTACAGCGTCAGCCTGTGACCACGAAGACGTGTATTTGGTAGATCTCGAAGAGTGTGCAGCTATGCATAAGATTAT
>JAFTDR010000310.1 GCA_017454105.1 Desulfovibrionaceae bacterium | reverse complement strand
CTCATCCTTACCATACTTCCTGCCTACCCGCTTGTAGAAATCAAGCGAAAGACCTTGAATGATATCCACCTTACCTATATCCGTCTCTCCCAGACCTCCTGCCGACAAGCCACCAATACGGGTCGTGGGCTCTATCAGCAAAACCGTTTTACCCTGAGTCTTTGCCGTATAGGCAGCAATCACTCCAGCAGAAGTAGCGCCATAGATGCAGACATCCGCTTCCTTTTCTACCACGATGGCAGACACTCCTTGCAAGAGTACCAACCAAGACATTAGAAAAACGAACAGTTTCCTCATAGCATTCATATTAAATAAGGTATACGGTTACAAAGATAGCATTTTTTTTTTGAAAGAATCATCTCGAGGCGATAAAATCCACAACTTCGATGCCTTCTTTCGGACAGAATGACTTATATCTAGCAGATGTGTCACTTGCGGAATCCAAGTTCAAGATAGAAGTGCAATTTTCAGGTAGAGGCTAAGCCAAGACCAATACCTGAAAAACACCGAGGGGTTTGGGGGCGAGGAGCCCCCAAGAGAGGACAAGGAGAAGAAATTCAACCAGGCAATGCAAATAATCAATAAAGGGAGACCGAAATCTCCCTGGGATTAATTAACTTTGCATTGCATATGTACAAACAACTAACCCCGGAGCAAAGGTACACAATTTCTGTGTTGCTACAAAGGAAATTCTCTAAAAAGTCAATCGCAGAGGCGATAGGAGTGCACCCCTCCACCATCACGCGTGAGCTGAGGCGCAACTCAAGCCAGCGTGGGGTCTACAAGTGGGACTGGGCTCAAAAGCATGCGGACAAGCGCAGCAGGCGCCAACCAGGGAACCGCGCCATCAGCAAGGCTGTGTGGGGCGAGGTCAGGCGTCACCTGGTAAATGACCAGTGGTCGCCGGAGCAGATTTCAGGCTATCTGGCAAGGGACGGTATAAGAATCTCCCATGAGACCATCTACAAGTGGATCAGGCAGGACAAACGGGACAGGGGAACCCTGTACAAACACCTCAGGCACAGGCTTAAGCATCGCAGCAGACCCATAGGGGCAAGCCGGACAAACATCCCCGGCAGGATCAGCATACACGAACGGCCCGCAGAGGCTGACGGCAAAAGATTCGGGGACCTGGAAATGGACACCATAGTCGGGCCGAACAACCAGCAGGCCATTGTCACAATCATAGAGAGGAGCACCAACAGGCTCTTCATGGAGAAGCTCAAGCACGGAAAGGATGCAGAACAGCTCGCCCTCAAGGTAATAGACATGCTCAGCCCGTTCAAAGACAGCATACTGTCCATAACGACAGACAACGGAACGGAGTTCACGTGCCATCGGATGATAACAGAAGCACTCGACGCACAGGTGTACTTCACAGACCCTTACTCATCCTGGCAGAAAGGAGCCGTCGAGAACGCAAACGGCCTGATACGCCAGTACATCCCGAAGGCCATGCCGTTCTCGGAACTTGATGACGAGGATATCGGAAAGATAACGGACAAGATAAATGCCAGGCCACGGAAAAAGCTCGGATTCGAAACACCTATCGACTGTTTCGAAGAAAAAATCGGGAAATCTTACGCTAATGTCAAACAAGAATGGTAAATTTGCACACAAATAGAGACAGAATATGAGAAAGGCTAATTATGAAAGGCTCAAGGAAGCCTATCAACAGTACAACGATGCCGAGACCGCATACATGAAGGCCTGCGCTCATGATGACGGGCAGGACAAATGGGAAAAAGAAGAAATACTAAACGCCTGTACAGACATTCTCACCGTCACGGTAGAGGACGTTCTGGAGGACGAAGAGGACTTTATACAATAGAAGATATGATTGCAGTTGCCAGTTGAATTCGCGTCGTCTTAATATTTGTTATATCACCATACCTTCTTTTCATGCGATTGAGCAAATTAGATACCACTCTTTATGAGAAATTGCTATCAATGACGCGATGACGCAGCTTTTTTCTTATCGTCAATATACAATGCCGTCATAACAAATACGACAGCAAATACAATCATGCCAAATGCAAAATAAATACCCATATTATTTCTTTTTATGTTTTGTACTTTTTGATGTTTTTACCTTGGGAAGAGATGTTTGTTCTTCCATTGTTTCTACAGAGTTTGTCGTACTCTTTGTTTCAGATGCCTGAATATTTTCTTTATCGGATTGTTTGAGCAAAAAATATCCACTCAAAAGACACAAAACGAAAGCGACGAATGTAATCCAAAATAATCTTGATTCCTCCAAGCCAGTGAGATAGGTTGTAAGGAATATAGCTGTCAAGATGTACTTAGCTAAGTCAAGGAACCATTTTCCAAACTCTTTTTTCATGCGATTGAGCAAATTAGATACCACTCTTTTTCCCTCTTTTGAGGGAAGCACGAGACAAAGTTAGCGAATAAATGGGAAACGACCAAGGGAATGGTCATTTTTTTCTCTTTCCAACTTCCATAACTTCTTCGATTGGTGCCAGCGATTCAATCAAAACCGCAATTCAATCAAAACCGATAAAACACTTTTGTCTCAGGTTAAGACGTTGTCTCTGATGCCGTGCCTGTGCCCTTTTCCTTGTGAACAAGTTCCCAGTTAAAAGCTCCCAGACACACCATCCATTCCTATGGAATTTTAAACCTGAAACAAAAGAAAAACAAAAAAAAAAGTTGACCCTTAACGTGACGTTGACGATAACCTTGACGATATTTGAAACTTGAAGGCTGCGAGCAAGCGAGAGCAATGCTAAGCTTGTTTGAGCATTGCCGAGTGGAAGCAGGCTCGACCATAGGTCACTCTCGACTGCGAAGAACGGTTTTTCGCGAAGCGAGGTTTTTTCTGACGATGGTATAACCTGACGAAGGCAGGTGCAGAAATACAAGGGCTATAGACTTGGGAGCGTGCTCACGAAGGATATAGAACTTGGATTGCTGCAAAGTCCAACGGACTTATACCATCGACAGGGGTTCTTCTCGGTTTTTCTTTCTAAGACCAGCCTTAGGGCGATGGCAGAACAGGGGCACAATAGTGCCAGGACTTTCAAGAGGTGGTTTTCTTGGTTTTCTTTCTAAAATCAGCCTCTGGCCAACGTCATCGTTATCGTTGATTTTCTTTGAAAACTCCCCCTACCCGATGCATCGTGTCAAAGTGAGGGAGTCAACACGTTGCGATTCGAGTTTCAACACGTTGTCCTGAGCGCAGGGCTGGGATTTGACAGAAACGATGAGGGCACAAAAAAAGCCGTTACCATAATCAAACAGGTACCGACTTCAAAAGAAACACTAACTCTAAAAAATCTATGAAAAAGAATGTGGGCGTTGACGGATTCGAACCGCCGACCCTCTGCTTGTAAGGCAGATGCTCTGAACCAGCT
>JAFTDR010000309.1 GCA_017454105.1 Desulfovibrionaceae bacterium | reverse complement strand
GGAGCAGATGATACGTCCCTACGTTGTTGCCCGTAAGAACAGCTCCCGTTGGGCTAGCTTCGCCTCGACGGAACCACCTCTGAATGCGGACGACGCGAAGCTAGCCCAACGGGGAAAGGTGGCTTGAACGCTCTCTATCCCTCCGTATGACCTGTAAACTGAGAGGCACAAGTTACGCGAGTGTTCTGCAAGATGCCTTGCAGCAGTATGCTCAAGGCAATCCAGTAGACGCAAGCTGGCTTAACTCCTGCGTTTACAAGAGTGCGTAGGAACCAAAAAGGCTACACGCGACAATAGACCTTCTGGCCCCCCCCAATAAAGGGGCCAGGGAAGGGTCTATTGTTGCGCCCATAGAAAAAAAGAATCTGAGCTTGGCGTTCAGATTCTTTTTTTTTGCCTGCCTTACAGGAGCGAATGCCGAGCCGTGAGTGCGGCAGTGAAGCCGCACAAAGAGGGATCGGGATGCACCAGGCAGAAAACGTATGACAGGCAAAGAGCGTTCTTGCCGGCACGCGAGCGTGAGCAACCTCCTTCGAGAGCATGCCGATTGAGCCGACCAACAATTTTACGGAGCAGATGACGCGCTCCTATGTTGTTGCCAGTAAGAACTGCTCCCGTTGGGTTAGCATAGCGCTCGCCAGAACGACCTCTGAATGCGGGCGACGCGAAGCAAGCCCAATGGGGAAAGATGGCTTGCTCACTGTCACTCCGTAAGACCTGTAAACGTTAGAGACACAAGGTATGCGAGTGTTCTGCAGGATGCCCTTGCGGAAGTCCCCTCAAGGCAAGCCAGTAGACACGAGCTGCTTAACTCCAGTGTTTACAAGAGGGCGTAGCAACCGAGAAGGCTTCGTGCGACAGGAGCGGATGCCGAGCCGTGAGAGCGGCAAAGATGGACATCCGCTCGAAGAGGGACTGGGACGCATCCAGGCAGAAATCGCACGATAGGCAAGACCAGTCTGCCGGTACGCGAGCGTGAGCATCAGGTCCAGAGGTACGCTTAAAGCTCGTTAGGGCCATCAAACGTCCTATGGCAGAACAGCTCTCGCCTTGCGATGCTTTGGAGCCAGAAGGGGCATGCCTATCTGTCGCCATGTCGAACAAGACCTACTGCTAGGATAGTCATAGGTTCCGCGCACGTAAGGACTGAATGAGTCCGCTCTCACGCTTTCCCCATGCTCGAACCGAAGAGAACTCGTAGCCTACGGAGATGGGGGGGCGCCCCCCGTCACAGGGGCGGAACCCGCATTCTACCGTACCCCCGTGAGCGGATACGGTGGTACATGCTGTGTCCTTGCCCTTGCAAAAGGACTGAATGTTCACATAGACATTTTGAAGGACAACAATGGCAAAGAAAATACCTCACGTACAGGCTTCAACTTGGCGGCTTTCGCAAGATTATTTAGGTATATCTGCGAGCAAAAAAAGTTGATTATTACCAAGGATGGCAAGGTATTCCCTACCTGGGGGAGGTTGGTAACACTCTGAGTCCATCGAAGAAATAAACAGAAAAGCCTCCTTTTTTCGGTGAGGCTCTTTGCGTTTTATGCGCCAATTCGTTTTTCTTGTATAACGTAAGAATGCTTGAGAACTTTAACAACTGTTTTGTCTGCTCGCAAGGCACCCGCAGAGTCAAGATAATACCTCTCTCGAACAATAGCATGAATAAGGTCTCTCTTAGCAAAGCGCTCTTCGCCATTGTTTACGCGCTCTAAGAATGCTTCGTCGGCGATTTTTGCTGCAAAGATGCTGCTTCCATCGGAAAAATGCCATTTTTCGTCTTGAAAAGAAAGACCAAGAATTTGAAGCGTAGCATCCACTTCGGATGTTTGTATTTCTTGAGGAGGCTCCTTTGCGAAGCTCAAGTAGGCACTTTCGCCCTTTGTCACTGTACATGTGTCTGTTTGAGTTGCAGCGCGGACAGTAAACAAGTCTACCTCGTCATGCGAGAGAGGTTCAGTTATCCCATCATTCAGAGCCTGACGTATTTTTTTACTCTTGTACAGCTGTACAACGTTGCTGTCTACTATGAACGACTCTTCTTCAACAGAGATGGTAGATGATTCTTCTTTAACTTCGATCTGCCTGGGGGCCCTTCCACGTAACAGCTTTAAGAGCTGGATAACTCCAAGAAAGCCGTCTTGTACCGAACCAAGGCCGAGAAACGTAACAAGATTTGCTGCGGAATGGACTGTCGCCAATGATGCAAGATTTGTGATTGCTTGCACAATTGTCTGCCGGACGGATATGTCAAAGCCGAAACGTCCGCTTGTAAATAATCCTCGGATATTTACGTGTATTTTTGCTCGTTTTCCGTTTAAGACTTTGTTCGCCTCATCAAAAAGATCGGATAGCGCGAGTAGCGCAGGAGCAATGACACGTGTATTTATCTCGTGTTCAGCGAGAGCTGGTCCATCATAGGCGATTGAGAGTTTTTCTGTACTCATGCATCCCCCCGCTCCCAAAAATTATAGATTCCTCTACGTATCACAAATCCCTGCAACGGGTGGACTCCGAAAGCCTCGCAGCGCGCAGTGGAGGCGGCCCACGAGTTGCAACGATGAACTCGAAAATACGTGAAATATGGCGAACTGTTTGGCCTACACTAGCCAAAATGTGTATTTGAAGAGCCGCGACGCAAAGCTAGGCCTTAATAGGGCACGTCCGGTTCCGTAGGGGGGTGCGGGGCGACCCGCACATCTACCCGAGAGTAGTTTCTTTCGGCTTTCATTCTCACGGAAAAAACCTTGGTCTTCGCTTTATCCTTGCCCCCAATCCAGCCGGATTATTGGCATGAATCCATTGGAACATAGACATGGCAAGCATACCAAACAGCCTCCCTTTGACAGGAGGCTGTTTGCTTACAAATATGTCTCATTCTGCTCTGTTCCATAAAGGGGGATAGTGTTGTGCGGCGTGGAGAATCGCATCAATCAGTATAGTATCATTATAGGTGTTTTATACAAAAATATAGTTTTCTTGTGCTGCAAATTTTCTTGTACTGTGTACCTTTATGATGTGACCACTATAAAAAATTGAGATAGTATATCATCTATTTCATCAAAACGCCTATCCAAAGAGAGTGCAATATCAATATCCTCTTCAGCTATATATCGAATGAGGCGATCGGTATCTTACTCGGCAGAAAATGACCATTGCATTTTATTGACACATATGTGCCTTTGCTAACAGTTCTTCGCGCCGGACTTGAGATCGGGCTTTTGATTCTTCATGGCTTATCACACAACCTTCTCGACCATCTCTAAGGCCAGCCTCTACCTTGTCTTTGAACCATTCATTGTACGTCATTTTCGACGCTTGTTCGCGGACTCCCGCATGAAATCTCGTAATAATTGCCCACTCGTTCTGTCACTCGCTTGGGCCGCGTTGTTGAATGCCTCTTTCAGATCAACGTCAACCCGAAATGTGAATGTGGCTTGAGACGTTCCTATTGGTCGTGCTGCGTACGCAACTCTTTGTATGCTGCGCAGGCGCATACGGGCTTGATCGACGAAATCGTTGCAGATCTGAACAATCTTTCTTCTTTTGAGCTCGTGGGAGAAGCAGTATGTGGTTGGGTCTATGCCCAAACAGTGTGTTCGCTCTCAGACCTGTCCTAGCCAGTGCTGCCGAGTCGTCGGCATGTTGACACATACTTGTGGGGACGGCGCCTTCAACGATTCTTGAGATATACCCGGCCGCATACTGTTTCTCCCTCAAGAGACAAAGGAGTGGGCCCTCGATTGGTCAGTACCCGCCAGGCAAACTACGCGCTGCAGGGAGGAATCTCTGTGCCGTCGAGTAGAGAAGCAGCAAAAAAACGTACCCCCTCTCCGCAAGCAGAGATGATTGACGATTGGGCCAGTCCCCTGCCGTGACCTACCAGGGCCGTTTTTCTTGGCGAGTAGCACACCCTTTGATCAAAAAAGCAGTCTTGCGAGCGTTGCGATGTACGATTGCTGTGCTTCCCAATAGGGGCAGAAAAGATTTCCTAGGCACACGTGGCGCCCCCTGTCTGTATAGCCCTTAAGCAAACAAAAGAGCGTCTTTTGCGCATACCCCAGTGTCAAAGGTCTCTTTTTGCTTGCCAGGGGCGATCGCGCAGAAATGAGTGACGCTGCGTATTCGTAGACTTATGAGAGTTGCAAACAGCCCCCCGCGCAAAAGACGCGCGGGGGGCTGTTTTTTTTGTCAGCGCTCAAGCAGCTCTTCGATCAAGCGTATCACGGATGCTTTGTTTTTGGTAAAATCGAGGGCATTCTGTCTTTTCCAGAACCTCGCTCTGCGGTCTTGTTTGAGCATAGCCAAAAAGACATTGCGAATCTTTACGTCTGACACGCGCTGCATAAGGCCCACAAAGGCGAAGCCATTTTTTGGACGCGCAAAGGTGTGGCGTGCCTCGCGCTCGTGGTGGGCTATGACCAGAGCCGGAATGCGCATATGGCAGAGTTCGTAGACCGTGCGTCCAGCCGAGCAGATAGCCAGATCGGCGCCCTCCATCATGCGGCTCATGATATTGGTCGCATGGGTGAAGGTGACATAGGGATTTTGGAGAGTTTTTATATGCTCTTCCAGCGATTCTTTGTGCGCGTAGCCAGGACCAGAGACAATGCGGATGCGTATGCCGTATGCCCGACAGATGGGCTCGACTATGTCAAGAACCCGACGCGTGCAGTTTGTGGGATCTGTGCCCCCAAAGGTGATGAGGAGCGTTTTGACACAATCGCGCAGGGGATTGCGTCGTGCCTCAAGGAATTCGTCTCGCAGGCAGAAATAGCGAGGACCGAAACAGAAACGCGGATCCGCGTGTGGTTCTTCATAGAGCGCGTTGATCACCCGATCTGCCTTAAGAGCCCCCTGGCCGTCGTCTTCGAAATTGACAGTATGCACGCCGCTTGCCCGAAGCGCTTCCATATAGTCTTCTGGGGTGTTCAGAAAATCGTTGATGACAAGATCGGGGTGCAGGGAGAGGACAGTCCGAGCAAGGTCGCCTCCCTCCTCGCGGAGTACCTTGTAGTCTCGCATGGCAATGTTTTCAACGGCGAGTTCGCTCTTGGCTGTCGCGACAAAGGTTATCTTGTGGTTTGTGATTTCGTGCGCGAGCATAAGCGCCCGAAACACATGTCCCATGCCGATTGCCGGATAGCCTGCCACAACAAAGACAATATGGCGGCGCATAAGGAGACGCTCGCAAATCCACCAGTCTTGATAGCCTCCGATCTCAATAGCCTGCTCGTCGAGGAAATAGGGCCGGACAGCCGCTTTCTTTGTGTCTGGAAGGCCTAGGCGCACAATGATGAGCGCTCTGCTTTCCAGAACAAGAGGACGCTCTCTGTCGTCAAAAAAATGCTCAAGCGTGCCGTTTTTCAAGTTCCAGAGACGCTGATGAACTTTTTTGACTGTGACAAGAATGTCCGACTGGGTTTCGCGAAAGGTTTTCCAGGCCTTTTCTATGTCAATCCAGGTGAGCAGTGGGCAGCTTGCGCGTAAAATGATAGCAAAGGCATAGTCCTTCGCAAGATCGTTTAAAATAGCCTGCATTTCTGCGACAAGGTCACTGCTTGCAAAACGGAAATTCGCATTGATGCGCGGGATAACGCCATTGCGCTCGCAAATTAAGCCAATTTCTTGACTGTCTGTAACAACGTAGACATCCTGTCCCTGGCACACGGATCGCGCTGTGCGTATGGCCCGCTCAATCAAGGTTTCCCCGGCCAGCTTTTTGACGAGCTGATCGGGGATTACGGCGTGCTTTTTGAGTGCCGGGATAACGAGACAGCGCTCTTTCACGCGGTCCTCAATCTGCGGAGAATGTCGCGTGTTGCTTCAAGCATATACTGAACATCGTCCTCTCCGAGACGGTGATGGAAGGGGAAGGAGATCATGCTGTCGAAGAAGGTGTCCGCATTTGGGCAATTAGCTTGAGCAAATCCCAGTTTTTTATAGAAATCGTAGCGGTTTAAGGGGATGTACTGCACAACGCACTGTATTCCCTTCTCATCGTGCAGAGCGCGCAGCAGGCGATCGCGGAAGTCTGGCCCTTCTGTCACACGGGCGACGAGCAGGTGGTAGTTGTGGCGGCGGCTGTCCACCCTGTGGAATTCAAGTTCTGGGCAGTCGGCAAGAGCGTCGATGAAGGCTATGGCCCGTGCGCGTTTTTCCGCATTGATTGTGTCGATGCGCTCAAGCATTTTTGCGCCGAGCGCGCATTCGATTTCGCCTAGGCAGAGGTTATTCGGCATAAGCCTTGTGCCGTCAAGTTCTGGAAGATCGACATTGCCCATGGCGGGTTTCCAGTAGTCCTCCCGAGGATACGTGTAGGCGCAGTGGCCGTTGTGCCGGAGCATTGGGATGAGTTCTGCAGCCTTGGGATCCCGGACAAAAATCATCCCCCCCTCGCCAAGGGTTGTCAGATTCTTGTGGGAGTGGAAGGAGAAGATGCTGATATCACCAAAGGATCCAGCTTTTTTTCCGTCAACTTCGCTGCCAATTGCCTGTGCGGCATCCTCAATGAGCAGGAGATTGCGCTCGCGGCAGAGGGCAACGATGGCCGGCATATCGGCGACATAACCGTAGAGGTGAACAACCACAACGGCTTTTGTCTTCTTTGTCAAAACGCGCTCAATGCTCTCCCGTGTCACAACCCGTGTCGCCAAATCGATATCCGCCCAGACCGGAGTACCCCCTTTTTTGATAAAGGGATAGCAGGAGGCAGTGAAGGTGTGCGAGGGGATGACAAATTCATCGCCTGGCTGAAAGCGGCATAATTGGGCGCTCATCTCAAGGGCCGCGCAGCCATTGCAGGTTGTGAAGCAGGTGCCGCTTGGAACACCCTGGTAGTTGGCAAATTTTTCCTCAAATTCGCGCATGTACCGGCCTTGGGTTAAGGGATCGGCTGTGCGCATTGCCGAAACAACGCAGGCGATTTCTTCTTCTGTGTAGTCTATCGACCGGCCGCTAAAGGGGATTCTACGCTCCATGCTACATCTTCTTGAAACGTCCGATGACGTTTTCCTTGGTAAAGATTTCTTTAAACTGTGGGCCTAAGCGGTTTGAGAGCGGTTTTTCGTGGACAATGCTCGCGTCATAGAGCGCATCAAACTGCGCGTCGCTTAAGCCATTGCAGATGCCCTTTGGCAGGTCAATATGCTGCCGCTCGATCATGGTCATGAAATCCCGGTATTCCTTGGGATAGATGTCTTCCTGCACAGAGAGGGCGTAGCAGTTGGCGAGGCCATGGTGCATATGCAAGACCATGCTGAGTCCTGCTGAGATAGGATGCACTGTGCCGACAAAGCCAGCAGCCATGCCGCCAAGGAAGGAGGCGATCATCAAGAGTTCCCGGTTCTCATCGCTCATCATGTCAAGGGAGAGAAAGATGCGCTTGCACAAGTCAATTGCTTTCTCGGAGAGCGCGTCAACAACCGCGTTTCTGTAGGAGCCGGTTATGCTCTCAAAGCAGTGCATATAGGTGTCAATGCCTGTGTAGAAATACTGGTTTCTCGGCACAGTGCGTGTCAGATCCGGATCGAGAATGACCTGATCAAACATGGTGAAATCGCTGTTCATGCCGAGTTTGATGTTTTTTGCCTCATTGCAGACAATGCCTGTGCGCGATGTCTCAGATCCTGTGCCTGAGAGGGTGGGGAGGGCTATCTTATAGGGCGCTGGATGCTTGACCAATTCCCAGCCCTGATAGTCTTCTGCCTTGCCCTCGTTTGTGAGCAGATTGCCCACACACTTGCAGGTGTCCATGGTTGATCCGCCGCCAAAAGCGAGCATGGCGCAGGGGAGGGCACCGTGTAAGGCGTCCTTGACTGTTTTGGTCGCAGAGTCAACGCTTTCTGTTGTTGGCTCATCGCTTGTGTCAACGAAGAGGACAATATCAGTGCTTTGGCAGGGGACTTTTTTGGGCAGATCGGAGTCTTTGAAGAAATGGTCAAAAAAGAAGACAGCCGGGCCCTTCTCCTTTTCCCTGCGAAGGGCTAAGACATCGTCAAGCTGGGCCAAGGAGCCCTTGCCTATCATATAGTAGCCGACGTTTTTCGCGTTGCGGTACATGGTGTGCGTCCTTTAGCGGTTCTGTTCCCAGGCTTTGACCGTGTTTTTAAGCAGCATGGCAATGGTCATGGGGCCTACGCCGCCCGGAACGGGCGTGATCGCTAAAACGCGGTCTTCAAGGGCAGCTCTATCGGCATCGCCGACTATGCCCTCCTTTGTCCTGTTGATCCCAACGTCAATAACGACAGCCCCCTCCTTCACATAGTCTCTGCCAAACATGCGCGGAGAGCCGACGGAGAGGAAGAGAAAATCGGCACTGCGGCATTCCTTTGCGAGATTTGCCGTTTTCGAGTGGCAGAGGGTCACAGTCGCGTTTGCGTACTCGAGGGGTTCTGCGAGCATAATGGCCAGGGGTTTGCCAACGATATTCGATCGGCCGACAACAACAGCTTTTTTGCCTGCCGGTGAGAGATGGTAGAACGAGAGCAGTTCGACGATTCCCTGGGGGGTGCAGGGGCGGAGTCCTGGAAGGCCAAGGGTCATGCGGCCGGCATTGTTTGGGTGGAAGCCGTCCACATCCTTGTCCGGGGATATGGCGAGAAGGCAGGATGAGGCAGAGATGTGTGGGGGAAGCGGGAGTTGAACAAGAATTCCGTCAATATCACTCGCAGCATTGAATTCATGGATGTGCGCAAGCAGTTCCTGTTCTGTTGTTGCGCGGGGGAGATGGCAGGTCTGCGCGGATATGCCGAGCAGGCTTGCTTCTTTTTCCTTATTGCGGACATAGATGGCCGAGGCCGGATCGTCTCCGACCATGATGACCGCAAGGCCCGGCGGTCTAAAGCCCAGAGCTGTGTCCGCAAGGACACGTTCTTTCAGTTTCTTCTTGCATTCCTGCGCGCAGATTCTTCCGTCGAGTAGCAGCATAGATGTCCTTTTTGAGCAAGAAGAGACCTGCAGAGTGTCTGCAGGTCTCTTGTCATGTAATGCTTATTTATCGTCCTTCATATAGAGGCTCTGGAAGATTGGGCCAAAGAATTCAGAGCCCTCTAACTGCTCTTCGATTCTGAGCAGCTG
>JAFTDR010000308.1 GCA_017454105.1 Desulfovibrionaceae bacterium | reverse complement strand
TAATAAATCAAAAATATCAAGAAAAACACTTTAGAAGAATCAATATTATCCATTCCAATATAGCCATTAACTATATTTAATTAACGCTGAAACACTTCGGAATTATAGCTAAAAATACAAAATATCTGTCAAGGTTCAATACTTTTATTAAATGCAAAAAGTAATGATTAAATTATTATCTAATAATTTATTTATCGAATCAATCGCTGTTTAGTGCGTTAATAATTAAATATAATAACGGTATTATATATATTATCTACTTAAAATATGAAAAAAAAATCAAATAATTATGACTTATCTCAGATGCCCACTGATCGCACAAGATGAGATATTGGGCTAACAAAGTAGGTCATCAAAAAATTCTGTACACTTCTCCGATGCTCTCACAGATGATACTACGCCGGTTGTATAGCTCTTCAAATTACACCATTGTCTGCAGAGACTTCTGCCGCATTAGAGATGAATGGAAGGCAGCTCTAGAGCGAACTTCGCAGTACACCCGTGAACAGATACCGCAAATCATTCCGCACTTGATTTGGGTCTACTGTCAAGGATTCAATCTTTTCATCTCATCTACCCACTCATCCGTCTGCTCAAGTTCTTTTGTAAGTTAATTATATCGCGTCTGACTTCACCTACACTTTTCCGTATCGGCTTTCCTGTCAACGGAACTACTCTGGTTGTATAGTCTTTCAAATCGTATATTCTGAAAAACACAACATCCTGCCGCTTTTGGGATGATTGGAGGCCGGCTTAAAGGCGCATTCAACCGAACAGACGAGGGCGGTACAAAAAGCGTTCTATTCTGTTTAGCTGACTGTATACATTGTAATTGTATTACGATTCTACAAGTTGATTGCAAGAGATAGATTTTATGGCTTAGAAACCAGATTCACATGTGAGAGGTATGGCTTATTGCAATCAACTTCTCGAATTGTACTCGATCTACTCTTCAATTTGAAATACATTCTTCATACTTTGAAGGAAAATAAAAAAGAGAATTTCTCGATTCATTAAAGCAAGGAATAACCATGGCAATCATTCAAAATATTAACGAATTGAAAGAAAGAATAAATATAGTATCAAAATGGGATCACAGAGATTTGTATAATAATGTTATAGATTATTTAAAAAGTTCAGATGCAATGCACGTTTACGTTTTGCGTGGTCTTAGAAGAACAGGAAAAACCACTATTGCTTTACAAGCATTGATATCTGAAGAAGCAAAAAAACTCGGGAAAGCAGCAATTATGCAAGTTGAAGATGGAGATAGAATATCCCTTTTAAAAAAAGATATTAAAGAATTATACAATAATGGTGTCAGAGTCCTTTTAATAGATGAAGCAACAAAGGCAGTAGATTTTACAAATGGAAGCGCTGTTCTTCCAGATATTTTTAGTGGCATGGGAATGAAAATAATATTAACAGGAACTGATTCACTAAAATTTTATTTTGCTAATGGAAATGGGTTATTCGATAGAGTATACGAGGGGAGAACAACCTACATACCCTTTAAAGAATGGAAAAAAATAATCAAATTAGGAGATCTTGATACATATATTGAATACGGAGGAACACTTTGCCACGAATATACTGAAAAAGATAAAGTTGATTGCTTCTCTTTCGCAAATTCTACAAAGACATATGAATATATAGATTCTGCAATTGCTCAAAATATCCAATATTCATTAGAGACAGAAAGTGGCAGAAGAAGTTTTCATGACTTATTTAAATTATATTATGATGGTCTATTAACTGGAATAATTAATCGTATAGTTGAAAGAGAAAATCATTATATAATACTTGAGACAGTTCAAAGAAAATTTTTCCCTAAAGATCTGGAAGATGGAATAAACAACATTGCTAAAGATACCTGGAGAAACATTCCATATGAAACATTTAACAAAATTAATATTGAAAAACTAATTAATAATTTGATGAAATCGCTTGCGATCACAAACGACAAAACTTTACATGAAGTTACAGATGAACAAATGCAAAGATTAAAAAAATACTTATATGATCTTGATTTATTTGTCCCTGACAAAACCTACGTAATATCTCCACAATATAATTCAGATCCTATATGCATAGAAGATAAAGACTGTAATATATGCGTTCAACCTGGCTTGCGCTATAATCATGCAAAAACACTTATCAACACGCTAACTAATGACACTTTTATACAATCAGGAAAATTAACACAACAGTAAAAAAATGAGCTATATACCATGTTTCTTAACATGTCTAATGGTCGTATTCTCGAGGAAATCATTCGAAATGAAACACGTAAAGCTCTCGAAAAAAATTCAAATTTTGATGTCTATAAAGTAGAATTTAACAATAATGAAAATACACCCTGTGGCGAATATGATATGTTAATTTACAGCAAAAGCGATAATACATGTCAAATATATGAAATAAAACATAGCAAGCATATATCTAAGAGGCAGGGACACTGGCTAAAAAGCACATCTCTCAATCAGTTAGCGGAATATTTCTTTGGGAATATCAAGAAAAAGGCAATTATATACATGGGAGATAACAATGATGGCGAAATACAGTATATAAATGCAAATAATTATCTTCAAAATATAAATGATTATATTTTTTGAAGAAAATTATAAAATAAATTTCATGAAAGTAAATAGTAACTACTCACATGGTGACAGAAAATCCCTTATGGCAATTGATACGTAGTTCTCTTTCGATAGAAAGCTGGCTACTCATCGACATAAGCGTATTCCCTCATGGGTCAACAGTACTATTGTATCCGCTCAACGGAGTAAACGCTCTCTCATACAGAACTATACGGTCATGGGGCGCAAACATCCTTCCAATATTTAAAGGAAGTGCGAGGTTCAGCCGGTGCACGTAAACCAAACTGATGTTTTGCAAACGGAGGGCTGCGCTCGTCTGTTCAAGCCCAGCAACTTTTCTTCTGACCGCAGTATATCAAACTGCGTTGTGCTACTCTCCCGTGAGCGGATACGTACTATTACAATTCGGGGGTTGACTGCAAGCGATTAGCTCAAGGCATGTTGGTAGAAGCCGATTGCCAATGAGAAGTTCAAGTTCTAAAATAGTACGATTCTACTTATTGATTGCAAGAAACTGATTTATGGCAGAGAGGCCAGATACTCTCGCAGTGCGGGGGTAGATACTCATTGCATTCAAGTTCTCGAATTGTAGTATAATTCGTACTCGGAAATTGAGATTATCCATCGATCGTACATTCCAGACAGACAAGTTCGCTATGCGGGTAGAGCCACAGTCCTTCGGATCTTCCAACTCAAAAAAAACTTTTCGCTCAAAGTGATCTGTTTGGCTACAGAGGGTCGCATAGGCTTTTCGTCTTAAAAGCTCTATTTAATATCTGGAAATTGAGTTGATTTTTTCTCGTAAGCCTAACGAAATGTCGAAACTGTATAGGCACATTTTTTATACACGTTGATTGAGCCACCGTATATATGTATAGCACACTATGAACATTTCTCTGTATACTGATTCCCGCTGCCAGATATCCGCTCACACTCTCTCCCTCCCAGATGAGAGTCCCCTCATTTTCTTTACAGCAAAGCATCTGACCTGCTTTAATCGACTCCTTGTAAACTCGGGTCTTATCTCGCGCTACAAGCCCTTTTATCAGCATGTCCTAAACCGCTTTGTTCCAACACCTCTGTACTCCTTTTCAACGGCTCCCTCTGTTTTTCTTTCTGGGAGCTACTTCCTTCTTGAAAACTATTACTGGAACAACTACGCCCACACAACACTCCAGACACTGGGAGCCTACCTTTTTGCCAAGAACTCTGGATACTTTTTCCGCAGGCGCATGAAGTGCGCAGCCTACCGTCTTAACCCCGTGCAGAAGAAACTCTTTGCGACCTTTGGGATAGACGAGAGGCGGATTGTCATTCTTGAAAACGACGTGCGCTACACCTTTGAAGAATGCTCCTTCTCAAATCTGTACATCGATACAGACGCCATGCATGGGGATGTAATTGAGTCGTTTGCGCGCGAGCGCGATGCCCTTCTTGGGCATCAGGCAAAAAAAGGCCAGACACTGTCTCTTTTTATCGATCGCGCTTTTGGCGTAACAAGGAAGGCTATTGCCATCAATGCCGACAAGGTGCGGGATTTTCTTCGCAGTCTTGCCTATTCTCCAGTTGACACGGCAAGACTCCCTATTCGTGAGCAGATGGAGCTTTTCGCCCAGGCAAAGCGTATCGTTGCCTGGCACGGTGCAGGCGGCGCCAATCTTGTGTACGCGGACAGAGGTTTTCGTGTTCTTGAAATCTTTTCGGAAAGCTGGATTAAAAATTACAGCGCAAAAATTCTCCCGTACAAAGAATGCGCCTATTCTGGTCTTGTCTCACCCGCGATAGATGCCCGTCTTGAAAGAGACGCTGATTTCACTGTCGATATTGACCTCCTTTGCGAAGCGCTTGCGCAGCCAAACAAAGTCTTTCACCCTGCACCGCGAAAAGCGCTTTTTGTGTACACGGAAGAGGAACTTCCTGACGAGCAGCCAGAAGTTGAGAGTCTTCTGTCCCTCTGCACGGTGGGCTACCGTCTTATCCATGAAGCGCAGGAGGCCTATGGACACGGCGAAGTCAAGAGCGCTTTGGCCTACGCACAAAGGGCCAGAGACGAGGATCCCGACAATCTTTTCTTTCGGCAGTTTCTCTTGTTTCTGCAGCACCGCTGAGGGAGCTTTTTTGGGCGGACTATGTGGCCTAGGACAAAAATAGCCTTTGGTCTGCGGCTTGAGCCGGTTTGTTCAGTGATTCCAATCACAGAAAGCAGGTAAAAAATCTGTCATATTTGTTATAAAATGAAGATTTTTTTAGTTTTTGCATGCGCTGCAAACTTGTGACCAATTGCCAACGCTTTTTCTCGGAAGAAACGAGCCAACGAACCCATGATAGATGGCGCGAAAAGACAGGATCGCGCTAGTATCCTCAGCCCATAGGAGACGGTATGCCGTCGATTCGAGTGTTAAAAATAGGAGGGATCGTTCTGGCGGTCCTTGTTGTCCTGGCGTCAGCGGGTATACACTATTCCTCCAAGACAGCATTTTGTCTATCCTGTCACGAAATGCGTGTCTACCAGGCGGAGCAGAGTGTCTCCCCCCACGCCAAGGATGCGAAGGGCAAAGAAATCGGGTGTTCCCAGTGCCATATTCCCTCAGGCAATCTCGTTCGCATGCTGGGAGCAAAAGGCTGGATGGGCATCAAAGATCTCTGGGTCCACACCCTCTACCCCGATGAGGAGCTTGACCGCGCGGAGATGCAGCCTATCGCCCGCCGTTTTACCGATGACGCCAACTGCCTGGCCTGTCACAAGGATTTACGACGCAATGCCAAAGGTGACGGGCCTATTTCCGTTGAGGGCCGTCTGGCGCACGAAAACTACGAGGGCAAAAACGGTCAGGCCAGAAGCGGCTGCGTAGGCTGCCACCACAATCTGGCGCACCTGCCGGCCTTTGATGCGCGTATCCCCTTGAACCAACCCTTTGCGCTCAAACTCAAGGAGAAAAGGCCATGACGCTCAAAAGAGTCCTCTTTTCCCTGCTCGCTCTCTGTATTCTGGTGGGCGGCTATTTTCTCTACATGTCGTGGGCTTTTCCGCCCGTTCGGTGTGAAGCGGCGAAACATCTCAAAGCAGAGGGTATGGATGGAGACTGCTACGCGTGCCATATGAAAGCGACCGCCCGCGTGGCCCAGGAATGGTATGAAAGTAAGCACGGGGTTATTCTTGTTCGCTGCCAGACCTGTCACGGTCTGCCAGACGGAAGCGGTGCCCAGCCCTTCACCCGTGCCCCTGGCGTTGATGTGTGCGCGCGCTGCCATTCCCTGGCAATTCAGCAGATGCAGGCCAAGTTCGGCAAAAACAGCAACTGCATGACCTGCCATCCCCACCACCAGAGTCCCATGCACGGGAATGTGTACGAATTCCGCACCCCAAGCACACAAACCGAACTCTAAACGCCACTATCATTGCGAGGTCGAGAGATGTACACCACCCGTCGAGATTTTCTTCGTACCATGGCACTGTCGGCCGCAATGGCCGCAGCGTGTGGCGCAGGGTTTCCGTCCCGCGCCCTGGCTGATGACAAAAACAAGCCCGACAAGTGGGTCAAGGGTGTCTGCCGCTACTGCGGCACAGGCTGCGGGGTCTTAATCGGGGTCAAAAACGGCAAAGCCGTCGCCATCCAGGGCGATCCGAATAACCACAACGCAGGTCTCCTTTGTCTTAAAGGCTCTTTGCTGATCCCAGTCTTAAACTGCAAGGAGCGGGTAACCCAACCCATGGTGCGCAAAACCAAGGGCGGGCCGCTCACCCCAATCAGCTGGGATGAGGCCCTGGATCTCATGGCATCCAAATTCCGCAAGAGCATTGACGAGTTTGGTCCTGATTCTGTCGCCTGGTATGGCTCGGGGCAATGTTTAACTGAAGAAAGCTACCTTGCGAACAAAATTTTCAAGGGCGGCTTTGGCACCAACAATGTTGACGGCAATCCCCGCCTCTGCATGGCTTCAGCTGTTGGCGGCTACACCACGACATTCGGCAAAGACGAACCGATGGGCACCTATGAAGACATCGACAAAGCGACATGTTTCTTCATCATCGGCTCAAATACATCAGAGGCGCATCCTGTTCTCTTCCGGCGCATAGCGCGTCGGAAACAGGTTGAACCGGGTGTCAAAATCATCGTCGCCGATCCGAGGCGGACCAATACCTCGCGTATCGCGGACATGCATATCGCTTTCCGTCCAGGCACTGACCTTGCCCTTATGCACAGCATGGCCTGGGTCATTATCAATGAGGAACTCGACAATCCCCGTTTTTGGCAGCGTCATGTCAACTTCGTAAATCCCGAAGGCAACAACGCGACCTTTGACGAGTACAAAGCCTTTCTTGAGCAATACCGCCCAGAGAAAGCCGCCGAAATATGCAGAGTCCCTGTTGAGCAAATCCGCACGGCAGCCCGCACTTTTGCCGAATCGTCAGCCACAATGAGCCTGTGGTGCATGGGTATCAACCAGCGCGTCCAGGGAGTCTTCGCCAACAATCTCATCCACAATCTCCATCTTCTGACAGGCCAGATCTGCCGTCCAGGCGCAACAAGTTTCTCGCTGACAGGTCAGCCAAACGCCTGCGGCGGCGTGCGCGACACAGGATCCCTCGCCCACCTTTTGCCGGCGGGTCGTCAAGTTGCCAATCCCAAACACAGGGCTGAAATGGAAAAGCTCTGGGGACTTCCTGAAGGCCGCATCTCCCCCAAGGTCGGCCCGCACACCGTTGCTCTCTTCGAGGCTTTAGGACGAGGGGATATCAAATGCGTGATCATCTGTGAGACAAATCCCGCGCATACGCTCCCCAATTTGAACAAGTTCCACAAGGCGATGTCGAATCCCGATTCCTTCATTGTGAGCATCGAAGCCTTCCCCGATGCCGTAACCCTCCAGTATGCCGATCTCATTCTCGCCCCGGCTTTCTGGTGCGAGCGTGACGGAGTGTACGGCTGCGGTGAGCGTCGCTACTCGCTCACAGAGAAAGCGGTCGACGGACCGGGACAGGTTCGCCCCACAGTGAACACCCTTGTTGAATTCGCAAAACGCGCAGGCGTTGATCCCAAACTTGTCAACTTCAAAAACGCCGAAGACGTCTGGAACGAATGGCGCATGGTCTCTAAGGGCACGACATACGATTTCTCGGGTATGACTCGGGATCGCTTACGAAAAGCCTCAGGCATTCTCTGGCCCTGCCCGTCAGAGACTCATCCTGGAACAAAGATGCGTTTTGTCCGCGGCGAGGATCCGCTTGTTCCGGCCGATCACCCCTACCGGGTCTTCTTCTACGGCAAGCCCGACGGCAAGGCCATCATCTTCATGCGCCCAGCAAAGGGTGCCGCTGAGGAACCTGATGTGCAATACCCGCTCTATCTTACGTCCATGCGCGTCATCGACCACTGGCATACGGCAACCATGACAGGCAAGGTTCCCGAGCTTTTAAAGGCCAATCCGCACGCCTTTGTTGAAATAAACGCCGAGGACGCAAAGAAACTCAATATCAAACACGGCGACACCGTCATAGTCGAAACCCGCCGCGACTCTATGGAATTGCCTGCGCGCGTAAGCGATGTCTGCCGTCCAGGTCTTATCGCCGTTCCGTTCTTCGATTCAAAAAAACTCGTCAACAAACTCTTTTTGGATGCGACAGATCCCGGTTCGCGCGAACCTGAATACAAAATTTGCGCCGCACGCCTGCGCAAGGCATAAAAAAAGAGTGCAGTCAGGGAGGTATCATGGCGATTGCAAGTCTTCTTCTGAATATTTCAGAATCTGACAGAAAAGCGCTGCACACGTCCCTGACTGCACGGCAGGACATACTTGAGATACAAGATACACCGGAAAATGCCGCGCAAAAGGGTCTCATCCTTGTTGTGGAATGCCCCTCAGATGCGCTCTCAGGCACACTCAAGGAAATAGCCGATCTCCCAGGTGTTCTTGAACTCAATCTTGTCTACGCCAATTACGAAGACGATCTCGAATGTGACGGCACAATGCCTTGTTCACCCTCTGAAACTGCGGGATGCGGCTTATGAGTTTTTTTTCCCCTCCGCTCAGACCTCCTGGAGCGGTCTCAGAAAAGCGCTTTCTTCACCTTTGCGTCCGCTGCGGCCAATGTGCGGCTGTCTGTCCCCATAAGAGCATACGTCTCCGCACAGGATTCGGCCTTTCACGACGCACACCGGAAATTGATCCGAAAGAAATCCCCTGCTATCTCTGCATGAAGTGTCCGCCGGCCTGCCCGACAGGAGCGCTTGATGCGTCGCTTACGGAAATCCCCAAGGTGGCCATGGGCCAGGCCTATATTTTAAAGGACCGCTGCCACAACTACACAGACGGCATTATGTGCATGACCTGCTATGACCGCTGTCCTCTCCGGGGATCCGCCGTTGTCCTGGACCATGGCCTCAATCCTGCAATGACCACGGCCTGTGTCGGCTGCGGTGTCTGTGTCTATGTCTGCCCGGCGGATGCTGTCACCGTCATACCCGCAGCCTCGCCTATGCTGCCTCCTTCTGCCGTTCCTCCAATAGAAAAAGGGAGTAACGCATGAAACACATACGCTCTATACGACGCTGCGTTCAACTCCTTGTTTTTCTTGGATTCTGCATTCTTCCCTGGCTTGGTGAGACGATACGCGGCAGCCTTTTTGCCTTACGCCTTGGCCCAATCCCCTTTGCCGACCCCGTAGCAACGCTTCAGACTCTTTGCGGCAACTGGCCAGGAATGCGCCTTCTCTTTGGGGCAGGGTTCACACTCATAATCGCCCTGCTTTGCGGCCGCATCTTTTGCTCGTGGATCTGCCCATACGGCTTTCTTTCTGAACTCGTCCACCGCAAAAACGCGCATCCTAAACAGACTCCTTTCAAACAGGCTTTCTTAGTTAAAAGCGGCCTGCTTGCTTTTGCACTGCTTGTTTTTCTGATCTTCTCCTACCCTCTTCTTGGACTTATCTCCTTCCCTGGGGAACTTTCGCTTCTGCCGCTCCTTGCCTGGCAGAATGAAACTGTCTTGGCAATTCTCATAGCCGCAGCCCTCCCCATTCTGGCTCTTCTTCTTGAATTGGCCACAGGAAAACGTCTCTGGTGCCGGTACGTATGCCCGCAGTCCGTCCTCCTGGGTTTTGCATCCGGCTCTCTTCCAGACAATTGTCTGGGCCTGCGCATACGCTGGAATCCGAAGGCCTGCACATGCAAGGGGGAAGCACCCTGCAGACAGGCCTGCACACTCGGCCTAAATCCCAGACACATACTTGGGCCAAACCGTAGGGATTGCACACAATGCTGCGATTGTGTGCAGGCCTGCTCAGCCAAGGGACAGGCTTTAACCTGGTCTTGCACAACAGGCAAAAAAACTATTGACAAATACGCAGCAAAGAACTAGTCTTGCGAAAGTTCATTTAGGCATCATAAGCAAACAAATCGGGGACGCATTGGTTTCGACGTGGATAGTGAAGTCTGGGTTGCAAGTCGAGGCGCCGCTGGCCTCGTAAAAAGCGGCAAAACAGTAATTGCCAAGAACGATTACGAATACGCCTGCGCTGCGTAAGCAGTAGGGCAATGCCCCAATAGAGGGCACGTCACGAGGGACGACGCCTGATACTTCCTCTGTGGCGACACGCATCAGGCTGGCGGCCTTTCTGGTGTCAGACAGGGAGAGGACGTGAGATTCTTCTGGATGACTGGTTCTGCACGCCGGTTAGGGGGCAAACGCAGGATGAGAGACATACCTTGACTAAACTTGTAGACGCTCAGTGCGGAATATTTGCGGACGGGAGTTCGACTCTCCCCGTCTCCACCAAATGTATATAGCCCTCTATGAGGGCTTTTTTTTGTGCCAAAAATCCCCCCAAATCGCCAAGAAACCCGCTATTCATGCGGGTTTCTTGTTTCATACTATCGAGTACGATATACCAAAGATTCAAAAATGACGGTATACCGTCCAAACATTGATTTTCCACAGAACGCTTCGAGCTAGGGGAAAAGGAGCAGAAACGGGCGAAGCAGGCTCCTTTCGCCTGTTACGTTTGAAAAGACAGTCCGTGAATGGCTGGAAAATATACTCCAGCCAGAAACAAATTTACATTTTTGCGAACGGGAGTCTGCACTTTAGCCTGGTATTTTCAACTCCAAGTGGCAGCTTTTTTTCTGACCACAGTATAAGCAAAAAAAGCTGACCACTCAGTACGGTCAAGAGTTGAAAACATTGTAATTCCGGCTTTTGGTACTATCCCCATTGCTGAAATTCGCGGTCGTGACATTTTGGTCTTCGGGAGCATGCAGGGACATATTGAGACGGCGCACAAAGTAGCCAGAGATAGCGAGGCTCGGGTATTGCGAGTTTGCTGCGGCACAGCTTGGATGAGCCCTCTTAACCCGCGCATCAAAAAATATGGCGGCAATCCTTGTGCCATTGACACGTACCAGATTTCGGTACGTTTTGCCCTATGTTTTCTCCGCAATTCCAAATTGCGCTGCGCACGGTGAATGCGGCTACGAACGTATGAAGAAGAAGCGTGAACACATCGTTCCTCTGGCCACACAGGTAGTCAAGCTCTTCACAGACCTAGAGAGAATATTCTACTGGAGAGCTTGTTTTTCCCTCAACCCTGTCAAAAACGCGAAGTATCAGCGATATGGGTTTGCTCAACAGTCTCCGTCGTAGGCTATGGGCGAGACAAAATGTGCATCGCAAGCACACTTTGAATGAGCAGCCGTTCAGAGGTGAGAGAAGCTAAGCTCGCCACGTGCAGGAAAATCAGGTACGAGCCGCATACAATCGTGCCCTGTATCTCGGGTGAACGACGATGATGCAGCAATGGGCCGATTACCTGGACTCGCTGAAAAACGCTGCCCCACAAACCGATCAGAACAAGTCAGCTAAAAAAAACACTTCCCCGGCAAAAGCGCGGACATAATTTTTTGTAACAATTCGGCCCCCTGGCAGAGGTTCATAAAAAATGCTACAAGACGAAAGTCACGTCTGACAAAGGATTCTCCGTAAAGGGAGAATGCAAAAAGGGCTGTCAAGACCTGACAACCCTTTTTTTTCAAGCACATCTAATCCATTTCGCACCGCGCACGCAGTAGCGGAAATCCGCATGTCGGATCCGCCCGTGCGCAAATCGGCCGTTCCTGCGCCGCCGTGAACGCACAAGATTCACCCACGCTAGCGTGCCTTGAAATTTAGATGCAGTCCCCACGACAGATAAACTGTGCGTTTTTCCCCTCTGACGCTCTTTTGCCACAAGGCTTTGCGGCTGTCTGGCAGATACGCGGATCGAGATAAAAAAATAATGTCGCACAGATACGTGCGACAGAACTTTTTTCATACCTTAAGACGTATCCCTTTGTGAAAGAGCTGCATAGATACTAAAAAAAACGAGTGTATAAGCAAATTTCGTGCCAATAAAGAAAGCTGTGCAGTACCTAATGCTGAATCGACCTGAACAAAAAAAAGCAGCGCACGCACAATGCTGTCATGGCAGCAATACGAGGGCGGCTCCTTTTTGCCCAAGGCTTGGCAGAAGTCGGCGCACACAGAAATAGATACGCTCGCACCCATGTGAGCACAGAGAGAACTGTATGAAGACGTCTCATATAGTCAACTCTAAATGTGGAGGATAAATGTCAAAAACAGTATCTGATCCATGTCATATCCGCCGATGGTTGATGTGTGCAATTCTTTGTGCTGGATTGCTCTATCCATTCGCACAGGCGCAAGCCTTTCAAACCATGTATATACTCCGGCCAGAAATAAAATTGCACCTTTTAGAATGAGCCGAGGCCGTTATAACACGCGCCTTTCCGCCCTCATTAAGCGGCCTTATGGGGCTGCTCAAATGAGTTGGGACTCTTGGGGGTCATCCCGTCAAACAGCTGCACCTTCTCACCGATTAGTGTATCCATTTCGGCCTTGAGATCCGTATGAGTTGTGCTGCAAAGCAGATCGATGTTCTTGCAAAAATCTGCGAAATTACTGAAGTATGCGGAACCCAGCTCTTTTTTTACGAGTTTCCAAAAACGTTCTATAAGGTTCAAATTGGGGCTGTACGGAGGCAAAAAGACAAGATTGATTCCAAGTGCCTTTGCGTGTTCCTGAACGAGTTTGCATCTCTGGTACTTGGCGTTGTCAAGGAACAGATATATGGGGAGACCGGCGTACTTGT
The DNA here is from genome assembly GCA_017454105.1 of Desulfovibrionaceae bacterium. Classification (GTDB taxonomy): domain Bacteria; phylum Desulfobacterota; class Desulfovibrionia; order Desulfovibrionales; family Desulfovibrionaceae; genus Desulfovibrio. The sequence continues at coordinate 41 of JAFTDR010000308.1, read as the reverse complement.
AAGCAAGTTTGTCAAGCAGCTCAACAACCTGCGTCGCGGTG
>JAFTDR010000307.1 GCA_017454105.1 Desulfovibrionaceae bacterium | reverse complement strand
TGTCAAAACTGCCTCTTGTACAAATACTTGGGCGCAACGATTCCTTTAAAGTCGCCTTTGGCCTGCAAACAGACAGTTTCTCTCCCTTTGAGGCAGGATTTAGGCCTATCTCGTTTATACTCGGATTGCGCAATGCTTCTTCCCCGCGACACGAAAGGAGTTCGGTTCTTGTCTTTCGTGAGAAAAGCATCGGGTATACTTTTAGGAGGAATGCCAAATCTTCTTATGCTTCAAGCGTATCACAAAAAAGAGGGGGCAAATGTTCTCTTCAGAAATCGAGCCACACAAGCCCCCTCCTCTCTCTAATGCGCAAGAGCCCATGTCTCGCCAAATCCCCAGTCTGCGACAAGCGGCACAGAGAGAGTGAATGCGCTCTCCATGCATTCGGCAACCCTCTTGCCGGCCTCCTGTGCCCTCTCTTTTGGCACCTCAAGCAGAAGCTCGTCGTGTATTTGCAGAAGCAGACGGCAATCCGAGAGTTTTTCGTCATGTGCTACACGCAGCATGGCAATCTTGATTATATCGGCAGCTGAGCCTTGAATCATGGTGTTGATCGCCTGCCGCCCAGCCTGCGATGCAAGCTGCGTATTCGATGAGTGGATATCCGGCAGACTTCTCCTCCTGCCCAAAAGCGTTACTGCGTAGCCTGTGCGCTTTGTCCGCGCAACGGCGTCATCGTAAAATTCTTTTAAAACTGTCAGGCGCGCAAAATAGTTTTCGATAAAGCGTTTCGCCTCCTGTGTCGAGACGGAGAGTTCCCGGGCAAGTTTTAAGGCGCCCATGCCGTAGAGTAAACCAAAATTGATTGTCTTGGCACTCCGTCGCTCATCGCGCGTCACAGAGTCAAGCGGTTTATTATAGATAACAGCAGCTGTTTGCGCGTGGATATCAAGACCACGGGCAAAGGCGTCAAGCAAAACAGGATCTTGGGAGAGATGCGCAAGAACACGGAGTTCAATCTGCGAGTAATCCGAGGACACAAGCATTTTTCCAGGTTCTGCGACAAAGCAAGAGCGCATACGCGAGCCAAGGTCCCCTCGGACAGGAATGTTCTGGAGATTGGGATCACTGCTTGAAAGCCGGCCCGTCGCAGTTCCCATCTGATTGAACGTCGTATGGAGACGACCTTGTGCGTCCACAAGCTTGGGGAAGGGTTCCAGATAGGTGGAACGCAATTTCTCAAGTTTTCTAAACTTCAAAATTGGCTCAATGACAGGATGGGCACCTTTAAGCTTTTCGAGCACCTGCTGGCTTGTTGAAGCCTGGCCGGTCTGTCCCTTCTTCCCCGGTGCCTCAAGGCCGAGTTTTGTGAAAAGCACATCGGAAAGCTGCTGGGATGAGCGGATGTTAAATGTTGTGCCGGAAAGCGTGTATATTTCTGTGCGGATGCCCTCCAAATCTCTCTCGACATCAGTTAAAAACTCTTGAAAGGCCGCTTTGTCGATTGCAATGCCCCTCTGTTCCATAGCAAAAAGCACGGAAACAAGTGGCAGTTCAACCTTGCGGTACAGATCTGTGAGTTCATTGGCCTCGATAAGCGGCGCTACATGCTCATAGAGCAGAAGGGCTACACCCCCATGGCCCACGGATCCTGCGTCAAGTGACGGCCTAAAATAACGCTCTAGGTGATCCCAGGAAAAATCGGTATCTTCGGGACGGAGCAAGTAGCAGGCAAGCCCTAAGTCAAAAAGTTTCTCATTTGGGAACAGAGGACTCTCCTCGGCCAAAAATTTTTTCAGGGAATCAAAAACACAAAGTGTTTCCGCCTGCGCAAGCCTGGTCCACAATGCGGCTCTGCTCCCTGTATAACGGCATTCCCAAATCTGTCCGTCCACACGGCTTGCGAAAAAAAGACTCTCTTTTTCGGACAAAATAAAAGCGCAGACATCGCCTACTGGCAGTGCCGAAGGATCATTCAATTCCTGGACGTCCATGACTTTCTGAGATTCTTCAGCCAAATCGGCCGTCTTTTTTGTCTCTTCTTGAGATACTCCGCTCCCCTTAAGCTGGCTTTCGATATCGCGTTTGAGCGCAACAAGCTCATACTCGTCGGCAAGCTTCCTCAGTTTCTCCAAATCCGCCCTGCCAACAGTCAGCTCATCAAGAGACCATTCACGCGGATAGTCCGTCGCAAGACGGGTGAGCGAGCGCCAGATAAACATCTCGTCGACGTGGTGGTTTATCTTCTGCGCAATTTTTACGGGCAGTTTTGCCATATTGTCCCGAATATCTTCAAGCGAAGAGCAGAGCGAAAAAATCTTTGGCGCTGTTTTTTCACCGATCCCCGCGACACCGGGAATATTGTCCGCCTTGTCTCCGATAAGAGCCTGCACATCGGGCCACTGCTCAGGAGTGTAGCCAGTCTCCTCCTCGAAGCTCTTGCGTGTTGTGATCGTCTCCTCCTTTGCCGCAAGATTCCAGATGACGACATTCTCCGTAAGACATTGCTTCAAATCCTTGTCACCACTTATGATCACAACGGGCCTCGTTTGCGAAAAACGGGCGGCCAAACTTGCTATGCAGTCGTCTGCTTCGTAGCCCTCTGTCACAAAAGTCGGAAGCCCCATTGCCTCAACTATCTGGCAGGTTGGCTCAACTTGTCGCACAAGATCTTCAGGGGTCACATCGCGGTTTGCCTTATACTTGGGATAGAGAGTATGGCGGAAGTTTTTTCCATGACCGTCGCGCACAAAAAGAAAATAGCGGGGATGTTCCTCTCTTTGGATGCGTAGAAGAAGACGCGTCATACCAACAAGAATATTTGTCGGAAAGCCGTCACTGCGCTGCATATTCCGCCCGGTGAAGAAAAAACGATATAAAAAAGCTGTTCCGTCAAGCAAAAAAAGCGGCTCTTCTGCAAAACCAAGTCGTTCCTTAAGCGACATACAAAACCCCTTAACGTAAAAAATGGGAGAATCCTGCCATCCTTTCGGACACGGGCAATATACCGTAGCGTACTGCAGTCAATCACCTCGCACCTTTTGGACGATCTGTGTACACGTCACGGTTTTCTGAGGCTGATTGACCAGGCTTAGGCACGGTACAAGGACTGACTTTTCTCAGTCCGCATGTCTACTCTAGACGCCAAGGATCGTCTTCTTTTTGTCGGTAGACGTATCGCCAATGTACTTAAAGAAGAAGAGTTCAGCCGTCGCGAGTTGAGCAATATGGTTGAGATCACCCTAAGGTGTGAGAAAAGTTC